>JAUNTQ010000222.1 GCA_030538605.1 Pseudomonadota bacterium
CAAAGCGTTACCCATGTCCTGGCTCGCCTGTTACCTGTGTCTCCGGTCTGAACAGTAGGGACAGGGCAGTGCCGGTGGCAAGGCAATGGGGGCATGAGGTCATTGTTTTTTGCGTCCTTTGCGTCCTTCACGTCCGGCTGTTCGGCTGCTTCTTGAACCCGTGTCATGCAACACATCGACTTCTATCTGGACTTCATCTCGCCCTATGCCCATCTGGCGTTCGAGGAGTTGCCGCGCGCGCTGGAGGGTTTGGGCTATGACGTGGCTTACCGCCCCATCCTGTTCGCCGGCTTGCTCAAACACCACGGCCAACTGGGCCCGGCCGAGATCGCCCCCAAGCGCGACTGGACGTATCGCCACGTGCGCTGGCAGGCCGATGCGCTGGGCGTGCGGCTGGACTTGCCTGCGGCCCACCCCTTCAACCCGCTGGCGCTGCTGCGCCTGGCCTGGGCGGCGGCGCGGCCCGGCAGCACGCCCAACCGCTTCGTGTGCGAGACGGTCTTGCGCCACGTCTGGCATGGCGGCGCGGCAGCCGATGATGCGGCGCGCCTGGCGCAGCTGACCGAGGCGCTCGCGCCCGCGCGCGATGCGGGCAGCGATGCCGTCAAGCAGCAGCTGAAAGACGCCACGCAGGCCGCGCTGGCGGCGGGCGTGTTTGGCGTGCCCAGCTTCGTGGCGGATGGGCGCGTGTTCTGGGGGCTGGATGCGCTGCCCATGCTGCGCGCGCAGCTTGAAGGCGATGCGCGCATCGATCAGGCGTGGGCCGCGGCTGCAAGCGTGGCGCAAGGTGTGCGGCGCTGAATGGGGCGCGTGAACAGCCGAAAAGCCGAACTGCCGAACTGCCGGACTGCCGGAAGCGAAGGACGCGAAGGATTCGCGAAGGACGCAAAAGGAACAGCCAAAATTTTTTCTGGTTTCTTTCGCGTTCTTCGCGTCTGGCTGCAGGGGCATGGGAGATGAATAAAGAGTAGCTGCTTGCGTACGCTTTAAAACGATTTCAGATAAAAAAGCATATGAAATCATTGAATAACTTGCGCAAGCAGCTCCTATTTGTGGTCTGGCTCAAAAGCCATCAGACGTTTCTTGCTCCCTCCCCCGCTGGGGGAGGGTTGGGGTGGGGGCCGGCCACGGTGGATTCATCCAAGGTGGTCAGCCCCCATCCCAGCCTTCCCCCAGCGGGGGAGGGAGCCAACAGCCGAAACGCCCGACAGCTTGTTTATGAGATCGACCGCCATGAGGTCGCAGCGGCTGTCAAGTCAGCCCTTCGGCTAACGCAGCTTTGTCATTGGTCTTTCTTGCGTCCTTCGCGAATCCTTCGCGTCCGGAAGTCCGGCTGTTTTTTCATGTGACTCCCATGCCCAACGCCTTCAACTTCAGCGCCTCGCCCTTCGACTGCCTCACGCAGCACGAGCAGCGCCTGGTGCGCGACCACATCGACATCGTTTACTACCCGCGCGGCGCGATCATTCTGGCCGTGGGCGAGGCGCCCACGCACCTGTTCGTCGTCATCAAGGGCCGCGTGGCGCAGCACGAGGGTGACGAGGTGGTGGCCCACTACGGGCCTGACGACAGCTTCGATGGCCGTGGCCTGGTGGCCGGCCGCGCCAGCAGCCGTTTCGTGGCCGAGGAAGAAGTGGTGGCCTACGCGCTGGACCACCCCACCGTGCAGGCGCTGATCGCCTCCAACGCCACCTTTGGCGCGCTGCTGTTCTCCGACCTGGGCCACAAGCTCAGCGCCCTCACCGAGCGGCACAGCGGCGGCGAGCTGCAATCGCTCAACCTCTCGCGCGTGGACGAAGCCTTCGTGCGGCCCGCGCACGTGGTCGATGCGCACACCGACATCGTCAGCGTGGTCAGGCTGTTCCAGAAAGAGCGCACCACCAACGTGCTCGTGCAGGACACCGCCGCCACGCCCCCGCGCCTGGGCATCTTCACCACCAACGCGCTGCAAAAAGCCATCCTGCACGGCGCGCCCCTGCACACCCTGCCCGTGGGCGACTTCACCGCCTGGCAGCTCGTCACCGTGCGCCCGTCCGACCAGGTGGGCGACGCGCTGGCGCTCATGCTGCGCCAGCACATCCACCGCGTG
>JAUNTQ010000223.1:0-1701 GCA_030538605.1 Pseudomonadota bacterium
TGGACGCGCCCAACCTCTACAACCTGGCCAACTTCGTGCGCGCCACGCCCGACGGTGCCATGCTCACGGTCGAAAGCTCGATGCGCAACGTGCTGCCCATCAACATGATGGGCATCGCCCTGGGCCTGCACGTGCGCTGCGGCATCGAGGACAACATCTGGAACCAGTCGCGCACCGAACGCATGAGCACGGTGCAGCAGATCGAGCAGCTGGTGCGCATCTCGCGCGAGTTCGGCCGCCCCATCGCCACCGCCAAACAAGCGCGCCAGATCTGCCGCATCGGCGTGTTCTACGACACGGTCGAAGAAACCCTGCTGGCCAACGGCTTCGCGCCCAACCGCAACGGCGGCCAGCAGGGCTTTCTGCGCAAGGCCGCCTGAAGCGCCCCCGCCCTCCGTTCGCCCATCCACCCCCATTGTCGGCCCGCCTGGCCACCCCACGCCCATGACACACGTTTCACGCCTTGCCTCGCTCGCGCTGGTCGCCACCGCCGCGCTCTTTTCCACCGCCAGCCTGGCCTTCACCGACAAGCCGGTGAGGCTCATCGTGCCCGCGCCGCCCGGCGGCACCATGGACGCCACCGCGCGCATCATCAGCGACCTGCTGGCGCAGGAGCTCAAGCAGCCCGTGGTGGTGGAAAACCGGCCCGGCGCGGGCGGGGCCATTGCCGTGAAGTACCTGCTGTCGCAGCCTGCCGACGGGCAGGCGCTGATGGTCACGGCCAGCAACATCCTGACCGAGATTCCGCACGTGCTCAGAGGCGGCTTCGATCCGCTGAAGGACGTCAAGCCCGTGGCCTTCATGTCGCAGTCGACCATGGTGCTGATTGCCGCGCCGGATTTTCCGGCCAAGGACTTCAAGCAGGCCGTGGCCTACGCCCGTGCCCACCCGGGCAAGCTGTCCTACGCCTCCTACGGGCCGGGCACCAGCTCGCAATACGCGGGTGCCATCCTCAACCAGAAGGCGGGGCTTGACCTGCAACACGTGCCCTTCGCCGGTTCGGCACCGGCCTTGTCGCAGGTGATGGGCGGGCAGATTCCGCTCATGTTCGACGGCGCGGTCACCTCGCGCCCGCTGGCGCAATCGGGCCGCGTGCAGATGCTGGGCGTGGCCTACAAGACGCGCCTGCCCGACTTTCCCAATGTGCCGACGCTGACGGAGCTGGGCTTTGCCGACATCAACTTCAGCAACTGGGTCGGCGTGATCGCCTCGTCCAGAATGCCGCCCGCGCTGGCCGGCCAAATCCACGAGCGGCTGCAGAAGATCGCCGCCAGCGCGGCATTCAAGGAGCGCTCGGCCACCGCCGGGTTCGATCCCATCGCCCCCCGCACGCTGGAGCAGGCCGCCGGCGAAGTGCGCACCGAGTACCTGCGCAACGCCGAGATCGTCAAGGCCTACGGCATCAAGCTCGATTGAACGCGCCAAAAGGAAGAAGAACATGGTCAAAGCCATACGTTTCAGCGAAACCGGCGGCCCCGAGGTCTTGCGGTTCGAAGACGTCGAGGTTGGCGCGCCCGGCCCCGGCCAAGCGCGGGTGCGGCACAGCTACATCGCGGTCAACTTCATCGACATCTATTTCCGCACCGGCCGCTACCCGCTGGCGCTGCCGGCCGGGCTGGGCTCTGACGCAGTGGGCGTGGTCGAGGCCGTGGGCCCCGGGGTGACGGACGTGAAGGTGGGCGAGCGCGTGGGCTACCTCAT
>JAUNTQ010000223.1:1711-2030 GCA_030538605.1 Pseudomonadota bacterium
GGCCCGCAGGGCGCGTATGCGCAGGCGCGTGTGATGCCCGCCGAGGTGCTGATTCCGCTGCCCGACGGCATCTCCGACCGCACCGCCGCCACGCTGATGATGAAGGGCCTGACGGCGCAATACCTGTTCCGGCAGGTCTACCCGCTCAAGGGCGGCGAGACCATCCTGTACCACGCCGCCGCCGGTGGCGTGGGCCTGATCGCCTGCCAGTGGGCGCGCGCCATGGGCGTGACCATGATCGGCACCGTCAGCACCGACGAAAAAGCCGCCGTGGCCAAGGCCAACGGCTGCACGCACACCATCGTCACCTCGCGCGAGA
>JAUNTQ010000070.1:0-7842 GCA_030538605.1 Pseudomonadota bacterium
CGCGCGCTCGGCCTGCCCGCGCGCTACGTCTCCGGCTACCTGCTCACCCAGCCTGCGCCCGGCCAGCCGCGCCTGGTCGGCAGCGACGCCTCGCACGCCTGGGTTTCCGTCTTCCTGCCCGACCTCGCCGCCCGGCACAACGGCCACGGCTGGTACGACCTCGACCCCACCAACGACCGCCACGGCTGGAGCACCCCCGGCGAAGACTTCGTGCGCCTGGCCGTCGGCCGCGACTACGCCGACATCTCCCCCATGCGCGGCGTCATCCACGGCGGCGGCCAGCACACCCTCGGCGTCGGCGTCACCGTCGAGCCCTTCAGCGCCCCCACCCTCACAGACGCGCCGCCCGTCGGCATGGCCGGTTGAGCGTTGACGCACAACGCAGCGGCGGATGGCTCCGGCATTCGACAATCACGCTCAACGCCGAACGCCCAACCGCGTCCATCCCCAAAAGCGCCCCGCACACAGGTATGCTTTCCACCACCCCACTTACGGAGAACCTCCCATGACCCCCGCAGAAAAACTCCAGGCCCTGGGCATCACCCTGCCCCCCTTGAGCCCGCCTGCCGCCGCCTACGTCCCCTTCATGCGCGTGGGCAACATCGTCTTTCTCTCCGGCCACATCGCCCGCAAGAACGGCTGCCCCTGGGTGGGCAAGCTGGGCGAAACCCTCGACACCGCCGAAGGCAAGCAAGCCGCCCGCGCCATCGCCATCGACCTCATGGGCACCCTGAGCGCCGCCGTGGACGGCGACCTCAGCCGCGTCAAGCGCATCGTCAAGCTGCTCAGCCTGGTCAACTCCACGCCCCACTACACCGAGCAGCACCTCGTCACCAACGGCGCGTCAGAGCTGCTGGGCGAAGTCTTCGGCGACAAGGGCCAGCACGCCCGCAGCGCCTTCGGCGTGGCGCAGATTCCGCTGGGCGCGTGCGTGGAAATCGAGATGGTGGTCGAGGTCGAGTAAGCAAACCACTCACGCCGACAGCGCCAGCACCACCGCGCTGTCGCTCACTTCCGCCCGCAAGCGGCTGCCCGCGCGCAGGCGGTTGGGCCGGGCGGCAAAGCCCACCAGCTGCTGACCCCCGGCCAGGGTCAGCGTGGCCTCGTCATGCAGATTGCCGCGCGAAAGCGTCAGCGCGCGGCCCGGCAAATGGGTAACGCCCGCCGCCGGTGCAGGCGTGTCAGCCGCATCGGCCAGCACGCGCACGGCAGTGGCCTTGCACAGCGCCAGCACGGGCAGGCCGGGTGCCAGTGAAAGCAACTCGGCGCTCTCGCGCGTGATGCTGGCCGCCAGCGCCCCCCCACCGTCGATGACCAGCGCCACGCGCACCAGCGGGTCGCGCGCGCCTGCGCTGTGCAGCGCCTGCACGGTGCAGCGCAAGTGGTTGCGCATGCTGGTGCGCGGGCCGCCCAGGGCGCTGCCGGTGGCCGCATCGTTCAGCCGCGCCAGCACACCGCGCCGGGCCGTGTCCATCTCGCGGGCCGCCACCAGCAAACGCACGCCCGCCGCCGTCAGCCGCGCGCCGCCGCCGCCCGCGCCCCCCACGCTCGAATCCACCAGCGGCTCACCCGCCAGGTTGGTGAGCGTGTGCACGGCCTGCCACGCCGCCTTGTAGCTCACGCCTGCCGCGCGCGCAGCTTGCGAGATGGAGCCGTCCCGCCCCACCAGACGCAGGATTTCGAGCCGCTTGTCGGCTTGCGCATAACCCAGGGCGTGCGCTGACAACACTTGCTTGACCATGCCGCCGATTGTGGCCCAGGCGCATGGGCGCAAGCGTCCATCAGTCGATCGGCACGATGCGGATGAACGACGGGTCGCTGGCCTGCGCGCCCGCGTCGATGGCGAACAGGCGGCTGTTGCGCTCGTCCAGCGCCACGCCGCGCACGCGGCTCCAGCCCTGGGCCAGCCGGCGCACCTCGCCTGCGGGGCTTGCCGCAAACAGGCTGCCGCCCGCGCCGCCGAAATACAGCGTGCCGTCGGCGCCCGCCGTCATCAGGTCAAGCTGGTCGCTGGTGACGAAGGTGGCGACCACGCGCGCGTCTGCGGCGGTGGCGGACTCGGCGCGCACGGCGGCCAGCGAAAAGGCCAGCAGCTGCGCGCTGTTCTGGTCGGTCACGTAAAACGTGTCGCCCACCACCGCCAGGCCAGCGGGCTTGCCCAGGCCAGTCACCAGCTCGCGCTCGCTGCCCTGATCGCCCTGCACCGTCAGCTCGCTGATGGTGCCCGTGTTGCCCCCGGCCGCGCCACCGCGAAACCAGCCCACCAGCAGCTTGCCGTCGGGTGTGGGCGCAAGGCCGATGCGCCTGCGCGCGGGGTCCAGCCCCTTCAGATCGTAGGCCGCGCCCGTCCTGGGCACCGCCACCACCGCGCCGTGCCGCCCGAAGCCGAAGCGGGTGACGTAGAAGGTGCCCTCCATGCGCGCGATCTGGCCCATGTTGGCCCCGCTGTCCGGAGCCGTGGTCATGGCGGCACTGACGGGAAAGCCCTTGTCGCCATCCCATTGCCGGATCGCGTTGGCGTTGTCGTCCGTCAGGTACAGGCGCGATTCACCCGCGTCCCAATACAGGCCGTTGAGCTTGGCGGCAACCGGCATTTGCGTCGGTCCGCGGTCCACCTCGCTGCCACTGCCGCCGCAGGCCGCCAGCGACAGCAGCGCCGCCAGCGAGCCCGCCAGCAGCCAGCGCACGGGGCGTTTCCATGCCGAGGCATCGCGTGTGAAGTTGAAAGAAGTGGATGCGCTCATGTCGGTGCCTCGCGAAGGGTTGGTGCATTGCAGAAAAAGAACGGCAATGCGCTATTCTAGAGTTGAATAACGTGTCATCCCCTTCTGCAACACACCATGCACACCCTCCGCCACCGCCTTGCCCGCTGGGCCTCCGCCGCCGCCCTGGGCGCGCTGCTGCTGGCGTGCGGCGGCTCAGATGGCGCGCACATCGGAGGCGATGGCGGCACCCCGCTCGCGCCATGGCGCTGGTCGCTGCCTGCGGGCTTTGCGCCGCCGGTAGTGCCTGCCGACAACCCCATGAACGCCGCCAAGGTCGAGCTGGGCCGCCACCTGTTTTTCGACGCGCGGCTGTCGGGCAACGGCACGCTGTCTTGCGCCGGCTGCCACATGCCCGAGCGCGCCTTCAGCGAAAGCCGCGCGCTCGGGCGCGGCTCCACCGGCCAGCACCACCCGCGCAACACGCCCTCGCTCATCAACGCCGCCTACCACGCCGCGCTGGACTGGGCCAACCCGGCGCCGCGCACGCTGGAAGAGCAGATGCACACGCCGCTGTTCGGCACGCACCCCATCGAGATGGGCGTGAACGACGACAACCGCGCCACCATCCTGCAACGCTTGCAGGCCGACGCGCACTACCCCGCCCGCTTTGCCGAAGCCTTCAGCGGCGAGGCCGCGCCCATCGACTGGCCCAAGGTCATCAAGGCCATCGCCGCCTTTGAGCGCACACTGGTTTCGGCAGACAGCCGCCACGACCAGGCGCAGGCCGGCCAGGCCACGCTGAGCGCGCAGGAAGCGCGCGGCCAGCGCCTGTTCTTCGGCCCCAAGGCCTTGTGCGCCCAATGCCACGGCGGCCCCAACCTGGGCGGCGGCACGTTCACGAGCAGCGCAGGCAGCGTGGGCGCGCCCGCGTTTCACAACATCGGCCTGTTCAACATCGGCGGCACGGGGGCCTACCCCGCGCCCAACACCGGCCTGCATGCCAGCACCGGCCGCGCCGAAGACATGGGCAAGTTCCGCGCGCCCAGCCTGCGCAACGTGGCGCTCACCGCGCCCTACTTTCACGACGGCAGCGTGATCGCGCTGGAGACCGTGCTCGACATCCACGCCGATGGCGGCCGTCTGATCGGCCCCGGCCCCTACGCGGGCGATGGCCGCGCCAACCCGTTCAAGGACCCGCTGATCGACCAGATCGACATCGACGCGCAAGACAAGACCGACCTCATCGCCTTCCTCAAGACCCTGACCGACCCCGGCGTGGCCGCCGACCCGCGCTTTGCCGACCCCTTCGCCACATCGCGCTGACCGCGCCCACCCCATTTCTCTACCGACAGGAAAGGACCTTTCATGCGCAGACACCTCACCACCGCATCCTTTTGCCTGGCGCTGGCCTTCGCCGGCAGCGCCGCCGCACAGGCGCAGGACGTGGTGCTCTACGGCGCCGGCAGCCTGCGCGCGGTGATGACCGACATCACTCAGCGCCACGCCGAAAAGCACGGCACCCGCGTCAGCACCTCGTTCGGCCCCTCGGGGCTGATGCGGCAGAAGATCGAAGCGGGCGATGCGGTCGATCTGTTCACCTCGGCGGACATGGGCCACGCCATGGCGCTGGCGCGCCAGCGCAGCGGCAGCACCGTCATGGTGTTCACGCGCAACCGACTCTGCGCGTTTGCCGCGCCGCAGGTGCAGCTCACGCCCGACAACTTCGCCTCGAAGCTGCTCGACCCCGCCATCGGCATCGGCACGTCCACGCCCAACGCCGACCCGGGCGGCGACTACACGTGGCAGATGTTCCGCCTGCTGGACAAAAACCGCCCCGGCGCCTTCGACACCCTCGACCGCAAGGCGCAGAAGCTGGTGGGCGGCAGCACGACCGCCGACCCGGCCAACCCCGACCCCATTGGTGCCGCCTTTCGGCAAGAGCGCATTCAGGTGGCGTTCGGCTATTGCAGCGGCGCGCAGGCGCGGCTCAAGGCCAACCCGGGGCTGACGACGCTGCCCGTGCCGCCGCAGTACGCGCCCGCGCCGATGTACGGCATGGTCGTGCTCACGCCAGGCAAGCCG
Organism: Pseudomonadota bacterium; assembly: GCA_030538605.1. Classification (GTDB taxonomy): domain Bacteria; phylum Pseudomonadota; class Gammaproteobacteria; order Burkholderiales; family Burkholderiaceae_C; genus Ottowia. The sequence continues at coordinate 4,788 of JAUNTQ010000070.1, forward strand.
GGCGTGGCGCAGCTGGCGCTCGACATTCTCTCGGTCGACGGGCAGGCCACGCTGGCGCGGCATGGCTTCGCGCCCATCGGCGACCCTGGCACGGGCGCCGCACCGCAGTAAGCCCAGGCCGTTGGCCCCGTAACACGTGGGTTACACTCGTTATTCCATCATTGAACAGCGCATCACGCGCCGTTCACACTTTTCTTGATTCGAGGAGTCCGTTCATGCGCCAGAGCCTTCGCCGCCTGCTTACCCTGACCGCTGCCCTGGCCCTGTCGGCCGCCGCCCACGCCGAGGTGGTTCAGGTCGCCGTGGCCGCCAACTTCACCGCGCCCGCGCGCGCGCTGGCCGAAATCTTCGCCAAGACCACCGGGCACGAGGCCAAGCTCTCCTTCGGCGCCACCGGCGCGTTCTACACGCAGATCAAGAACGGCGCGCCCTTCGACGTGCTGCTGGCCGCCGACGACGAGCGCCCCATCCGCCTGGACAAAGAAGGCGACACCGTGCCCGGCTCGCGCTTTACCTACGCCACCGGCAAGCTGGTGCTGTGGTCGGCCAAGCCCGGCTTCGTCGATGACCAGGGCGCGGTGCTGAAAGGCGGCAACTTCGGCAAGCTCGCCATCGCCAACCCCAAGAACGCGCCCTACGGCGCCGCCGCCGTGCAGACCATGGACAAGCTGGGCCTGACGGCCGCCATCCAGCCCAAGCTGGTCACGGGCGAGAGCATCGGCCAGACCTACAACTTCATCGCCACCGGCAACGCCGATCTGGGCTTCGTCGCCATGGCGCAGGTGCTCGAAGGCGGCAAGCTCAAGGGCGGCTCGATGTGGGTGGTGCCGGCGCAATACCACGAACCCATCATCCAGGACGCGGTGATCCTCAAGCGCGCCGCGAACAACCCCGCCGCCAAGGCGTGGATGGAGCTGCTGCAAAAGCCGCAGACCAAGGAATTCATCCGCACCTACGGCTACGACGTGAAGTAAGCCGCACCCAGGAAAATTCAAAATCAATAGCTGCTTGCGCACGTTGCATAAGGTTTTCATATAAATTTCATCTGAAATCATTGTGCAATTTGCGCAGGCAGCTATATTTTTTAAGTCTCCGCGAATCCGCCGCCCATGCTGGACGCCAACGGCATCGCCGCCATCCGCCTGTCGATCGAGCTGTCGATCCTCACCACGCTGATCCTGCTTGCGCTGGGCACGCCCCTGGCCTGGTGGCTGGCGCGCGGGCGCCCTGGCCGCCTGGGCTGGCTGCGCGTGCCGGTGCGCGCCCTCGTCGCGCTGCCGCTGGTGCTGCCGCCCTCGGTGCTCGGCTTTTACCTGCTGGTGGCGATGGGGCCGAACGGCCCGCTCGGGCAGCTCACGCAGGCGCTGGGGCTGGGGCTGCTGTCCTTCAGCTTTTATGGGCTGCTGCTCGGCTCGCTGGTCTACTCGCTGCCCTTTGTGGTGCAGCCACTCATCAACGCCTTTGAAGCCTTTGGCGACCGCCCGCTCGAAGCCGCCGCCACGCTGCGCGCCAGCCCGCTGGCCGCCTTCTGGCAGGTGGCGCTGCCGCTGGCGCGGCCCGGCTACGTGACCGGCGCCGTGATGGGCTTTGCCCACACGCTGGGCGAATTCGGCGTGGTGCTGATGATCGGCGGCAACATTCCCGGCCAGACGCGCACCATCTCCGTGCAAATCTACGACCACGTCGAATCGCTCGAATACGCCCAGGCGCACTGGCTGGCCGGCGGCATGCTGGCCTTCAGCTTCGTCGTGCTGCTGACGCTGCACTTCCTGCAGGCGCGGGGGGCCAGGCGATGAACACGGCGGCGACAGACGACACCCTGGCGCTGCGCGCTTGCATTCAACGGGATGGCGGTTTCACGCTGGACGTGGACGCGCGCCTGCCCGCGCGCGGCGTCAGCGCCATCTTCGGCCCCTCGGGCTGCGGCAAGACCACGCTGCTGCGCGCCGTGGCCGGCCTCACCCGCCCCGTGCCCGGGCGCATCGCCATCGGCGACGACGTGTGGCAAGACGACGATGCGCGCCTGTGGCTGCCCACGCACCGCCGCCCGCTGGGCATGGTCTTTCAAGAGGCCAGCCTGTTCGAGCACCTCAACGTGCAGGGCAACCTCGACTTCGGCTTCCGGCGCGTGCCCGCCGCCCAGCGCCACGTGCAGCCCGAGCAGGCCGTCGAGCTGCTGGGCATCGGCCACCTGCTCACGCGCCGCCCCGCGCAGCTCTCGGGCGGCGAGCGCCAGCGCGTGGCCATCGCCCGCGCCCTGCTCACCAGCCCGCGCCTGCTGCTGATGGACGAGCCGCTCGCCGCGCTCGACGCCGCGCGCAAGGCCGAAGTGCTGCCCTGGTTCGAGCGCCTGGCGCGCGAGCTGCACATCCCCGTGCTCTACGTCACCCACTCGCTCGACGAAGTGGTGCGCCTGGCCGAACACATGCTGCTGCTGCAAGACGGCCGCGCCGTGGCCCAAGGCCCGGTGGCCGATCTGCTGACGCGGCTGGACATTGCGCAAGGCCACGGCGACGCCGCCAGCGCCCTGGTCACCGCCGAGGTCGAACGCACCGACGACACCTACCACCTGCTGCACGCGCGCTTTGCCGGCGGCACCCTGCAATGCGTGCAGGCCGCCGGCAGCCCGCCGCGCGCGCCCGGTGCGCGCGTGCGCCTGCGCGTGCAGGCGCGCGACGTGAGCCTGGCGCTGCACGCCACGGCCGACACCAGCATCCTCAACGTGCTGCCGGCCACCGTGCAGTCGCTGGCGGACGACGGCCCGGCGCAGATGCTGGTGGCGCTGGACGCCGGCGGCACCGCGCTGCTGGCGCGCGTGACCCGCAAGTCGGCCGACGCGCTGCGCCTCGCGCCCGGCGCGCGCGTGTTCGCGCAGGTCAAGGCGGTGGCGGTGCTGGATTGAGGCGGGCCGCGCGCAGCCGCGCCAGCGCCCGGTCCACGAAGGCCAGCCGGTCCTGCCCCCAGTAGCGCACGCCGTCCACGACGTAGATGGGCGCGCCGAACACGCCGCGCGCCAGCGCCTCTTGCGTGTATTGGCGGTAAAGCGCCTGCGTCT
>JAUNTQ010000070.1:7942-9581 GCA_030538605.1 Pseudomonadota bacterium
AACACGCCGCGCGCCAGCGCCTCTTGCGTGTATTGGCGGTAAAGCGCCTGCGTCTCGGCGCTTTGCTCCAGCGCTTGCAGGGCGGCGCCGTCGTAGCCGTTTTCGTTGGCGATGGCGATGCGCACGTCGGCGCGGGCGGTGTCGCGCTCTTCGGCCCACAGCGCGCGCAGCAGCGCGTGCGACAGCGGCTGCACGTTGAGCCCCTGCGCCTGCGCGGCGATCAGCATCCAGCCGGCGTGCTTGTTCCAGTCGGGGTCGGGATGCGCGCCCTGCGGGTAGTGGCGCGGTTGCAGCACGATGGGCATGCCCAGGTACTCACTCCAGCGCGCCAGTTCGTCGGCGTGGTAGCTGCGGCGCGCGTCAGGCCGGGTGCGGATGGGAATGCCGCCGTTGTGCGGCACCACGGCCTGAAAGTCGTAGGGTTTGAAGGTGAGCCGCGCCTGGTGGCGGCGCACCACGTCCTGCAATTGCGGGCCGGCAAAGTAGGCCCAGGGGGAAGAAAGGCTGTAGTAGCAGTCGAGTTCGATGGGTTTCATGGTGCGGTGTGAAAAGTGGCGGGCACGTGCCAGCGCGTGTCTTTCAGCTCCGGCTCGTCGTGCGCCAGCAGGCGCTGCCAATGGGCGTCGGCATCTTGCACGAACAGGTCTGACGCGATGGACGTGGCCAGACGCCGCGCGCCAATGCCAAGGCCCGGTATGTCGCCTGCCAGCGCGCCGTGGCTGAGGGTGCTGCCCCAGTTGAACAGGTGCATGCGCGACAGGGCCGCCCCGTGCGCGTGCCCCGGCACCGCGCGCAGCTCGAAGCCCGCGCCCAGATAGGGAAAGCGCGCCGCCTCGGCGTGGCGCTGCGCTTCATCGGGGCTGACGTGGCGCGACCAGGTGTCGATGGCGTGCGCAAAGGGCGCCAGCTCGGGCCGCTCCAGCAGGTTCACGTCGAAGCCGGTGCCGAAGATGACGGCGTCAAACACCTGCGTGCCCTGCGGCGTGCGCACCTGCACGCCGCCGGCCTGCGGCGCCACGTCCAGCCAGGTCTCGCCCAGGTGCAGGGCGAAGCCCGCGTGCGCGTCGCAGCGGCGCACCGTCTCCCATGGCGGGGGCACCTGCTCGCTGAAGATGTAGGTGTAAAAGCGCCAGCGGCGCGCGTCGTCCAGCCGCTCGAAGCCGTGGAAGAAGCCGGCAAACGACGTCCACTTGCTCTTGTTGACCTGGGGCAGCTGCGCGCGCCGCGCAAACTGGGTGACACGCGCGCCCGCCTCCAGCGCGCAGGCGGCGTTGTCGAAAGCCGATGCGCCCGCGCCCAGCACGCCGACGTGCCTGCCGGCCAGGGCGGCGAAGTCGATGGCGTCGGCGCTGTGAAACACGCGCCCGGCGGCCAGCGGATCGCCGTGGTGCAGACCGGGGTAGGACGGCCAGCGCGGCGCGCCGCTGCCGTCGCGCCCCAGGGCCAGCACCAGCTTGCGCGTCCACACGGTTTCCTCGCCCGCCGGGCCGCGCAGGCGCGCGCGCAGCAGGGCGCCGTCGGGCCGCACGTCGATCAGCGCGGTGGCGTTGTCCACCGGCAGGCCCACGGTGTCGCGCACCCACAGCAGGTAGTCGCGCCAGTCGATGCGCCCCACCTTGTGCAGCGCGGCCCAGCCGGC
>JAUNTQ010000070.1:9681-15680 GCA_030538605.1 Pseudomonadota bacterium
GGACCAGGCTGGCGGCGGCAGGTTCAGCCGCGCCAGGTCGGCGCGCGCGGCGGCGGCCAGGCGCGCCAGCGCGGCCTCGTCGCGCGGGCTGGCCGTTTCTTGATGGGGCACGGGCGGCAGGGTGTGCGGGGTGGGTTCGGTCATGGGCGGTGGCAAGGCCGGCGGGGGCTTGGGATGCGTCAGTTGATGGTCACGTTCGCGGCCTTCACCACCTCGGCCCATTTCTGGCGGTTGGCCTTGACGGTGGCGCGGAACTGCTCGGGCGTCTCCACGCGCACGGCGTTGCCCATGGATTCAATGCGCTCGCGCACGCCGGGCTGGGCCAGCACGTGGCGCACGGCGGTGTTCAGGCGGTTGACGATGGGTGTGGGCGTGTCCCGGGGCGCGAAGATGCCGAACCAGATGGCGCTGTCGAAACCCTGGGTGCCGGGCAGGCCGCTTTCGGCGATGGCGGGCACCTCGCCGATCACGGGCACGCGCTTGGCGGTGCTCACGCCCAGCAGGCGCACCTTGCCCGCCTTGTAGTGCGGCAGCACGGTCTGCACCTGGTTCATGATGCAGCAGGTCTCGCCGCGCAGCACCGATGCGATGGCCTCCGGCCCGCCCTTGTAGGGCACGTGCAGCATGTCCAGGCCCAGGCGCGCGTTGAACTCGGCAAACGCCATGTGCGTGCCCGTGCCATTGCCGGTGGAGGCAAAGTTGTACTTGCCCGGGTGGGCCTTGATCTCGGCCACGAACGAGGCGATGTCGGACACGTCGATCACCTCGGGGTTGATAGTCAGCACGTTCGACACATCGTTGATCGGTGCCACGGGCACGAAGTCTTCTTCCACGTCGAAGCTCAGGTTCTTGTACAGCGCCGCGTTGCTGCCGTGGCTGGCGGCGGTGCCGAACGACAGCGTGTAGCCGTTGGGCCGCGCACGCGCCACGAACTCGCTGGCGATGTTGCCGGCCGCGCCGCTCTTGTAGTCGATCACCACGGGCTGGCCCAGCGCCTTGGCCAGCGGCTCCTGAATCAGCCGCGCCACCACGTCCACGCCCGAGCCGGCGGGAAAGCCCATGATCAGCGTCACGGGTTGTCGGGGCCAGGCGTCGGCGTCTTGCGTCTGCGCCGGTGCAAGACCGGGCACGGCCAGTGCGACGGCGGCGGTCAGCCAGGCGCGGCGACGAAGCGAATGAATGGGCATGGGGGTTTCTCCTGCAACAGCCAATGGCGAAAAGCGGCGAATTGTGGTGAATCGCTCATGCCGTTTCGGCATGAGCATATGCCCACTCAACGCCTCGCCCGGCCCACCGACCCTGTCGCCCGCCGTTGCCATTAACCGACACCACGCACGCCCCAACGCGCTAACGTTGCGCCCCATGCGCACGCTTTGGGACATCTCTCCGCCCGTTCACCCCGGCTCGCCCGTGTTTCCGGGCGACACGCCCATGCAGCAGGCGTGGGCCGCGCAAATCGGCCCCGGCTGCCCGGTGAACGTGGCCACGCTCACGCTTTCCCCCCATGTGGGCGCGCACGCCGATGCGCCGCTGCATTACGACCCGGCCGGCGCGGCCATTGGCGCGGTGGACCTGGCCCCCTATCTGGGGCCGTGCCGGGTGATCCATGCCTTGAGCGCCCGCCCGCTGGTGCAGTGGGCGCACCTGGCGCATGCCGTGCAGGCGCTGCCGCCGCGCGTGCTGGTGCGCACCTATGCGCGCATGCCCGCTGACCGCTGGGACCCCGCCCTGCCCGCCCTTGCGCCCGACACGGTGGAGCGGCTGGCCGCGCTGGGTGTGCGGCTGATCGGCATCGACAGCGCCAGCATCGACCCCGCCGACAGCAAGCGGCTGCCCAGCCACCAGGCCGTTCGCCACCACGACATGCGCGTGCTGGAAAACCTGCTGCTCGACGATGTGCCCGAAGGCGACTACGAGCTGATCGCCCTGCCGCTGAAGCTCACCACCGCCGACGCCTCGCCCGTGCGGGCCGTGTTGCGCACGTTGAATGATAAAAAGTGAGCTGCTTGCGCAGGTAATACATTGATTTCATATGAAACATATATGAAATCAAGTTATTGATTGCGCAAGAAGCTATTATTTTTTTAAAACCTTGCCACCCATGCCCCACCTCAGCCAAGCCCAAACCCTTGACCGGCAAGACCCCCTTGCCCCGCTGCGCGCGCTGTTCAGCCTGCCTGCCGGCGTGATTTATCTCGACGGCAATTCGCTGGGCGCCCTGCCCCGCGCCGTGCCCACGCGCGTGGCCGACGTGGTGGCGCGCGAGTGGGGCGCGCAGCTCATCCAGAGCTGGAACAGCGCCAGCTGGTTCGACCTGCCGCGCCGCGTGGGCGAGCGCATTGCCCCGCTCATCGGCGCGGGCGCGGGCGAAGTGGTGGCGGCAGACACCACCTCGGTCAACCTCTACAAGGCGCTGTCTGCCGCGCTCAGCCTGCAAGCGCAGCGCGGGCACACGCACAAGGGCATCGTGCTCAGCGAGCGCGCCAACTTCCCCACCGACCTCTACATCGCCGAAGCCCTGTGCCGCGAGCGCGGCTTTCAGCTGCGCCTGCTCGAAGCCGACGAGATCGAAGCCCAGCTCTCGCCCGAAGTCGCCGTGCTCATGCTCACCCACGTCAACTACCGCACCGGCGCCATGCACGACATGGCCGCCCTCACCCGCACCGCGCACGCGGCGGGCGCGCTCACGGTGTGGGATCTGGCCCACTCGGCAGGCGCCGTGCCCGTCGATCTGCGCGGCGCGCAAGCCGACTTCGCCGTGGGCTGCGGCTACAAGTATTTGAACGGCGGCCCCGGCGCGCCCGCCTTCGTGTGGGTGCACCCGCAGCACGTGGCCCAGTGCTGGCAGCCGCTGGCCGGCTGGTGGGGCCATGCGCGGCCCTTCGCCTTCGAGCCCGGCTACGAACCCGCCATGGACATCACCCGCTACCAGTGCGGCACGCAGCCCATCGTCAGCCTCTCGGCGCTGGATTGCGCGCTCGATGTGTTTGCTGAAGCTGAAAAACTCGGCGGCATGGCCGCGCTGCGCGCCAAGTCGCTCGCGCTGACCGACCTGTTCATCCGCGCCGTCGAAGCGCTGTGCCCCGGCGCGTTCGAGTTGGTCACCCCGCGCGAGCACACGCGGCGCGGCTCGCAGGTGTGCCTCACGCCCACAGCGCAACTGCCCGCCGGCAGCGCCTACGTCATCGTGCAGGCGCTGATCGCACGCGGCGTCGTGGGTGACTTCCGCGCTGGCGATGCGCAGCAGCCCGACATCCTGCGCTTCGGCTTCACGCCGCTTTACCTTTCGCATGAAGACGCAGTGCAAGCCGCCAACCACCTGCGCGACGTGCTATCGAACAAGGAATACACCCGGCCCGAGTTCAACCGCAAGCACGCGGTGACATAAACACCCAACAGCCGGACGCAGAGGACGCAAAGGATTCGCAGAGGACGCAAAAAAGAAAACCGAATTTCTTGGCTGTTTCTTTTGCGTCCTCTGCGTGATCTTTGCGTCCTCTGCGTCCGGCTGTTCTCTTTGATCACGACAAGAGACACGCCCATGACCACCACCCCCGAATCCATCGTCCACGCCGAGCGCGCGCAGCTCGACTTCTCGGCCAGCATGAGCTACGGCGACTACCTGCACATCGACCAGATCCTGAGCGCGCAGCACCCGCTGTCGCCCGCGCACGACGAGATGCTGTTCATCATCCAGCACCAGACCAGCGAGCTGTGGATGAAGCTGCTGCTCACCGAGCTGGCCAGCGCCATCGATGACGTGCGCGCCGAACGCCTGCCGCCCGCCTTCAAGAAGCTCGCGCGCGCCAGCCGCGTGATGGAGCAGCTCGTGCACGCCTGGGACGTGCTGGCCACCATGACCCCGCCCGAATACACCGCCATCCGCCCCTATCTCGGGCCGTCCAGCGGGTTCCAGAGCTTTCAGTACCGCTGCATCGAATTCGCCCTGGGCAACAAGAACGCCGCCATGCTCGGCCCCCACGCGCACCACCCCGAGCGCCTGGCGCAGGTGCGCGCCTTCTACGAAGCGCCCTCGCTCTACGACGAAGCCCTGCGCCTGCTCGCGCGGCGCGGCCTGCCCGTGCCGCCCGCATGCACCGAGCGCGACGTCACCCGCCCCCACCAGGCCAGCGACGCGGTGGCGCAAGCCTGGCTCACCGTCTACCGCGCGCCCGAGCAGCACTGGGAGCTGTACCAGCTCGCCGAAAAACTCACCGACCTGGAAGACGCCTTTCGCCTGTGGCGCTTTCGGCACGTGACCACAGTGGAACGCATCATCGGCTTCAAGCGCGGCACCGGCGGCACCGGCGGCGTGAGCTACCTGCGCAAGATGCTCGACGTGGTGCTCTTCCCCGAGCTGTGGCAGCTGCGCACCGAGCTGTGAAGACCGGCGCAACGGGCCTGCGCCGCTCGCGCCGCATCCATTGAGCCCGCAGGCCATGGCCCGTGGCGCCTGTCTTTCCCCTCTGCCGCTCGCGGGCCTGTGCAGGCACACGCGCATCTGAGACTGCTCGCAGCTCAGCTTTCGCAGCCCTAAGACAGCCTTCAGACACGCCGCGCAGACTGCGGCGCCATGAAGCCTGTTTCCGTTTCGCGGCGCAGTTACTCGCCCCTCGTGCTGGCGCTGCTGTGCGCGCTGTGGCTCGCCATTGTCGGCAATCTGGCGCTGTGGCAGGCGCTGCGTGCGCTGCCCGATCTGCATGGCGCGCGCGGGCTGGGCTTTGCGCTGGCCTTCGGGCTGGGGGTACTGGCGCTGCACGGGCTCATCTTCAGCCTGCTGGCCTGGCGCTTCACGCTCAAGCCGGTGCTGAGCCTGTTTCTGCTGGCCGCCGCCGGGGGCACGTACTTCATGCTCAGCTACGGCGTGGTGATCGACCGCACGATGATGGTCAACGTGCTGCTCACCGACACGCGCGAGGCGCGCGAGCTGCTCAACTGGCGCATGGTGGCGGCCCTGCTGCTGCTGGGCGCGCTGCCCGTGGCCCTGGTGTGGCGGCTGCCGCTGCGCTGGCCGGGCTTCTGGCGGCAGTTGCGCGCCAACGCGCTGGTGTTTGCCGCCGCGCTCGCACTGCTGCTGGGCGCGTGCGGGCTGTTCTTTCAGGACCTCTCCAGCACCATGCGCAACCACACCCAGCTGCGCTACCTCATCAACCCGCTCAGCACCTTCTATGCGCTGGGCGCGGCCACTCTCAGCCCCGCCCACCGCGGCGCCGGCCCCGTGCTGCCGCTGGGCCAGGACGCACACCTGCCCGCGCGGGCAACAGGCGCACACCCGCCGCTGGCCATCTTCGTGGTGGGCGAAACCGCGCGCGCCGACCACATGGGCCTGAACGGCTACAGCCGCGACACCACGCCGCAGCTGGCACAGCAAGACGTCGCCAGCCTGCGCAACGTATGGTCCTGCGGCACCAACACCGCCGCGTCGCTGCCCTGCATGTTCTCGCCCCTGGGGCGCGAGGCCTTCGTGCAGCGCAGCAGCAACACCGAAACCCTGGCCGACGTGCTGCAGCACGCGGGCCTGGCCGTGCTGTGGATAGACAACCAGGCCGGCGGCTGCAAGGGCGTGTGCGCCCGCGTGCCGCGCGTGAACTTTGACGAACTGCAAACACCCGATCTGTGCGACAGCAGCGGCGAATGCCTGGACGAAGCCATGCTGAGCGGCCTGCAAGCGCGCATCGACGCCCTGCCCGCCGAGCGCCGCGCGCGTGGCGTGGTGGTTTTCCTGCACCAGATGGGCAGCCACGGCCCGGCGTACTACAAGCGCTCGCCCGCCAGCCTGAAGCCCTTTCAGCCCGAATGCACCACCAACGTCCTCACGCAATGCCCGCGCGAAGAAATCGTGAACGCCTACGACAACACCATCGCCTACACCGACCACTTTCTTGCCCGCACCATCGACTGGCTGAAAACGCAGCAAACGCAATGGGCCCCCGCGCTGGTGTACGTGTCCGACCACGGCGAATCGCTGGGCGAAAACAACCTGTACCTGCACGGCCTGC
>JAUNTQ010000071.1 GCA_030538605.1 Pseudomonadota bacterium
GCGCCGGTGGCCAGGTCGTATTCGAGGTTGTTGGGCCCTTGCATCACGGCCAGCAGGTGCTGCAAGGCGGCGTCGGGCAGCAGCGCGCGGCCCAGGTTGGTGTGGATGACGGTGCCCGTGAGGTTGAGCACGGGGCGCATGCGCGGCGCCAGGCGGGCCAGCACGCGGGCGGTCAGCGCGGTGGTCAGTGCTTCGGATTCGATGGCTGCTGACGCAAGCTGGCCGGCCACCGCGGTGCCTCGGTATTCGGAAATCAGATCGCGGGCGGCGCCGGCCACCAGGGTGTGGCCATGTTCGGCCAGCAGCGCGGCCACGCCGGGCAGGCGCAGCAGGCGGTCGATGGCGGGAAGGTCTTTGGCTTGGGCCTTGGAACCGTGAACCACGGATTCGGGGGGCCGGGCCATTACGCCGGCCCTCGTTCGGGAGGGGCGCCGTCGCCCGCGGGCGCTTCGCTGTCGCCAAACAGCAGCAGCAAGTTGGTGCCGTGGCGCTGAAAGCCCGCGTCGGACACCAGCAGGTCGAGCGTGAGGGTGGCCAGGTCGTCGGCCACGGGTTCGACGTGCTGGTCACGGTCCATGTGGACGATTTTCAGGTAGTGGCCGCAGCTGTCACAGGTTTCGGCCTGCACGGCTTCGCGCCGGGCGGCGCTTTCGGTGTCGGCCAGCGCCTGCAGCGACTGGTAGTGGATGCCCGCCGTGCCTTGGCAGTGCGTGCACTTGACGCGCACCATGTGCCATTGCGCGCTGCACAGCGTGCAGTGCAGGTAGCGGTAGCCGTCTTGCCCGCCGCCGATGCGGGTGATGCTGGCCGTGGGCAGGCTGCCGCAGCAGGGGCAGCGGGTGGCGTCTTGCGCCATGCCGAAGGGGCTGGGGTTTTTTTGGGCGGCGCTGGTGGCGCCGACCAGGTGCACCCAGTGCAGCTGCAGACCGGCGGCGATGAGCGGCGCGGCGGCCATGTCCAGCCCCAGGGTGATGCCGGCCAGCAGGCGGCCGGCTTGCTGCTCCAGCGCGTCGTCGGCCATGCCCTGCACGGCTTGCACGCCGGCGCGGGCGGGGCTGCCTTCGGGCAGTTTTTGCAGCACCTGCGCCAGCAGGGCGCGCAGTTCGGTGCGCCAGGCGGGGTGGCGCGGCCAGTGGCGGGCGTCCAGCAGGGGCTGGCCGGACTGGGCGGCGGCGTCCATCTGTGCGGCGCTGGGCAGGGGCACGGCGGGGTGTTGCGGCAGGCGCTGGTGCTGGGCTTCGCACACCAGGGCCATCAGCAGCAGGTAGTCGCGCATGGCGTGGCCGGCGGCCAGCTGGCGCAGGCGCAGGGCGCGCTCGGCAAAGACCTGGCGGCCGGGCGGCAGCAGGCGCGGAAAGTCCACGCCGGCGCGCAGGGCGATTTCTTCGGGGGTGCGAATGCGGGTGGCGGTGGGGGTGTTCATAAACAAAATAGGCTGCCAGCGCTTGATGAGCAAGCGCTGGCAGCTATTGATAAAGGAGCAATTGACGCTCTCAGCGGTGCTCGGGTTGGGCGTTGGCAGGCGCGGCCTTGTCCATCTTGTCCTGGTACCACAGCGGGTGGTGGTGCTTGGCCCAGCCAGCGGTGACGGTGCCCTGGGTCATGGCGCGCAGCGTGCCCTTGACCCAGATGGCGGCGTAGATGTGCACCACAGCCGTCAGCGACATGACGAAGGCCGAGATGGAGTGCAGCAGCACGGCGGCGCGTTGCAGCGGAATCGGCACGCTGTTTGCAAACCACGCCTGCCAGAACAGCACGCCGGTGGCCAGCAGCACGATGAGGCTCGTGGTCATGAGCCAGAACACCAGCTTTTGCCCCGCGTTGTACTTGCGCACGGGGGGCATGTGGGTGTTGTTGCCGTCGAACACGAGCTTGGGCGCGGCCTTGACCCACTGGCTGTCGGCGCGGCGCCAGATGTTGGCGCGCCAGAAGCCGAAGAACATGATGGCAAAGAGCAGGAACACGCCGATGCCGAAATAGGGATGCACGATGCGCGTCCACTGCGGCCCGCCGAAGAACTGCGTGAGGAAGAACAGGTTGGGGTGGAACAGCGCCAGGCCGGAGAAACCCGCCAGGCCAAACAGCAGCACCACCAGCCAGTGGTTGATGCGCTGGTTGTCGGTGTAGCGCTGGATGTAGAGCTTTTTCATGGCGGGTCTCCTCAGGCGTCGGGCGCGTTGCGGTGGCGTTCGTTTTCCGCGCCGACGACGTTGGGCTGGTCGTCGGGGACGTACTCTTCATCGCTTTCGGGCACTTCGAGCGGGCCTTGCTTCATGTGGTGGAAGAAGCCGACCACGGCCGCGCCCACCATGGTGGCCAGGGCCACGGGCTTGGCCAGGCCCTTCCAGAGCGCGACCATGGGGCTGATGCTGGGGTTCTTGGGCAGGTCGTTGTAGAGCTCGGGCTTGTCGCCATGCTGCAGCACGTAGACCACGTGCGTGCCGCTGACGCCGGGGGGGTCGTAGACGGCGGCTTGCTCGTAGCCGCGCGTTTTCAGCTCGCTCACGCGGCCCGCGCCGTATTCGAGCATGTCGGCCTTGCTGCCGAAGCGGATGGCACCGGTGGGGCAGGCCTTGACGCAGGCCGGCTCCTGGCTGACGGCCACGCGGTCGGCGCACAGCGAGCACTTGTAGGCCTTGTTGTCGCGGGTAGAGATGCGCGGCACGTCGAAGGGGCAGCCCTTGACGCAGTAGCCGCAGCCGATGCAGTGCTCGCTGATGAAGTCGACGATACCGTTGGCGTATTTGACGATGGCGCCGGGCGAGGGGCAGGCCTTCAGGCAGCCGGGGTCTTCGCAGTGCATGCAGCCGTCCTTGCGGATCAGCCACTCCAGCCGGCCGGGGGTGACCTCGACTTCGGAGAACTTCATCACCGTCCAGGACTGGGGTGTCATGTCGGTGGGGTTGTCGTAGGTGCCGTGGCAGGTGCCGACCTCGTCGCGCAGGTCGTTCCATTCCATGCACGCGGCCTGGCACGCCTTGCAGCCAATGCAGCTGGACACGTCGATGAGCTTGGCCACCGGCGGGATGTGGTAGCGCACGTCGGGCGAGGGCGTGGTGGTGGCCGAGCGCTTGGCGATGTCGAGGGATTGAAGTGATGACATGTTCAATGTCCCTTGGCAGATGGGGTATGGCCGCCCATGCGGGCGACGGGGCAGGTGGCCGCGGAGCAGTCCACGCGAGGGCTGCCGTGGAACGGGCTTGGCCCGGCCACTGGCAGCGTCCCCCTTTCAGGGGGAAGGCGCCGAAGGCGACTCAGGGGGTGTTCCATGTCAGGCTTTTTCGATGTTCACGGTGAACGACTTGTACTCAGGCGTCTGGGTGTTGGCGTCGCCCACGAAGGGGGTCAGCGTGTTGACCAGATAGCCTTTCTTGGTCTGACCCAGAAAGCCCCAGTGGTTGGGCAGGCCCACCGTGTGTACCGTGGTGCCGCCGCAGTCGAGCACGGGGATGCGCTTGGTGACCACCGCCACGGCCTTGATGCTGCCGCGGTTGGAGGAGACCTTGACCTTGTCGCCGTGGGCGATGCCTTTTTCCTTGGCCAGCGCTTCGCTGATCTCCACGAACTGCTCGGGTTGCAGCACGGCGTTGATGTGCGCGTGCTTGGTCCAGTAGTGGAAGTGCTCGGTCAGCCGGTAGCTGGTGGCCGCGTAGGGGAACTCGCTGGGCTTGCCGAAGGCTTCCATGTCGCCCTTGAACACGCGCGCGGCCGGGTTGGACTTGGCCTTGGCGTTGTTCGGGAAGAAGGGGTTGTTTTCCAGCGGCGTCTCGAACGGCTCGTAGTGCGTGGGCAGCGGCCCTTCGGCCAGGCCGGTGGGGGCGAACAGGCGCGCCACACCTTCTGCCGTCATGATGAAGGGCCGCACGGCGTCGGGCGCCATGGGGTTGGCGGTGGGCGCGATGTCGGGCACGTCGGGGCCGACCCAGCGCGTGCCGTTCCAGGCCATGAGCGGCTTGTCGGCGCGCCAGGGCTTGCCGGTGGCGGGGTTGGCGCTGGCGGCGTTGTAGAGGATGCGCCGGTTGGCCGGCCAGGCCCAGGCCCAGCCAGGGGTCTGGCCGATGTCCCAGGGGTCGCTGTTGTCGCGCCGCGCCATCTGGTTGCCGGCCTGGGTCCAGGCGCCGCAATAGATCCAGCAGCCGCTGGCGGTGCTGCCGTCGTCGCGCAGCTGGCCGAAGCCGGAGAGCTGCTCGCCCGCCTTGACCAGCACCTTCGACGGATCGGCCGGATCGGTCAGGTCGGCCAGGGCCTTGCCGTTGTATTCCCTGGCCATCTCCTCTGACGTGGGCGCGTGGGGCACGCGGTAGGGCCAGTGCAGCTTGACGATGGGGTCGGGGAAGGCACCGCCGTCTTTCTGGTACAGCGCACGCATGCGCATGAACAGCTCGGCCATGATCTCGATGTCGCCCTTGGCTTCGCCCGGCGGCGGGGCGCCCCGCCAGTGCCATTGCAGCCAGCGGCTGGAGTTGGTGATGGAGCCCTCGTCCTCGGCAAAGCAGGCACAGGGCAGGCGGAACACCGTGGTCTGGATCTCCTCGGGCCTGGTGTCGTTGAACTCGCCGTAGTTCTGCCAGAACTCGGACGTCTCGTGGTTCAGCGGGTCGATGGTGATGAGGTACTTCAGCTTGGCCAGGCCAGCGACGATTTTCTTCTTGTTGGGGAAGGACGCCACCGGGTTGAAGCCCTGGCAGATGTAGCCGTTCATCTTGCCCTGGTTCATCAGCTCGAACGCGCGCAGGATGTCGTACATCGTGTCGGTCTTGGGCAGGTAGTGGTAGGCCCACTCGTTATCGGCCGTGGCCGCGTCACCCCACCAGGCCTTTTGCATGCTGACGAAGAACTTGGGGTAGTTCTGCCAGAAGCTGGTCTGGCCGGGGCGCAGGGGCTTGAGCGCGCGCGGCTGGTAGTAGGCGGCCAGATTCTGCTCGCTCTCGCGGGCGATGCTCAGGTAGCCCGGCAGCGAGGTGGACAAAAGCCCCAGGTCGGTCAGGCCCTGGATGTTGCTGTGCCCGCGCAGCGCGTTCATGCCGCCGCCGGCCACGCCGATGTTGCCCAGCAGCAGCTGCATCATGGCGCCGGTGCGCAGCATCTCGGAGCCGGTGCTGTGCTGCGTCCAGCCGAGCGCGTACATGATGGTCATGGTGCGCTCGGGCGTGGCGGTGCTGGCGATGTATTCGCACACCTTGGCAAAGTCCTCCGGCTTGGTGCCGCAGGTCTTGTGCACCATTTCGGGCGTGTAGCCGGCGTAGTGCTTTTTCAGAATCTGGAACACGCAGCGCGGGTGCTCCATCGTCATGTCGACCTTGGCAAAGCCGGCTTCGTCTTTCTCGTAAGCCCAGCTGGCCGGGTCGTAGCGGCGCTTGGCTTCGTCGTAGCCGCTGAAGATGCCGTCGTTGAATTCATACGCCTCGCCCACGATGAAGGGGGCGTTGGTGTAGTGGCGCACGTATTCCGTCTGGATCTTGTTGTTGCTCAACAAATAGTTGACGACGCCGCCCAGAAAGGCGATGTCGGAGCCCGCGCGCACCGGCGCGTAGAAGTCGCTCATGGCGGCCGAGCGCGTGAAGCGCGGGTCGACCACCACCAGCTTGGCCTTGTTGTTGTTGCGCGCCTCGATGGCCCACTTGAAACCCACGGGGTGCGCCTCGGCGGCGTTGCCCCCCATCACCAAAACCACGTCGGCGTTCTTGATGTCCTCCCAGTGGTTGGTCATCGCGCCTCGGCCAAACGTCGGAGCCAGACCGGCTACCGTCGGGCCGTGTCAAACACGTGCCTGGTTGTCGAATACCAATATGCCCATGCTGCGCATCACCTTGTGGGTGATGTAGCCCGACTCGTTGGACGAGGCCGACGCGGCCAGCATGCCGGTGGTGAGCCAGCGGTTGACGGTTTGGCCGGCTTCGTTTTGCGTCTGGAAGTTGGCGTCGCGGTCGTCCTTCATCAGCTGGGCGATGCGGGTCATGGCCTCGTCCCAGCTGATGCGCTTCCATTCCTTGGTGCCGGGCTCGCGCACGGCGGGGTACTTCAGGCGCTCGGGGCTGTGCACGAAGTCGAGCAGGCCGGCGCCCTTGGGGCACAGGCTGCCGCGGCTGACCGGGTGGTCGGGGTCGCCCTCGATGTGCATGATGCTGGCGCGCGCGTTCTTGGCGCCGTCGCCCAGGCTGTACATCAGCAGGCCGCAGCCGACTGAGCAATAGGTGCAGTTGTTGCGCGTTTCGGTCGCGCGGGTCAGCTTGTACTGCCGAGTCTCGGCCAGTGCGGCGGTGGGCGAAAAGCCCAGCGCCACCAGGCTGGACGCTGCCAGCCCCGCGCCACTGACGCGGAAGAATTGCCTCCGGTTCATGTCCATCGTGGGTTCTCCTGATTGATATGGTTTGACCTGCCAAGCTTCAAGTCACTTGACGGCAGTCAATGCTTTCCCAGTGTAAGCGCAGACGGTGGCAAGCCATGGGGGATATCCCTGTGAATGGCGCGCTTGCAGAGGGGTTCAGCGGGCCGAAAACAGCGCGGTCACGCGCTCGCGCAGCCAGCGTTGCGCGGGGTCGTGGTCGAAGCGGCGGCTCCAGTGCATCGCCACGGTGAGTTCGCGCATGGGCAGGGGCAGCTCGATGAGGGTGAATGCGCTGGCGGGCAGCACGCTGCGGGCGATGGACAGGGGCATGAGCAGGGCGAGATCGGTCGACTGCACGGTCATCGGCAGCGACAGGAAGTTGGCCGCCGTGAGCCGCACGCGCTGCTCCAGCCCGAGCAGGTGCAGGATGCGCGAGGTGTCGGCGTGCGAGCGCACGGCGGCGAAGTCGAGCTGCGCCAGCACTTCTTCGGCGGGCGGGCGGGGGCGCTGGCGCCAGCGCCGCGCCACCGGATGCTGGCGGCGCACGACCACGGTGTAGACATCGGCCAGCAAAGGCCGGGTAAGCGTGTCACCGACTTCGCGCAGGTAGCCGATGGCCAAGTCTATGTGCCCGGTGTGCAGGGCGTCGGAGATGTCGGCAAGGGGCAGTGGCCGGGTCTCGATGCGCGCCAGCGGCGCTTCGCGGCGCAGCATGGCCATCAGCTCGGGCAGGAAGCGCGCTTCGCCGATGTCCGACAGGTGCAGGCGGAACACGCGGCGCGAAGTGGCCGGGTCAAAGGCATCGGCAGTGCCGGTCAGCGCGCGCTCCAGCGTTGCCAGGGCCAGTTGCACGGCCTGGGCGAGTTCGTCGGCGCGCGGCGTTGGCTGCACGCCGCCCGGTGCGCGCTGAAACAGCACATCGCCCACGTGCAGCCGCAAGCGCGCCAGCGCCTGGCTGGCTGCGGGCTGCGACAAGCCCAGATCGGCTGCCGCCTGGCTCACGTTGCGCCGCCGCCAGATGGCGTCGAAGAGGCGCAGCAGGTTCAGGTCGAGCGCGTTGATATCCATTTGATGCATGTCGCTTATCACGTTCATTGTATTGATGGATGTGCAGGCGATGGCCAGACTATGGGCACAAAAGGAGACAAAGCACGATGGAAGTGTCGTTTGCGAGCGAGATCGAATCGCTGCGTCTGGGCGCGGGCGAGGCTTTTCATGGCGAGGGCATCCTTGCCATCACCAAGGGGCTGCTGCAATCGGGCGTGGCCTATGTGGGCGGCTACCAGGGCGCGCCGGTGTCGCATCTGATGGATGTGCTGGTGCAGGCCAAAGGGCTGATGGGCGAGCTGGGCGTGCATGTGGAGGCGTGCTCCAACGAAGCCTCGGCCGCCGCCATGCTGGGCGCGTCCATCCACTATCCGCTGCGCGGCGCGGTCACGTGGAAGAGCATCGTGGGCACCAACGTTGCAGCCGATGCGCTGTCCAACCTGTCGTCGCCGGGCGTCACCGGCGGCGTGCTCATCGTGGTGGGCGAAGACTACGGCGAGGGCGCCAGCGTGATCCAGGAGCGCACGCACGCGTACGCCATCAAGTCCGGCATGGTTCTGCTCGACCCGCGGCCCGATCTGGCGCAGATGGTGGACATGGTGGAGCACGGCTTTGCCTTGAGCGAGGCCAGCAACATGCCGGCCATGATGGAGTTGCGCATCCGCGCCTGCCATGTGCGCGGCAGCTTCACGGCGCGCGACAACAAGGCGCCGCCCGTCTCGACGCGCGCGCTGATGCAGGACCCGGCCAGCTTCGACTACACGCGCCTGGCGCACCCACCCGTCACCTTCCGGCACGAGAAGCTCAAGTACGAAGAGCGCATTCCCGCCGCGCGCCGCTACATCGTGGCGCACGGCCTGAACGAGCTGCACGCCGGCACACGCGGCGACCTGGGCCTGATCGTGCAGGGCGGCCTGACCAACACGCTGGTGCGCGCGCTGCAGCAGTTCGGCCTGGCCGATGCGTTTGGCGATCTGGCGATTCCCACGCTGGTGCTCAACGTCACCAGCCCGCTGGTGCCGCAGCAGATCACGGGCTTCTGTGCAAGCAAGCGTGCCGTGCTGGTGCTGGAAGAAGGCCAGCCCGAATACATCGAGCAGGAAATCGCCACGCTGCTGCGCCGCCAGGACATCCAGACGCCGCTGGCCGGCAAGGACGTGCTGCCGATGGGCGGCGAATACACGGTCGAGGTGATGGCCGCAGGGCTGGCCACGTGGTTCGCCAAGGTCGCGCCCGATGTGGACGTGGCGCCCGTGCGCGAATGGCTGGCCGGCAACCAGCAACGCCGCGCCGACGTCGCGCAGGCGCTGCCTGAACCGCTGCCCGCACGCCCACCGGGTTTTTGCATCGGTTGCCCCGAGCGGCCGGTGTTCTCGGCCCTGAAGCTTGCGCAGCAGACGGTGGGGCCGGTGCACGTGGCGGCCGACATTGGCTGCCATTCCTTCGGCACCTTCGAGCCCTTCAACACCGGCCACACCATCCTGGGCTACGGCATGAGCCTGGCCAGCCGCGCGGGCGTGTCGCCGCACATGAACCGGCGCGTGCTGGCCATCATGGGCGACGGCGGCTTCTGGCACAACGGCATCGTCACCGGCGTGCAGGCCGCGCTGCTCAACGGCGACGACGCCGTGCTGCTGATCTTCAAGAACGGCTACACCTCGGCCACCGGCACGCAGGGCATCATCTCCACGCCCGGCGAAGACGCCAAGTTCAACGCCGACGACAAGGGCAAGAGCCTGGTGCACACCAATCAGACCATCGAGAACGCCTTGCAGGGCCTGGGCGTGAAGTGGCTGCGCGTGGTGAACAGCTACAAGGTGGCCGACATGCGCGACACGCTGCAAGAGGCGCTGACCAGCGACTTCAACGGCCTGAAGGTGGTGATCGCCGAAGGCGAATGCCAATTGGAGCGCCAGCGCCGGCTCAAGCCCTGGATTGCCAGTCTGCTCAAGAAACAGGAGCGCGTGATACGCGTCAAGTATGGCGTGGACGAAGACGTGTGCAATGGCGACCACGCCTGCATCCGCCTCTCGGGCTGCCCCACGCTGACGCTCAAGGACAACCCCGATCCGCTCAAGGTCGACCCGGTTGCCACGGTCATCGACGGCTGCGTGGGCTGCGGCCTGTGCGGCGAAAACGCGCACGCGGCCACGCTGTGCCCGTCGTTCTACCGCGCCGAGGTGGTGCAGAACCCGCGCTGGCACGAACGCCTGCTGCACGCCGTGCGCAGCGCATTGGTGCGGGCGCTGCAACCAGCCGAAGCGAGGGCGTCATGAGCGTCAACAAGCAACCCCTCACCGTGCTGCTGTGCGCCCTCGGCGGCGAGGGCGGCGGCGTGCTGGCCACCTGGCTCTCGGCCGTGGCGCGGCAGGCCGGCTACCCGTCGCAGGCCACCTCCATTCCCGGCGTGGCCCAGCGCACCGGTGCCACCACCTATTACCTGGAGTTCTGGCCGCAGCTGGCGAGTGAACTGGGTGGCCGCAAGCCCGTGTTCGGCCTCACGCCGCTGCCGGGCCGGCTCGACCTGCTGGTGTCGAGCGAGCTGCTGGAAACCGTGCGCCAGATCGGCAACGGCATGAGCGCGCCGGGGCGCACCACCGTGATTGCCTCCACCGCGCGCGCGCTCACCACCGCCGAACGCATGGCACCCGGCGACGGCCGCTGGGACGATGCGCAGCTCGCGGCGGTGATCCAGTCGCAGTCGCAGCGCCACCACATCCTCGACATGGCTGCGCTCACGCGCGAGGCCGGCACGGTGGTCAGCAGCGTCATGCTGGGCTGCATCGCCGCCAGCGGGGTGCTGCCCTTCAGGCGCGCCGACTATGAGGCCGTGGTGGGCGAGAGCGGTGCCAGCGCCAAGGCCAGCCTGCTCGGCTTCGCGCTGGGTCATGAGGCCGTGGAGCGTCGGCGCGAGCAGGTGGAGGGGGTGCGGCATTTGATTCAAAAACAAGAGCTGTCCGCGCTGTATACGCAACGAAATGAGGCTGATTTGACCTCAAATCCGCAGGTGCAGGCTTTCCCCGAGCCCTTGCGCGAGCGCGTGGCGCTGGGCCTGGCGCGCGTCATCG
The DNA here is from genome assembly GCA_030538605.1 of Pseudomonadota bacterium. Taxonomy (GTDB): domain Bacteria; phylum Pseudomonadota; class Gammaproteobacteria; order Burkholderiales; family Burkholderiaceae_C; genus Ottowia. The sequence goes on from JAUNTQ010000071.1 coordinate 10,444, forward strand.
ACTACCAGGGCGCCGACTACGGCGAGCTGTACCTCAAGCGCCTGCGCGCGCTCTGGCAGGCAGAGCAGGCGGCGGGCGCAGCGGGCGGCGAGGCCACGCACGAAACCGCGCGCTGGCTGGCGCTGTGGATGGCCTTCGACGACATCGTGCGCGTGGCGCAGCTGAAAGCCATGGCCAGCCGGCGCGAGCGCGTGCGACGTGAAGCCAAGGCGGACGAGGGCGACCTGATCAAGATCTACGACCACTTCAAGCCCGGCGTGCCTGAGTTCGCGGGCCTCTTGCCCACCCGCTGGGCCGAGCGCCTGACCCGCTGGGACGCGGCGCGCACCGCGCGCGGCGAAGCGCCGTGGGCGCGGCCGATCAAGCTCGGCACGCACACCGTGTTCGGCATGCTGGCGCTGCGCCTGCTGGCGTCGATGAAGGGCATGCGCCGGCGCGGCCAGCGCTTCGCCACCGAGCAGGCGCTGATCGAGCGCTGGCTGCAAGGCATCACGCGCGCGCTCGCCGTCAGCCCGGCGCTGGGGCTGGAAGTGGCGCGCTGCGGCCGGCTCATCAAGGGCTATGGCTCGACCAACGAGCGCGGCAAGCACAACTTGCTGCATGTGCTCGACCACCTGGCCTTGACCGGCACGGTGGCCGATGCGGGCGAGCGCGCCGCCGCCGTGGCCGCCGCGCGCGAAGCGGCGCTGCGTGACGAGGCCGGCACCCAGCTGGACGCCACGCTGCGCGCGCACGGCGCGCCTGCGCGGCCCGTGCGCGAGCAACCCATCCGCTGGATGCGCCAACCGCGCGGCGCATCCGCTCCCCGGTGAATGGCCTTGATGGAAGGAGACCGCATGAACAAGCACACGAACTTCACTCGCCGCCAGGCTCTGGCCACCGGCGCGGCACTGGCGGTCATGCCCACGCTGGCGGGCGCGGCCGATGGCACCTACCCCACCAAGCCGGTGCGCCTGGTGGTGAGTTTTGCGCCCGGGGGCGTGGCCGACCAGATCGCGCGCGCCATCCAGGCGCCGCTGCAAGAAGCGCTGGGTCAGCCCGTGGTGATCGAAAACCGTGGCGGCGCGGGCGGCAACATTGGCGCCGATGCGGTGGCCAAGTCGGCACCCGATGGCTACACGCTGCTCATGGGCTCGGGCGGCACCTTTTCGATCAACCCGCACCTGTACACGCGCATGCCCTTCAACCCCGAAAAGGACCTGGTGCCGGTGGCGTCGGCCGGGCGCATCCTGGTGTACCTGGAGGTGAACCCCCGCCTGCCGGTGACGACGGCGCAGACCTTCATCGCCTACCTGCGCGCCAACCCCGGCAAGCTCAGCTACGGCTCGCCCGGCACCGGTTCGTCGCCGCACATCGCGGCGGAGATGTTCAAGGAGCAGACGCACACCTTTGCCGTGCATGTGCCGTATCGCGGTGCCGGCCCGGCCATGCAGGACTTGCTGGGCGGGCAGGTGGATTTCATGTTCGACCCCGGCGTGGGCCTTCAGCACGTGAGGGCCGGCAAGCTGCGGCTGCTGGCCGTGGGCAGCCCGCGCCGCTCGCCGGCCTATCCCGACGTGCCGACCATGGATGAGGTGGGGCTGAAAGGCTTCGATGCGGACACCTGGTTCGGCTTTTACGCGCCGGCCGGCACGCCGGTGGCCATCATCAGCCGCCTGAACGCCGAGATCAGCCAGATCGTGCGCTCGCCCACGTTCGAAAGCCGCATGTCGGCCATGGGCGGCGTGGCGACGGCGCTCAGTCCGCAGGCGTTCGCCGAGCGCGTGCGCAGCGACAGCGAGCGCTACGGTGCGCTGATCAAGGCTCGCGGCATCACGGGGGAGTGATATCCCCAAACACACAAATAATCAGACGTTTCTTGCTCCCTCCCCCGCTGGGGGAGGGTTGGGGTGGGGGCTAACCACGGTGAACTTCTCGAAGGTGGTCGGCCCCCATCCCAGCCTTCCCCCAGCGGGGGAAGGGGTGGGCAGCCCAAGCGTCCGTCGATTTTGACCGTATCCCCCTGAGTCGGCCTTCGGCCGCCATCCCCCCAAGGGGGACGCCGCTGGTCGCCGGGGAAACCCCGGCTCGGGCGGCCCGGGATGGTCTGCTACGCGACCTTTTGAGGTTGAAAGGGGGTGAGGTTGCTGCGTGTCGGTTTCTGGCGCTCACTCGCCCATCACCACGCCTTCGCGGCGGGGGTCGGCGCCGCCCAGCCACAGGGGCTTGCCGTGGGCCTGGGCGCGGGCGATGGCTTGCAGGCCGCTGGTCATGGGCATTTCGCGCACTTCGGAGCCGCGTGCGCGCAGGGCTTCCGTCGTGGCGGGGGGGAATTTCCTTTCTTCCAGCAGCACCGGGCCACCCACGCTGCCGAAGTTGGGCAGGTCGATGGCTTGCTGCGGGGTGAGACCCCAGCCGAGCACGCCGTGCAGGGTCTTGGCGGTGTAGTGAATGATGAGCGCGCCGCCGGGGCTGCCCGCGCTCATGACCAGGGGGCCGCGCGTGCCGTCGGCGTTTTTCTCGAACACCAGCGTGGGGGCCATGGACGAGCGCGGGCGCTTGCCGGGCTCTACGCGGTTGGCGATGGGGCGGCCTTGGGCGTCGGCAGGGGCGAAGCTGAAGTCGGTGAGTTCGTTGTTGAGCAGAAAGCCCTTGACGAACTGGCGCGCGCCGAAGGCGTCTTCGATGGTGGTGGTCATGGCCAGGGCGTTGCCGTGCGCGTCGACGATGCTGATGTGGCTGGTGCCGTATTCGGGCTGCTCGGGCATGGGCGCGTGGCTGGTGGTGACGCTGCCGGGCTGCCCGGCGGGGGCCGTTTTCATGCTTTGCGCGCCGATGAGGGCGGCGCGCTGGCGCAGGTAGGCGGGCTCAAGCAGGCTGTGCCAGTTGCCTGCGGGCGCTTGCACGAAGTCGGGGTCGGCCACATAGAGCGCGCGGTCGGCAAAGGCCAGGCGCGAGGCTTCGGCGTAGTGGTGCAGCCAGTCGGCGCCGGGCAGGCGGCCTTCGCCCAGGGGCTGGGTGGCGGCGGGGGTTTGCGAGAGGATGCCCAGGATCTGCCCCACGGCGATGGCACCGGATGAAGGCGGCGGAAAGCCGCACACGAGGTAGGTGCGCTGCGCGGGCACGGAGGGCAGGTCGTGGCAGAGCGCAGCGCGGCGCTTGGGGGTGTAGCCGGCCAGGTCGGCCAGGGTGAGGCGGCCGGGGTTGGCGGGGTGGCCTTGCACTTTGTCGACGATGGCCTGGGCCACGGGGCCTTGGCTGAGTGCGCCGGGGCCTTGCGCGGCGATGGCCTTGAGCACGTCGGCCAGCTCGGGGTTTTTCAGCACGTGGCCCACGGGCCAGGGCTGGCCGGCGGGGTTGTAGAAATAGGCGGCAGCGGCCGGGTCTTTGGGCAGGTGCTTTTCGTTTTGCAGCAGCGTGTGCAGGCGGGGGCTGACGGCAAAGCCCTGGGTGGCCAGGGTGATGGCGGGCTTGAACAGCTCTGCCCACGGCAGCTTGCCATGCGCGCGGTGGGCGGCAGCCAGCATGGCGACGGTGCCGGGCACGCCCACGGCGCGGCCACCGACGACGGCGTCGTAAAAGGGCATGGGCTTGCCGTCGGCTCCGATGAAGAGCTTTTCATCGGCAGCGGCGGGGGCGGTTTCGCGCCCGTCCCAGGCCACCAGCTCGCGCCCGTCGCTGTGCAGCAGGAAAGCGCCGCCGCCAATGCCGCTGGACTGCGGCTCCACCAGCGTGAGCACCATTTGCACGGCGATGGCGGCATCGACCGCGCTGCCCCCGGCCTTGAGCACCTGAAAGCCCGCGTCGGTGGCCAGCGGGTTGGCGGCGGCCACGGCAAAGCGCTCGGTGGCCCAGCCGGGCTTGTCTGTCCAGCCCGATGCGCCTTCGGGCACGGCGGGCGCAGCGGGCGGCGTGTAGTTCAGGCGGGGGCCGCTGGCGCAACCTGCCAACAAGGCAGCGGCAAGGGTGCCAAGGGTGAACAAACGGGTGACGGACATGGCGGCTCCTGCGTTGGAATGGGGGGAGGGAAGGGGCATGTTAGCGGACGCTTGCGGGGGAAGGGGTTTTCAAAAAGAGGAGCTGTTTGCGTAGGTATTTAATATGATTTTTATAAAAATCATTTGAATATGATGTATATCATACGCAAGAAGCTATTGTTTTCTTATTGACCCCAGAGTCTGGCGCAAAGATTGCGCGAAGGACGCAAAAAAGAAAACCAGATCTTTGGCTGTTTCTTTCGCGTCCTTGGCATAAGGCCGTTCGGCTGTTTTCCCGGCTTTCGATGCCCAAGCTGCAGCCCGTCAGATTCAAGGCGGGCTGACCTGTACGAAGATTTCGTTGGGCTTGACCATGCCCAGCTCGGTGCGGGCCTTGGCTTCCACCATGCCGAGGCCGGCTTTCAGGTCGTCCAGCTCGCTTTCGAGTTGGGCGTTGAGCACGCGGGCCTGCGCGTTGGCGGCGTGTTGCGCCTGCACCTGGCGCTGCAGGCTGGCCACGTTGGGCACGCTGCCACGGCCAAACCAGAGCTGCGCGTGGGTGAGCACCAGCAGCAGGAGCAGGACGGCCGGAACGACGCGGTTGGTCATGAAACGATGGGGCTTTTGTGGCTTTGTCTGGGTGCTATCTTTTTAGTATAACGCCGAGTTTCCATGAAAAAACCGCGCCCAGACCCCTGTGACGCGGTTTTTTGATTGGTGGGTGTTAACGAAGGTTGTAAAAAGCGGCGCGACCCGGGTATTCGGCCATGTCGCCCAGGTCTTCTTCGATGCGCAGCAGCTGGTTGTATTTGGCCATGCGGTCGGAGCGCGAGAGCGAGCCGGTCTTGATTTGCCCGGCGTTGGTGCCGACCGCGATGTCAGCAATGGTGGAGTCCTCGGTTTCGCCCGAGCGGTGGCTGATGACGGCGGTGTAGCCTGCGCGCTTGGCCATTTCGATGGCCTGGAAGGTTTCGGTCAAGGTGCCGATCTGGTTGATCTTGATGAGGATCGAGTTGGCGATGTGTTTGTCGATGCCTTCTTTCAAGATCTTGGTGTTGGTGACGAACAGGTCGTCGCCCACCAGTTGCACCTTGCTGCCGAGTTTTTCGGTCAGCAGCTTCCAGCCGTCCCAGTCGCCTTCGGCCATGCCGTCTTCGATGCTGATGATGGGGTATTTGTC
>JAUNTQ010000072.1 GCA_030538605.1 Pseudomonadota bacterium
AGTCCAATTCGGCGAATGGAATGTTCGATTGCTGTAGATCCTGGCGCACCGCGTCTACAACGCGAGCGGTGAGGGAGTCTGTACGGGGATGAGCCCAAACCAGTTGAACGGAGGTCATAGGTTGTCCTTTTCAGTGCGAGAGATCAGGGTTAATTCGATGCGACGATGATGGTATTGTCGAATTGTTAGGGCGATTTAATGCCAATCAAGCAGCCCATGCAAACAAGTCAATCAGAGTGTGCGAATTAGATCGGCCATCGCATCGAATGCGCCCAGTTTGCGTTTGAAGTATGTGTATTTCCCCAAGCGCACCGATGTGACGAAACCTGCCTGCAGGAGAACCTTGAGGTGCGTGGACGCCGTAGCCGGCGCAATGCCGATCTTTTCGGCGATGTACAAGCCGCAAACACCTTCGGTTTCGTCGTACTGGTCGGTCGTGAAGTGAGCTTTCGGGTCTCTTAACAAGACCAGAATTTCCAGGCGCTTGTCATTGGCCAAGGCTCGGGATTGGGTCAGCAAGGTTGAGTTCATATCCTAAGATTAGCATATCGTCTAATTGTTATGCAATTGTGTTGCTTGAATTCCCCTACTGTGCGCATGTGTTTTCCGGTCAGGATGCTTGCGTCTGGAAACGGCAATTGACCGCTTGCGAACCTCAGGAAACGCGCATGGACACTGGCTTTTGAGGCTTCGATGACGTTCACCATTGGGGTGTGGACGCTGCGCACCCGATCGCACCACGCTGGCTCGCTGCCCAAGCGGCGTTGCTCGTTCTGGGGCAGGCAAGTCAAGCGTCGTCTCTCGCCTTGCCTGACACGCCCATCGCGGCACGCTCGGCGCGTTTATCTGCGGTTTCTGGGTGAATCTGTTTCGCAACCTGCGCAGGGATTCCGCTGCGGGGGTCATGCGCGCCACCGCATGCGTCGGAATCGCTGCGCGGTTCCGACCTACGGACCGCTTTCACCCGGTGGCGTTTGACTCAGGTGTTCGACAAATAAAAAACCCCCGTTCCATTTGGAACGGGGGTTTTTGATTGGGCGAAATGCCCGCTGGCTTGACTTATGCAGCTACCGCTTCGGCCGCCTCGGACTGTGTTGCTTCCGGCGCCGGGGTGCGGATCAGGTAGTCAAACGCTGACAAAGCCGCCGTCGATCCCGCACCCGCTGCGACCACGATCTGCTTGTAGGGCACGGTGGTGCAGTCGCCCGCTGCGAACACGCCGGGCACGTTGGTCGCGCCGCGGGCGTCGACTTCGATCTCGCCGAACTTGCTGCGCGCGACGGTGTTGCCCAGCCATTCGGTGTTGGGCACCAGGCCGATTTGCACGAACACGCCTTCGAGCGGCACCTGGGTTTCGGTGCCGGCGGCGCGGCACTTGAAGTCGAGGGCGCTGACGCGGCCGGCTTCGCCGCGGATTTCGGTGGTTTGCTTGTTGGTGTGCACCGTCACGTTGGGCAGGCTGTGCAGCTTGCTGACGAGCACGGCGTCGGCTTTCAGTTCGGGCATGAACTCGACCACGTGCACGTGCTTGACCACGCCAGCCAGGTCGATGGCGGCTTCGACGCCCGAGTTGCCGCCGCCGATGACGGCGACGTCCTTGCCTTTGAACAGCGGGCCGTCGCAGTGCGGGCAGTAGGCGACGCCCTTGGTTTTGTACTCTTGCTCGCCGGGCACGTTGACGTTGCGCCAGCGCGCGCCGGTGGCGAGGATGACGGTGCGGCTTTGCAGGGTGCCGCCGTTGGCGAGCTTGACGGTGACGAGGCCGCCGACTTCGGGCGCGGGCACCAGTTCGTCCACGCGCTGGGTGTTCATGATGTCCACCTCGTAGTTGCGCACGTGGGCTTCGAGCTGCGCGGCGTATCGGGGGCCGTCCGTTTCGGGCACGCCGGGGTAGTTGGCGATTTCCATGGTGTCGTTGACCTGGCCGCCAAAGCGCTCGGCGACGACGCCGGTGCGGATGCCTTTGCGTGCGGCGTAGATGGCAGCCGCCGCGCCCGCAGGGCCGCCGCCGACGATGAGGACGTCGAACGGGGCTTTGGCCGAGAGTTTTTCGGCGTCGCGCGCGGCGGCACCGGTGTCGATCTTGGCGAGGATTTCTTCGAGCAGCATGCGGCCTGAGCCGAACATTTCGCCGTTCAGGTAGACGGCGGGCACGCCCATGATTTCGCGTTCTTCCACTTCTTTTTGGAACAGGCCGCCGTCGATGATGGTGGTGTGGATGCGCGGGTTGGTGATGGCCATAAGCGAGAGCGCCTGCACCACGTCGGGGCAGTTGTGGCAGGACAGGCTCATGTAGACCTCAAAGTGGAGGTCTTTCTCTGGCTTGAGGGCGGCGATTTGGGCGAGCACGTCGGCCTCGACCTTGGGCGGGTGGCCGCCGGTCCACAGCAGGGCGAGCACGAGGCTGGTGAATTCGTGGCCGAGCGGGATGGCGGCAAAGCGCAGGTGCGTGCCGGTGCCTTGGCGCTGGAGGGTGAAGGAGGGGCGGCGTGCGTCGCTGCCGTCTGTGCGCAGGATGATCTTGTCGGGGCGCATGGCGGCGATTTGTTCGAGCAGCTCGCGCAGCTCTTTCGACTTGTCGCCGTCGTCCAGGCTGGCCACCATCTCGAACGGCTCTTTCACGCGCTCAAGGTAGGCGGCCAGTTGTTGCTTGATGTCGTCGTCCAGCATGGTGGTTAACTCCGGTTTTGATAGCTTTCAGCGCTTTTCTGACGGGCGCTGGAGGCTGATTTTGTTCAATAAAAAGCCGAACGGCAGGGCGGGGGCCCTGTCGCCGTTCGGCTGTGGTGTCAGGGCCGACCGCTTGGTTTCGGTCCAGGCATCCGTGGAGCGGGCTTGGCCCGGCCACTGGATGCGCCCCTTGAGGGGAGGCGAGCCGCAGGCTCGCTTCGGGGTGGGTCAGATTTTTCCGACCAGGTCGATCGAGGGCTTGAGGGTCTTGTCGCCGTCTTTCCACTTGGCGGGGCAGACTTCGCCGGGGTGGGCGGCGGTGTACTGGGCGGCTTTCAGCTTGCGCACGGTCTCGGTCACGTCGCGGGCGATTTCGTTGCTGTGCACTTCCATGGTCTTGATGGTGCCGCTGGGGTCGATGACGAAGGTGCCGCGCAGGGCCAGGCCTTCTTCGGGGATGTGCACGTCGAAGGCGTTGGTCAGGGCGTGGGTGGGGTCGCCGACCAGGAAGAACTGGGCCTTGCCCACGGCGTCGCTGGTTTCGTGCCAGACCTTGTGGCTGAAGTGGGTGTCGGTGGTGACGATGTAGACCTCGGCACCGGCTTTCTGGAAGTCGGCGTAGTTGTCGGCGGCGTCTTCGATTTCGGTGGGGCAGTTGAAGGTGAAGGCGGCGGGCATGAAGATCACGACCGACCATTTTTTGCCGTCGGAGAAGTTCTTTTCGGTCACTTCCTCGAACTTGCCGTTGTGAAAGGCCTGGGCCTTGAAGGGCTGAACTTTGGTGTTGATGAGGGACATGTGTGTTCTCCTGGGGGTTGATGAAGTTGCGATAGGGTGAATTATAGGTAGGTGCTATCAGCTTGCCGAATTCATTTTGTCTAAGCTATTTTTAGGCTTTGCCTATCGGGTGCGGTGACCGGCGTGGGCATTGGGCCGGGCAACGGGGCAGCTTAACGCAGTTTGTGTGACGCACGCGTGTCGGAGCGTGCGGATGGTATTTTTTGCTAGCTGATTGCGCACGTTATAGGTTGATTTCAGATGGATAAATATCTGAAAACCTTTTATATCATGCGCAAGAAGCTCATCTTTTTGATGGGCATCTGGGCGGGTGCCCAGTCGGGCTTCAGTCGCCCGACGTGTCGCTGCCGGTGCTGGCGGTGAGCAGCGGGGTGGCGGTGCTTTTGGCGTCGCGCATGGTGACGCTGCCGTGGTAGCGGGCACCGGGGTCGACTTGCAGGGTGCCGGCTTCGATGTTGCCCTGGATGTGCGCGCTGGCGTGCAGGTGCAGGCGCTGGGCGTGGACGTTGCCTTCGAGCCGGCCCAGCACCAGCAGGTCGGTGGCGTGCACGTCGCCCTTGACCAGGCCGGTTTCGCCGATGATGGCGCGGCCTTCGGCGCGCAGCGTGCCCTGGATGCGGCCATCGACCTTGACGGAGTTCTGGGTGCTGAGGTCGCCCTCGAGCGTGCAGTGTTCGGCGATGACGGTGTCGATCTGTTTGCCCTGCGCGGCGCTGAGGGCGGAGGAGGTGGACTTGCCTTTGCTGGAGCCGAACATGGTGAGGGGGTGTGAGAAAAAAAAGGGGAGAGAAGGCAGGCGGTGCGCCCGCTCAGAGCGCGCCCAGGGTGTCCAGCGACAGGAATTGCTCGGGGCTGAGGCGCTCGCCGCGCAGCTGCACTTCGTAGTGCAGGTGCGGGCCGGTGGAGCGGCCCGTGGAGCCGAGCTGGCCGACCACGTGGCCGCCGCTGATTTTCTGGCCTTTTTTCACGTCGATGCGCGAGAGGTGGGCGTAGAGCGTGCGGTAGCCGTGGCCGTGGGTGACTTCGACCAGATTGCCGTAGCCGCCTTGCCAGCCGGCGAAGGTGACGGTGCCGCTGGCGGTGCTTTGGATGGGGTCGCCCGTGTTGCCCTTGAAGTCGAGGCCGCCGTGCGATTCACTGCCGCGGCCGGTGAAGGGGTTGGCACGGTTGCCAAAGCCGGAGCTCAAGGGGCCTTCATGCGGCAGACCCAGGGGGATGGATTGCAACACTTCGAGCAGGTTGCCCGCATCGCGCGCGAAGCTGCCGGTGTAGGGCACGGGGCGCGCAACGTGGGCGCTGGCGGTGGTGCCGGACGGGCCGCCGGCGGCGGGGTTGGGCTGGCCCTTGGGCGGCTCGGCCGATACCGGCTTGACGTTGACGCCGCGCGACTGCAGGTAATTTTGCAGGTCGCCAATCATCTGCTCGGACTTTTTCAGCGCCGCGAGCTTGGTGTTGATCTCGGCAGAGGTGAAGTTCTTCAGGTCGGTCACTTCGCGCCGCAGCGTGTCGATCTCGCTCTGGCTGGCTTGCCGGGCGGCGTGCGCATCGCTGCGGGTGGCCAGGTGCTGCACGGCCAGCGCGGCAAGACCCGCGCCCAGCACCACCGACGTGGTGCCCAGGCCCAGCAGCAGCGGGCGCAGCGAGGCAAGCAGGCGACTGTCCACTTCCAGCGAACGGGTGCGGCCAGAGGTGACGATGAGAACGGTGGAACGTGCCATGGGTGGTGTGGTGCAGCGGGTTGGCGAACAGCGGATCGGAATACGGCAAAGAGGTCGATCCGCCAAAAAAGAATGCATTTTTACTAAAAATGCATCTCCCGTGCGCACATGTTATGTGAGTTTGTGTGACATAGCATGTGCCCAGATTGCCTGGATGCGGCCCTGGGTGACAAAAAAACAGCACCCGGCGATCTGGAAGAACTTAAGCAAAATGTTTGCCAACCACAGTTTGTCCGCCGTGCCGTGTGAGTGGCACGGCACGGCGGGACGGCGCCTCAGTTCGGCTGCGCGTCGGCCTGCTCGAAGGGCAGGGTGACCTGGCTGAGGTCCTTGCGGGTCTCCACCAGCACGAGCGGGCCTTCGTCCGGCACGGCCACGGCTGGCCGCTCGCGCGGCACGTGGATGGGCTGCGGCTCGGCGGCAATGGCCGCTTGCACGGCGGCGACCTTGGCGGCGTCGGAGTTGACCCATTGCAGGCCAGCGGCACCGGCCAGGGCCGACAGCTCGCCGGTGGGCAGGCTGAAGGACTGCACCTTGGGCATGGCCGCCGGGGTGGCGGGTTCGTGGGCAGCCGGTGCGGCCGCGCCGTTGGCGGCGGCTGAGGCCGGGCGGGCAGCGGGCGCCGGGCGCGCCACCGGTGCGGTGGGGGCTGGTGTGGCTGTGGGCGCAGGTGTCGCCGCCGGTGCGGGTGCAGGTACCGGTGCCGGTGCAGCAGTGGCCTGCTCTTCTGCCACGGATGCGCCAGCGGCGCGGGCAAAGTAGGAGCGGGGCGCGTCGGCATCGGTGGGTGCGGCGGCGGGGGCTTCGGCCCTGTCGTTCGCCATGCCTTCGGGCTGAACGGCGTCGGACTGGGGGATAGGCTGGGTGTCGGCGTCGGCCCGGGCTTCACGGCGGTCGCGCCGGTCGCGACCATAGCGGTCGCGCGAGCGGCGTTCGCGGCGCTCGTCTTCGGCGGCGGAGTGGGCCTCGGCACCGGGCAGTTCGTTGCTGCGGTCGGCTTGGGGACTGTGGGCCTCGGCACCGCTGAACGTGGCGGCCATGGCGGCGCTCGGGTTCAGTGCTTCGTCGTTGGCAGGCGCGTCGCTGCGCTCGCCACGCTCGCGGCGGCCTTCGCCACGGCTGCGGCGGCCTTCGCCGCGCTCGCCGTTGCGTTCGCCACGGTCACTGCGCTCACCGCCACGGTCGGCGCGCGGGGTGCGGCCGTTGGTGTCAGTGTCCTGGGATGGCGCGGCGTCGGCGCTGGCGGGGTCGCGGCGGGGGCGCTCGCTGCGCTCGCCACCACGGCGGCCACCTTCACGCGGGGCGCGGCTGTCGCTGCCGTTGGCGTCGCCACGGGCTTCACCTCGGGTTTCGCTGCGGCCATCCGAGCGGCGGCCTTCACCGCCTGCGCCACGTTCTTCTCCTCGATTGCCACGGCCACGGCCACCGCGGCGGTTGCCGTCGCGGCCACCACGGGCTTCGCGCTTTTCATCCGTGGTGGCTGCCACGGGCGCAGGCGCTGGGGCCGGCGTGGGTTCAGACGGCGGGGCCATGCCGAGCAGGTTTTTCAGCCAGCCCATGAGGCCGCCAGCGGGCGGCGGCGCGGTGATGGTGATGGGCGCGGGAGCCGGCGCGACCTGTGCAGCCTGTGCGGCAAGGGCTTCGGGCCTGGGCTCGACCTGCGGCGCGGGGGTGTCACGCAGCACGCCCTTGATGACCGGCTGCTGGCGGTTGGTCGGCTCCTGGCTGCGGCGGGTGACGGTGGTGGGATCTTCGAACTCTTCGGCCAGCTTGTAGCTGGTGTCGATGTCGTCCAGGCGCGGGTCGTCGTGCTTGAGGCGTTCGAGCTTGTAGTGCGGGGTTTCGAGCGTCTTGTTGGGCACCAGGGTGACGTTGACGCGCTGCTTGAGTTCGATCTTGGCGATCTCGGGGCGCTTTTCGTTGAGCAGGAAGCTGGCCACTTCCACCGGCACCTGCACGTTGACGGCGGCGGTGTTGTCCTTCATCGATTCTTCTTGAATGATGCGCAGGATTTGCAGCGCGCTCGATTCGGTGTCGCGCACGTGGCCGGAGCCGCCGCAGCGCGGGCAGGAGATGGAGGCGCCTTCGCTAAGTGCAGGCTTGAGGCGCTGGCGGCTCATCTCCAGCAGGCCGAACTTGCTGATGGAGCCGAACTGCACGCGGGCGCGGTCCTGGCGCAGCGCGTCGCGCAGGCGGTTTTCGACTTCGCGGCGGTTCTTGCTTTCCTCCATGTCGATGAAGTCGATCACGATCAGCCCGCCCAGGTCGCGCAGGCGCATCTGGCGCGCCACTTCGTCGGCGGCTTCGAGGTTGGTGCGGGTGGCGGTTTCTTCGATGTCGCCGCCCTTGATGGCGCGGGCGGAGTTGACGTCCACCGCCACCAGCGCTTCGGCGTGGTCGATGACGACGGCACCGCCCGAGGGCAGGGTGACGGTGCGGCTGTAGGCGCTTTCGATCTGGTGCTCGATCTGGAAGCGGCTGAACAGCGGCGCGTTGTCGCGGTAGCGTTTGACGCGATGCGCCTGCTCGGGCATCACGTGGCTCATGAACTGGTGGGCCTGCTCGTACACGTCGTCGGTGTCGATCAGGATGTCGCCGATGTCGGCGTTGAAGTAATCGCGCATGGCGCGGATCACCAGGTTGCTTTCCTGGTAGATCAGGAAAGCGCCCTTGCGCGCGCTGGCCGCGCCGTCGATGGCGCTCCAGAGCTTGAGCAGGTAGTTCAGGTCCCACTGCAGCTCGGGCGCGCTGCGGCCAATGCCGGCGGTGCGGGCGATGATGCTGGCGCCCTTGGGGTATTCGAGCTGGTCCATCGCCTCTTTCAGCTCGGCGCGGTCTTCGCCCTCGATGCGGCGGCTGACGCCCCCGCCGCGCGGGTTGTTGGGCATCAGCACCACGTAGCGGCCCGCCAGGCTGACGAAGGTGGTCAGCGCCGCGCCCTTGTTGCCGCGTTCTTCTTTTTCGACCTGGATGAGCAGCTCCTGCCCTTCCTTGATGACGTCGTTGATGCGCGCCTGGCCGGGCGAGACGCCTTCGGCAAAGTATTGGCGCGAGATTTCCTTGAACGGCAGAAAGCCGTGACGCTCTTCGCCGTAGTCGACGAAGCAGGCTTCGAGCGAAGGCTCGACGCGCGTGACCACGGCCTTGTAGATGTTGCCCTTGCGCTGTTCGCGCCCTTCGATCTCGACCTCGTAGTCGAGCAGTTTTTGTCCATCGACGATGGCCAGGCGGCACTCTTCGGGCTGCGTGGCGTTGATCAGCATCCGTTTCATGATGCGGTGTCCTTCAAATCAAAAGCAGTCAACGGCTTTCCGAAGAAAGCCCAAGATGCCTGGGACGGCGCAGTGAAACGACGGGAACTGCCGTGTGCGACTGACGGGGACAAAAAGCGGGTGCCGGGCACCGCGCTTTCAAGGCGCTGAAAGCTTTCAGCGCCCCGGGTCAGGCGGGCTGGCGGGGATGGGGGCGAGGGGTGCAGGCAGGGCAAAAGCTACATAAATAATAGCTGCTTGCGATTGACTGGCGTGCGTTGCGGGCGTTTTTGGCTCAAAAAACGCCAGCCGCAGCCAGCGTTTCATCAGAACCATCATCATTGCCATCAGCGCCACGTGTATCTCGCTTCGATCCGACCCGCAGGGCGCTTGCCCGCTGGGGGCGCGACCTGCCGGTCATGGGGAATTCCGTTATTCAGTGTTTCATTGCGTCGGCCTTTGACCCGCGCTTTTCTTGGCGCGCCCGCCCGATTCATGTGGGGGCAGGGCGCTTGTCTTGTGCAGGTGCGGCATCGACCTGGTGTTGGCGCGGCGTGCGGTTCAGGCAGTCACTTCTGCTTCAAACTCAAGCACTTACAACCGGTTGCCAACGGGCTGCATTATAGGCGTGCAACGCCCGTCCCCACGGGACTGGGGCAAACCCCGAGCGGGCAGCGGATGTTGTTCAATGACTTGTACAATGGTCGGCCTTGTCCCAGGAGACATGCCATGCAAGCCATTACCTATTCAGAAGCCCGCAACAACCTCGCCAAGCACCTTGACCGCGTGGTCAATGACAGCGATTTCACCGTCATCACGCGCCAGAAGGGCGAGGCCACGGTGCTGATGAGCCTGCGCGAGTTCGAGTCGTGGCAGGAAACCCTGTTTCTGCTGCGCGGCAAGAACGGGCCACGGCTGTTGAAGGCGGTGGACGACATTCGCCACCGCCGCCATCTGGCCGAGCGCGAGCTGACATCCCCATGAAGCTTGTTTTTCATCCGCAGGCCTGGGACGACTACGTGGCGTGGCAAGGCACGAGCGAAGCGCTGTCGCAGCGCCTGGGACAGTTGATCGAGGCCATCGTGGCCGATCCGCACCACGGCATGGGCAAGCCGCAGGCGCTGAAAGACGACCTGGCCGACTTCTGGTCGCGCCGCATCACGGCCGAGCACCGCATCGTGTACCGCGTCGAAAACGACGAGCTGCTCATCGCACAATGCCGCCAACATGACGACTGACCCCACCGTCCGCTGGCTCGACGTCGACGACGAAAGCGCCGGCCAGCGCCTGGACAACTTCCTCATCCGCCACTTGAAGGGCGTGCCCAAGACCCACGTCTACCGCATCATCCGCTCGGGCGAAGTGCGCGTGAACAAGGGCCGCGCCGCCGCCGACACGCGGGTGGCTGCGGGCGACCGCGTGCGCGTGCCGCCCGTGCGCGTGGCCGAGCGCGCGCCCGACGCGCCCAGTGCCCCCGCACGCGAATTCCCCACGCTGCTGGAAGACGAACACCTCATCGCCCTCGACAAACCCGCCGGCGTGGCCGTGCACGGCGGCTCGGGCGTGAGCTTTGGCGTGATCGAGCAACTGCGCCGCGCGCGGCCCGATGCGCGCCTGCTGGAGCTGGTGCACCGGCTCGACCGCGAAACCAGCGGCATCCTGCTCGTCGCCAAAAAGCGCAGCGCACTCAAGAATCTGCAAGACCAGTTCCGCGAACGCGAAACCGGCAAGACCTATCTGGCTCTGGTGCTGGGCGACTGGCCCGAGCGGCTGAAGGTGATCGACACGCCGCTGCGCAAATACCTGCTGCCCGATGGCGAGCGCCGCGTGCGCGTCACGGGTCAGGATGACGCCGAAGGCATGCGCTCGATCAGCCTGGTCAGGGTGCGCCAGCGGCTGCCGGGTTTCACCCTGCTTGAAGTCACCATCAAGACCGGCCGCACGCACCAGATCCGCGTGCACCTCGCGAGCCAAGGCCACCCCATTGCGGGCGACGACAAATACGGCGACTTCGAGCGCAACAAGGCGCTGCAAAAGCAGGGTCTGCGCCGCATGTTCCTGCACGCCTGGCGGCTACAGTTCAGCCACCCGGCCAGCGGCCAGCGTGTTGAACTGCACGCGCCACTGCCGCCCGATCTGCTCTCTTTTTCAAAGCATTCACCGCAAGCTGCATGAACCGACCGCGCCAATTCGACCTGATCTGCTTCGACTGGGACGGCACCCTGTTCGACTCCACCGCCCTCATCGTGCGCAGCATCCAGCAGGCCGTGCTGGACGTGGGCGGCCAAAAGCCCAGCGACGAAGCGGCCAGCTACGTCATCGGCATGGCCCTCATGCCCGCGCTGGCCCACGCCGCGCCCGACGTGCCGCCCGAAAAGTACCCGCAGCTCGGCGAGCGCTACCGCCGCCACTACCTCGCCACGCAACATGACATCAGCCTGTTCGACGGCGTGCTGCCCATGCTGGCCGACCTCAAAAGCCGCCACCACTGGCTCACCGTGGCCACCGGCAAAAGCCGCCGCGGCCTGAACGACGTGCTGGCCTCGCGCGAATTGCACGGCGTGTTCGACGGCTCGCGCACCGCCGACGAAACCGCCGGCAAGCCCGACCCGCTGATGCTGCACGAGCTGATGCGCGAATTCGGCGCGCCGCCTGAGCGCACGCTGATGATCGGCGACACCACGCACGACTTGCAGATGGCGCAAAACGCCGGCGTCGCCAGCGTGGGCGTGAGCTACGGCGCGCACGCGCCCGATGCATTCGCCGCACTCGGCCCGCGCCACATCGCCCACTCGGCCGCCGAGCTGCACCGCTGGCTGGCCGAACACGCCTGACTCACTTTTCAATAGCTTTCCGCGCATGACAGACAACGTCTCCGAACCCATTGCCCTGTGCCACAGCGCCGACCTGCCAGAAGGCGGCCAGGCCGTCGCGTTCGACGTCGTCTATGGCGGCCAGACCCTGCGCGCCTTCGCCATCCGCTTTGAAGGCCAGCCCCACGCCTACCTCAACCGCTGCACCCACGTGGCGATGGAGATGGACTATCAGGAAGGCCGTTTTTTCGACGACAGCGGCCAGTGGCTGTTGTGCGCCAGCCACGGCGCCGCCTACAAGCCCGACACCGGCGAATGCGCCGGCGGGCCGTGCCAGGGCGGGCTGGTGAAGGTGGAACTCAGCGAACGCGACGGCGTGGTGCACTGGCACACCAGCTATTTGCTGAAACCCCTTGCATTTTGAAACCGGGGGCGGCAGGCCGCATCTGTCATGCTGGCCGCCCATCGCGCGGGCTTGCCTGATTCTGTTTTGATAGCGGCTTGCGTTTGTTCTGCAACGATTTCAAGATATAAGTCTTGAAATCGTTGATTGGCTTGCGCAAGAGGCTACTTTTTTAATAGTCAAACCATGGAAAAAAACGAAGTGACCCTGGACGCCAAGACCATTCACTGGGAGCGCGAAGCCATTGAAAAGCTGCTGCTGGCCGACGTGCGCGAGCGCCGCGCCGCACGCCGCTGGCGCATCGCCAAAAGCCTTGTGTGGATGCTGCTGTTCGGCGTGCTCCTCTGGGTGCTGATCACCGGCGGCCGCCTGCCCGGCAGCGCGCCCAGCACGGGCAAGCACACGGCCATGATCGCCATTCGCGGTGCCATCGCCGACCAGGGCGAAGCCAGCGCCGAATACGTGCTGCCCGCGCTGCGCAACGCGCTGCAAGACAAGGGCACCCAGGCGCTGGTGCTGCTCATCAACTCGCCCGGCGGCAGCCCGGTGCAGGCCGGCATCATCCACGACGAAATCCGCCGCCTGCGCAAGCTGCACGACAAACCCATCTACGCCGTGGTGGAAGAAAGCTGCGCCTCGGCCGCGTACTACATCGCCTCGGCTGCCGACAGGATCTACGTGGACAAGGCCAGCATCGTCGGCAGCATCGGCGTGCTCATCAACGGCTTCGGCTTTGTCGACACGCTGCACAAGCTGGGTGTGGAGCGCCGCCTCATCACCGCAGGCGACAACAAGGGCTTTCTCGACCCCTTCAGCCCCGAAACCGAGGCGCAGCGCCAGCACGCGCAGCAGCTGGTCGAGCAGATCCACCAGCAGTTCATCACCGTGGTGCGCGAAGGCCGCGGCGAGCGCCTGAAGGAAACGCCCGACATGTTCAGCGGCCTGGTCTGGACCGGCGAGCAAGCCGTGCAAAACGGCCTGGCCGACGCGCTGGGCAGCCTTGACCACGTGGCACGCGACGTCGCCAAGGCCGAAAAAATCGTCGATTTCACCAACCAGAAAAACATCGCCGAGCGCGTGGCCAGACGCTTTGGCGCTGCCACCGGCGAAGGCGCGGTGAGCGCGCTGCGCGAGTGGGCAGGCGTGCGTTGATCTGGCCAAGGTGATTGATGGTCAATTCCATAAACAAGCCGGCAGGCGTTTCGGCTGCCCGCTCCTTCCCCCGTTGGGGGAAGGCTGGGATGGGGGCTGACCACCTTGGATGAATCCACCGTGGTTGGCCCCCACCCCAGTCCTCCCCCAGCGGAGGAGGGAGCAAGAGATGTCTGATTGTTTG
This sequence comes from Pseudomonadota bacterium, assembly GCA_030538605.1. Taxonomy (GTDB): domain Bacteria; phylum Pseudomonadota; class Gammaproteobacteria; order Burkholderiales; family Burkholderiaceae_C; genus Ottowia. The sequence continues at coordinate 12,990 of JAUNTQ010000072.1, forward strand.
CGTGTTTGATATAAAAAATGATCTTCTTACGTACGTTTTAAAACAGTTTCAGATACATTTATATCTGAAATCCTTTTAAAACGTGCGCAAGCAGCTATCAATTATTCAAACACCAAGCGCAAACAGGCTCGGCGCGTCCAGCGCTTGAAGCTCGCCGCCCGCCGTCATCTGCTTGCGCCATTCCGCCACCGTGCGGCTGCGAACGTGCTCCTGCGGCAGCGTCAGCCCGCTGGCCACCGCCAGGCGCGTGCCGGGCTTGAGCGTGTGCACCAGCGCTTGCAGCAAGGCCGCGTTGCGGTAGGGCGTTTCGATGAACAGCTGCGTCTGCCCGGTTTTCAGCGCCAGCGCCTCCAGCTCGCGCACGCGCTGCGCGCGCGCCGCCGCGTCTTGCGGCAGATAGCCCACAAACGCAAAGTGCTGCCCGTTCAGCCCGCTGGCCGCCAGCGCCAGCACGATCGACACCGGCCCCCCCAGCGGCACCACGCGCAGCCCCAGCCCATGCGCGGCGCGCACCACCGAGCTGCCCGGGTCGGCCACCGCAGGCATGCCCGCTTCGCTGATCAGCCCCATGTCGTGGCCCGCCAGCGCGGGTGCCAGCAGCGCAGCCGCATCCAGCCGCGCCGCGCCGGGGCCGTGGTCGCCTTTCTTGTGCACTTCGCGCGGCAGCTCGCTGATGTGCTGCGCCTGCAAGGCTGCCGCCAGCGGCGTTACCGCCTGCACACGCTTGAGAAATGCGCGGGTCGATTTGGCGTTCTCGCTGATCCAGTGCGTCAGCCGTGCCGCCGCCTCGATGCTGCCCTGCGGCAGCGTCTGCGCCAGTGGCAGCACGTCGCCGCAGCCGTGGTCAAGCGGCGTGGGCACCAGAAACAGGCGGCCCTTGGGGGCGGTGGCATCGGTCATGGCAGACGCACGCCCGCTTCACGCAGCAGCTGCGCGGTGCGAATCAGCGGCAGGCCGATCAGCGCCGTCGGGTCGTCGCTGTCGATCGCCTCCAGCAGCGCAATGCCCAGCCCCTCGCTCTTGGCGCTGCCCGCGCAGTCGTACGGCTGCTCGGCGCGCAGATAGCGCTCGATCTCCGCATCGTCCAGCGCGCGAAAGCGCACCCGCACCGCCGTCAGCGCCGCGCGCTCGAAGCCCGTGGCCTGGCACACCACCGCCAGCGCCGTCTGAAACACCACCGTCTGCCCGCGCATGCGTTGCAGCTGCGCCACCGCGCGCGCGTGCGTGCCCGGCTTGCCCAGCGGCTCGCCATGCAGGTCGGCCACCTGGTCGGAGCCAATCACGATCGCTTGCGGGTGGCGCGCCGCCACCTCGCGCGCCTTGGTCAGCGCCAGGCGCTCGGCCAGCGCGCGCGGCGCTTCGCCGGGCAGCGGCGTTTCGTCCACCTGTGGGGCATCGGTGTCGAACGGCAGGCCCAGACGCGCCAGCAATTCGCGCCGATAGCGCGAGCTGGAGCCAAGAATCAACGCGCGCTCAATGCGCTCAGGTGGGGCAGGGTGGGGCAGCATGCGGCGATTCTCTTACACTGCCTGCATGACATTTCCGTTCCATGCACGGCACCTCGACATCGCCGCTTTCGCGCAAGCCAAGGCGCAACTGAACGGGCATGAAGAGATTCAAAAATGCGAGCGTCTGGCGCAAGAGGCAAGCGCGCTGACGCCTGAATCCATCCTCCACTGGCAAGCCCAGGGCGAGCAGCGCAGCGCCGCCGACGGCAGCGTGCGCCCCGCGCTGCACCTGCGTGCCCACACCACACTGGCGCTCACCTGCCAGCGCTGCATGGGAGAGGTGATGACGGATGTGGCAGTGGATCGGCACTTCATCTTCGTGCCCGACGAAACCACCGCCGCCGCCTTGGATGACGAATCCGAAGACGACGTGCTGGTGCTGGCTGCCGACTTCGATCTGCTGGCCCTGGTCGAAGACGAAATGCTCATGGCCCTGCCCCTGGTGCCCCGCCACGGCGAATGCCCAGAGCCCGTGCCTTTGGCCGCCCAAACCCCCGACTTCGACGCCGCGCAAGCCGACAAGCCGCAGCCCTTTGCCGCGCTGGCCGCGCTCAAGTCCCCAAAACCATAGCTGTGCCGCCCGGCATGTGGCACGGCCACGCTGTTGCACGAAGGGCTTGGCACTGGCATAAGGCGGCGTTTTCGCGCTATAATCGCGGGCTTCGCGCAGCGAGGGCACACCCCATTGGCCACCCCATTGGCGGCAATGGCTGCATGCCGTTCGGGTGGTCTGGCGCAGCGCCGTGCGGTTGAGTCCGCACCTTCCCTTTTTCACCCAGGGCATGCCAGAAACGGCGCGTCCACTCAACTTTGTTCAAGGAGCCACCATGGCTGTTCAGCAAAACAAGAAGTCGCCTTCGAAGCGCGGCATGCACCGTTCGCACAATGCCCTCGGCGCCCCCGGCATTGCCGTGGAGCCCACCACCGGCGAAACCCACCTGCGCCACCACATCAGCCCCAACGGCTTTTACCGTGGCCGCCAGGTCATCAAGC
>JAUNTQ010000073.1 GCA_030538605.1 Pseudomonadota bacterium
GGTCATCCAGGCGTAGTCGCTTTCGGTCAGGCCCATCTGGCCCATGTCGTCCTCGCGGTGGGCGTCGAAGCCGGCGCTGATGAAGATCAGCTCGGGCGCATGCGCTTCAAGCCGGGGCATCCACATCATCTCGACCAGCTCGCGCACGTCCATGCCTTTGGTGTAGGCGGGCACGGGGCAGTTGACGAGATTGGCGTCGTGCTTTTGCGCGCCGCCCTCGGGGTAAAAGGGGTGCTGAAAGAAGCTGCACATCAGGATGCGCTCGTCACCGGCCACGATGTCCTCGGTGCCGTTGCCGTGGTGGACGTCAAAGTCGATGATGGCCGCGCGCTTGACGCCGTGGCGCTCGCAGGCGTATTTGGCGGCCACGGCCACGTTGCTGAAAAAGCAGAAACCCATGGCCTGGTTGCGCGTGGCGTGGTGGCCGGGCGGGCGGGTGCAGCAAAAGGCGTTTTCCAGCTCGCCGGTCATCACGGCGTCTACCGCATCGATGGCCGCGCCCGCCGACAGCAGTGCGGCGCGGTAGGTGGCGGTACACATCACGGTGTCGGGGTCGAGCGAGTAGTGGTCCGGCCCGCCTGCGGCCACTTCTTCGAGCAGGATGTCGTTCAGCCCGCGCAGCGCGGCCACGTGGCGGCGGCCATGGCCGAGCAGCAGCTCGCCCATCGCCGCCGGCTTGGGCTCGCGCCGCTCCAGGGCGTCGGCCACGCCGGTGATGAGCAGGCGGTCTTCAATGGCGTCGAGCCGCGCGGGGCATTCGGGGTGGCCCGCGCCCATGTCGTGCTTGCGGCAATCAGGGTGTGTGAAATACCCGGTTTTACCCACGGTGGTCTCCTCTTTTCACGATACGGCAGGAATATCCGTTACCTTCCTTGCATGGACGTGACACGGAAAATTCACACCGTTTTGAGTCAGCTTAACACGGTGATGGTGGGCAAAAGTGCCCAGGTGCAGGACGGCGTGGCCTGCCTTTTGGCCGGTGGCCATTTGCTGATCGAGGACGTGCCGGGCGTGGGCAAAACCACGCTGGCGCACGCGCTGGCGCGCACGTTCGGCTTGCAGTTTTCGCGTGTGCAGTTCACGGCGGACCTGATGCCGAGCGACCTCTCCGGCGTGTCGGTGTACGACCGGGGGCAGGAGCGTTTCGTGTTTCACCCCGGCCCGGTGTTTTCGCAGGTGCTGCTGGCCGACGAGATCAACCGCGCCAGTCCCAAGACGCAAAGCGCGCTGCTGGAGGCGATGGAGGAGAAGCAGGTAACGGTGGAAGGTGCCACGCGCGCCCTGCCCCAGCCGTTTTTCGTCATCGCCACGCAAAACCCGCACGACCAGCTGGGCACCTATGCGCTGCCCGAGTCGCAGCTTGACCGCTTCCTGATGCGCATCAGCCTGGGCTACCCCGAGCGCGCCGCCGAGCGCGAGCTGCTCTCGGGCCATGGCCGCCGCGACATGCTGGAGGCGCTGCCCGCCGTGCTGAACGCCGCCGATCTGGCCGCGCTGCAAGCCGCCGTGGGCCGCGTACACGTGGCCGAGCCGCTGCTCGATTACGTGCAAGACCTGGTGGCCGCCACGCGCAATGGCCGCTGGTTTCTGCAAGGGCTGTCGCCGCGCGCCGGCATCGCGCTGATGCGTGCGGCGCGCGCGCAGGCGCTGATCGAAGGGCGCGACTACGTGGCCCCTGACGACGTGCAGGCCATCTTGCCGCAGTGCGTGGCGCACCGCATGGTGCCGGTGAGCGACGCCGGGCGCGGCGCGGTGGAGCAGGTGCGGGCGATGATCGATGCGGTGCCGCTGCCGTGAAACCTTATATTTTGATAGCTTCTTGCGTACGTTAAAAGCTATTTTCAGACATAAAAGCATCTGAAAATACTTTAAAACAAACGCAAGCAGCTCACTTTATATACACACTTCATCACCACCGTGGCCGGGCACGCCACCTCTTGAACGCTTGCGCACGAAACTTCCCCCGCCCTTGCCCACTCCCCCTGACATGCCTGCTGCCGACTCCCCTGCCCTGCCCTGGTGGGCGCTGCGCGCGCGCGCCCACGCGCGGCTGCGTGCGTGGTGGCATGCGCGGCTGCCGCAGACCGACGTGCTGCCGCTCACGCAGCGCAATGTCTACATCCTGCCCACGCGCGCGGGCTGGATGCTGGCCTGCACGCTGGTGGTGCTGCTGATCGGCGCCATCAACTACCAGCTCAACCTGGGCTATCTGCTCACCTTCTTGCTGGCCGGCTGCGCGGCGGCGGGCATGTGGGTGTGCCACGGCACGCTGCGCGGGCTCACGCTGCAGCTGCCGCCGCCCGCGCCGCTGTTTGCCGGGGGGCTGTCCACGCTGGACATCAAGCTCATCAACGCCCGCCGCCGCCCGCGCCACGCCATTGGCCTGGCCCTGTTGGACACCGATCACTGGGCCCATGCCGACGTGCCCGCGCAGGGGCAGACCACGGTGCAAGTCAGCTTCAAGCCCGCGCGGCGCGGCCTGCACCGCGTGCCGGTGCTGACGGCAGAAACGCGCTTTCCGCTCGGCACCTTTCGCGTGTGGGCCGTGTGGCGGCCTGCGGCGCAAGTGCTGGTGTGGCCCCAGCCCGAAGCGCTGCCGCCGCCGCTGCCGCCCGGCGAGCCGCGTGCGGGCACGGGCGTGGCAGGCGGCGCGCGCGCCAGCGGCGAATTCGACGGCGTGCGCGGCTACCAGCGGGGCGACCCGATGAAGCTCATCGTGTGGAAGAAATTCGCCAAATCGGGCGAGCTGGTCACGCGCGACACCATGCAGACCCAGCGCCAGGAGCTGTGGCTGGACTTTGCCCGCGCGGGCAACCTGGACGTGGAAGCGCGCCTGTCGCGCCTCGCCGCCTGGGTGCTGGCCGCCGATGCGCAAGCGCTGGACTACGGCCTGCGCCTGCCCGGCGTGGAGATCGCGCCCGATGGCGGTGCCGCCCACAAGCTGCGCTGCCTGCAAGCGCTGGCCACTGCCTGACGGGCCGCCCATGAAGCTGCTTGACCACCTGGCCCACCTGCCGCGCGACACGCGCGACACGCTGTTTCTGCTGGCGGTGATCGGCTGGATCATCCTGCCGCAGGCGGCGCACCTGCCGCTGTGGTGCATCGGGCTGGCCGCAGGTGTGCTCATCTGGCGCGGCTGGCTGGCGCTCAAAAATCGGCCCCTGCCCTCGCGCTGGTGGCTGGCCGCGCTGCTGCTCATCACCGTGCTGGCCACCTGGGCCACGCACCGCACCCTGCTCGGGCGAGACGCGGGCGTGACGCTGATCGTGGTGCTGCTGGCGCTGAAAACGCTGGAGCTGCGTGCGCGGCGCGACGCGCTGGTGGTGTTCTTTCTTGGCTTTTTCGCCATGCTCACGCACTTCTTCTACTCGCAGTCGCTGCTCACGGCAGCGGCCATGCTGCTGGGCTTGCTGGGGCTGCTGACGGCGCTGGTCAACGCCCACCGCCCGGTGGGCAAGCCCAGCCTGCGCGAATCGGCATGGATGGCGGGCAAGATGGCGCTGGCCGGTGCGCCGGTCATGCTGGCGCTGTTCGTGTTCTTTCCGCGCTTTGCGCCGCTGTGGGGCCTGCCCAGCGACGCCATGATGGGCAAAACCGGCCTGTCTTCGCAGATGGAAGTGGGCAACGTGGCCGAGCTGGCGCTCGACGAAGGCATTGCCCTGCGCGTGCGGTTTGACGACACGCCGCCCGCGCAGCGCGATCTGTACTTTCGCGGCCCCGTGCTCAGCCGGTTCGATGGTCGGCGCTGGACGGCCATCGGCGGTGGCGACGGCTTCGACGCCACGCCCATGCCCGGCCCGGCCGACCTGCAAGTCAGCGGCCCGGCCATCGGCTACGAGCTGACGCTGGAGCCCAACCGCCTGCCCTGGCTGCTCACGCTGGACGTGGCCGCCGAGCAGCCGCAGCTGCCCGCCAACGTGCGCGCCCGCATGACGGGCGACATGCAGTGGATCAGCCACCGTCCCGTCACCGACTTGCTGCGCTACCGCGCCGTGAGCCACCCGCAGTTCCGCTACGGCCTCACCGGCTGGGACGGCAAGCCCCGCACCGACCTGGCCAGCTACCTGCGCCTGCCCGCCGGCTACGACCCCCGCACGCAGGCGCTGGCGCAAGAGATGCGGGCCGCGCACGACGACGACGCGCGCGCGCTGGTGCAGGCCGCGCTGGAGCTCCTGCGCACCGGTGGCTACACCTACACGCTCTTGCCCGGCGTGGCGGGCCAGCACACGGCAGACGACTTCTGGTTCGACAGCAAGGCCGGCTTCTGCGAACACATCAGCTCGGCCTTCGTCATCCTCATGCGCGCAGCCGGCGTGCCGGCGCGCATCGTCACCGGCTTTCAGGGCGGCGAGCGCAATCCGGTAGACGGCTACTGGACCGTGCGCAACGCCGACGCCCATGCCTGGGCCGAGGTCTGGTATGCCAACCAGGGCTGGGTGCGCGTGGACCCCACCGGCGCCATTTCGCCTGACCGCGTAGGCCAATACCAGCGCCTGCGCGCGCCGCCCGGCGCCTTTGCCGGCGCCATCGGCACCCTCAGCCCCACCCTGCTGGCGCAGCTGCGCGCCAACTGGGAAGCCCTCAACAACGTGTGGAACCAGTGGGTGCTGAACTACACGCAAACCCGCCAGTTCGACCTGATGCGCCACCTGGGCTTTGACGCGCCCAGCTGGCAAGACCTGGCCAAGGTGCTGGCCGCGCTGCTGGCCGCCGCAGGCATCGGCGGCGCGCTGTGGGCGCGCTGGGAGCGCAGCCAGCACGACCCCTGGCTGCGCCTGCTGGCGCGCGCGCGCCGTCGCCTGGCCGACGCAGGCGTGCAAGCGCCGCCCAACGCCCCCCCGCGCGAGCTGGTGCAGCACGTGCGCGCCAGCGCCCTGCCCGAGGCGCTGCGCAGCCCGCTCGCCGACTGGCTGCTGGCCCTTGAACGCCTGCGCTATGCGCCATCACGCGGTGGCAGTGCCAGCCTCGCTACACTGGCGCGCGAATTCAGGCAGCTGGCCTGGCCGCGCCGCACCTGAAATGAAACATGACTCCGCTTCGCTGCATGACCGGCGCTGGCGCGCCATGACAAATGACAAAAGTGCCGCGCCAGTGGGTGCATTCGGTCATTTGTCATGCGCCGAAGGCGCGCTCATTTGTCATGTGTGCCATGCCCCGCGAATGGCGCACCAACGCCGTGGATAACTGACCTATTGCCCGCGCCGGGCCGCCACCGGCCCCGCGCACCCTGCCCGCCCTTGCCTTGCCCTCAGCCGAGCCCATGCCCCGATCTGCTTCGCGCATCGCGCCGCCCTCCCCCACCAGCGCTGTACGCAGCCCTGCACCACGCCCGCTTGCCACCCGCCGGCACTTTGCCGCCAGCCTGCCCGCGCTCACCCTCATGCTCTCGGGCGCAGCGCCGCTGGCCAGCCTGGCCCAAGGCCGCAGCCGCGCCGCGCCTGAGCGCCTGTATGCCGACAGCCCCGAAGCCATGCGCTTTGCCGACGAAATGGCCGCGCGCCGGGGCCTGGCACCCGACTGGGTGCGCGCCATGATCGGCCAGGCCGCCTTTCTGCCCAACGTGCCGCGCCTGATGCTGCCGCCCGCGCGCGGGCGCACCGCACGCAGCTGGCGCAACTACCGCAGCCGCTTCATCGACGCCGCGCGCATCCGCGCGGGCCTGCGCTTCTGGCAGGCCAACCGCGCCACGCTGGCGCGCGCCCAGGCGCAATACGGCGTGCCCGCGCAGATCATCGTCGGCATCATTGGCGTGGAAACCATTTACGGGCAAAACGTGGGCAGCCACCGCGTGATCGACGCGCTGGCCACGCTCACCTTCGACTTTCCCGCCGCCCACCCGCGCGCCGAAGCGCGGCAGGCCTACTTTCAGGGCGAGCTGGAAACCTTCATCGCCCTGGCGCAGCGCACCGGCATCGACCCGCGCGATCCTGTGGGCAGCTACGCCGGCGCGATGGGGCTGCCGCAGTTCATGCCGTCCAGCTGGGTGAACCACGCCGTGGACTACGACCGTGATGGCCGCATCGACCTGTGGCACAGCGAGGCCGACGCCATCGGCTCGGTGGCCAACTACTTCATCGGCCACGGCTGGCAGCCCGGCCTGCGCACGCACTACCCCGTGCGCCTGCTGCCGGGTGCCCAGCTGCCCACCCTGCTCGCCCCCGACATCCTGCCCAGCTTCACCCCCGACGAATTCGTCGCCCTGGGCGCGCTGGCGCTGGACGGTGCTGCCACGCACCGGGGCAAACTGGCGCTGATCGAGCTGAAAAACGGCGACCCCGCCCTGCCCGGCAACGAACCCACCTACGTGGCCGGCACCGAAAACTTCTACGCCGTCACGCGCTACAACTGGAGCAGCTACTACGCCATGTCCGTCATCGAGCTGGGCGAAGAAGTGGCCGCAGAGATGAACGCGCCATCCTGAGCCGCCTTTGCGCTGAATGCTTGTGGTGCACGAAAACCTTCACCGCGAAAAGGGCAGAGAACGCAAAGCTTCGCAGAGAAAGTCCATGTTTTTCCTCTGGGAAGCTCTGCGTTCCCTGCCGCTTTGCGGCGAAGACATTGTTTAAAAACAATAGCTGCTTGCGTATGATTTGAAATAATTTCAAGTGTAAAAATATCTGAAGTCGTTTTAAATCATACGCAAGAAGCTCCTCTTTTATCCTCAATCTACCACCAGGAAGTCGCGGCTGATGAAGGCGCCGAGCTGGTTGACGCGGTCGAGGAACTGGGTGAGAAAGGCGTGCAGGCCAGTGGCGAGGATGGCGTCGATCTCGCCGTAGCGCAGCTCCGCGCACAGGCGGCCTGCGTGGCGCATGGTGCGGCCTTGCGGGTCGGCGCCCACCACGCGCAGGTTGCCCATGACCTCGCTCATGCAGTGCAGCAGCGAGCGCGGCATGTCCTCGCGCAGCATGAGCAGATCGGCCACGCGCTCGGGTGCGATCACGTCGCGGTAGACCTTGCGGTAGATCTCGAACGCGCTCACGCTGCGCAGCACGGCGGCCCAGTGATAGAAGTCGTATTCATGGTCTTTCTGGCTGGCCTGGCCGAAGAAGTCGCTTTGCAGCGCATGGAACTTCACGTCCAGCAGACGCGCGGTGTTGTCGGCGCGCTCCAGAAAAGTGCCCATGCGGATGAAGTGAAACGCCTCGTCCTGCAAGGTGGTGCCAAGCGTGACGCCGCGCGAGACGTGCGAGCGGAACTTGACCCACTCGAAGAACGCCGCCGGGTCGCGCTCCAGCAGGTCGCCGTGGCGCAGGCGGCTCATCTCCAGCCAGGTCTGGTTGAGCGTTTCCCACACCTCGGTGGTGAGCGCGCCGCGCACGGCGCGGGCGTTTTCGCGCGCGGCGTGCAGGCACGAGAGGATGGAGGCGGGGTTGTCCGCGTCCAGCACCATGAAGTGCGTCACGCCCTGGGGCGTGACCTCGCCGTGGCGCGCGGTGTAGGCAGGCAGCAGCTCGCTGAGCGAGAGCACGCCCTGCCAGTCGTGCTCGGGCATCGCCGTCGCTTGCGGCAGCAGCGACGTCTCGTGGTGGACGCTGAGCATGCGGGCGGTGTTCTCGGCCCGCTCGGTGTAGCGGGACATCCAGAACAGGTGGTCGGCGGTTCTTGACAGCATGTTGGGTTGAGCGTTGAGCGTGTTTGAAGCGCAGCGGCAAAGGGTTCCGGTTTTCACGCTCGACGCCAAACGCCGAACGCTCAACCCAAGATCACACCTCCATCACCCAGGTGTCCTTGGTGCCCCCACCCTGGGACGAGTTGACGACCAGCGAGCCTTGCTTGAGCGCCACGCGCGTGAGTCCGCCGGGCACCATGCGCACCTGCTTGCCCGAGAGCACGAAGGGCCGCAGGTCGATGTGGCGCGGGGCGATGCCGGCCTCGACATAGGTGGGGCAGCTGGAGAGGCTGAGCGTGGGCTGGGCGATGTAGCCATCGGGGCGCGCACGCACGGCCTCACGAAACGCGTCGATTTCGGCGCGCGTGGCGGCGGGGCCGACCAGCATGCCGTAGCCGCCCGCGCCATGCACTTCTTTCACCACCAGCTCGTGCATGTGGTCGAGCACGTAGGCCAGCGCATCAGGCTCGCGGCACATGTGGGTGGGCACGTTGTTCAGGATGGGTTTTTCGCCCAGGTAGAACTCGATCATCTTCGGCACGTAGGGGTAGATGGACTTGTCGTCGGCCACACCGGTGCCGATGCCGTTGCAGATGTTGACGTTGCCCGCGCGGTAGGCGCGCATCAGGCCCGCGCAGCCTAAGCTGGAGTCGGCGCGAAAGACCTCGGGGTCGAGAAAATCGTCGTCCACGCGGCGGTAGATCACGTCCACCCGGCGCGGCCCGCGCGTGGTGCGCATGTAGACGAAGTCGTCCTTGACGAACAGGTCTTGCCCCTCAACCAGTTCCACGCCCATTTGCTGGGCCAGAAAGGCGTGCTCGAAATACGCGCTGTTGTACATGCCGGGGGTGAGCACCACCACGGTGGGGTTGGCCGCGCCGCCGGGGCCGCTTTCGCGCAGGGTCTCCAGCAGCAGGTCGGGGTAGTGCGCCACGGGGGCCACGCGGTGGCGGGCAAACAGCTGCGGGAAAAGCCGCATCATCATCTTGCGGTCTTCCAGCATGTAGCTCACGCCGCTGGGCACGCGCAGGTTGTCCTCCAGCACGTAGTACTCGCCGCTGCCATCGGCCGCGCCCGCGCGCACGATGTCGATGCCGGCGATGTGCGCGTAAATCTGCCCCGGCACGTCCACGCCCTGCATGGTGGCGCGGTACTGCGCGTTGCGCAGCACCTGCCCGCTCGGGATGACGCCCGCCTTGAGGATGTCCTGCCCGTGGTAGACGTCGTGCAGGAAGCGGTTGAGCGCCGTCACGCGCTGCGCCAGCCCGCGCTCCAGCATGCGCCACTCGTCGGCGGGGATGATGCGCGGAATGAGATCAAACGGAATCAGCCGCTCGGTGCCCACGCCGCCCTCGTCCTTGTCGCCATACACGGCAAAAGTGATGCCCACGCGGCGGAAGATGACCTCGGCCTCCTCGCGGCGCGAGGCCATCAGCTCGGCGCTCTGGCTGCCCAGCCAGCGTGCGTAGGCCTGGTAATGCGGGCGGATGGGCCCGTCCTGCGCATAGGCCTCGGGCCCGGCCGTGGCCACCGCGAGCGAGGCATACATTTCATCGAACGGGTGCATGGAAAGATCTCTTCTGTGTGCTTGCGTGCGTTCAGCCGCGCCGCCAACGGCGCCACGAGGGCTGTCGAGAATACAACCACGACCTGCCTCCGACCCACGCCTTTTCCACCAGCAATTAGCGCGCCAGCGCCCATGCGTCACGGCACGCGGTGGTGCCAATAGCGCCTGGCCTGCTCGCGCTCGCACTGCACCACGTCAGGCAATGCACTGCGCCAGTGCATGGCACCACAACGGGGCGATGTGACCACGTCCATGCCGCGCACCGCATGGCGCGCCACCACGTCCGGCACGGGGTGGTTGAAGCGGTTGCGGTAGCCCGCCTGCACCAGCGCCCAGCGCGGGGCCACGGCATCCAGCCAGTCGGCGGTGGACGAGGTGCGGCTGCCGTGGTGCGGCACCAGCAGCACCTGCGCTTGCAGCTCGCCCGGCGCGTGGCGCGCCAGCAGCGCGCGCTCTTGCGCGGCCTCGATGTCGCCCGCCAGCAGGGCCGCTGGCCCCCCATCCGCGGCCTGCACCCGCAGCACGCAGCTCAGCGCGTTGGGCCGCTTTTCATGGGCGTAGTCCGCCGCTAGCGGGTGCAGCAGGGCAAAGCGCACCCCGTCCCACTGCCACTGCTGTCCGGCCTGGCAGCGCATGGCCGGGCGCGTGGCTTGCAGCGCGTGCGCTTCTTCAATCGACGACAGCAGCGGCGCACGCGGCCACGCGCGCAGCACGGCGGGCGCGCCGCCGGTGTGGTCGGTGTCGCGGTGGCTGAGCAGCAGCATGTCCACCCGCTCGCCCGTGGCGCGCAAAAGCGGCAGCAGCACGCGCTCGCCCGCGTCGCTGGCCAGCGAATAGCGCGGCCCCGCGTCATACAGCAGCGTGTGGCGCGCCGTGCGCACGATCACCGCATTGCCCTGCCCCACGTCCGCCGCCAGCAGCTCGAACTGCCCCGGCGCCGGGCGCGCGGGCTGCCACAGCACGAGCGGCAACACCAGCGCCGCGCCCGCCAGCCGCAGCGCACGCGGCCAGGGCATGGCCAGCAGCACGCCGCCCGCCACCGCGGCCGCCGCCAGCGCCAGCGGCGCCGTTGCCAGCCACACACTCGCCCACGGCCACCCGGCCAGCGCCTGCAAGAACGCCGCCAGCGGCACCAGCGCCCAGGCCGCCGCCTGCCACACCGGCGGCCACAACACCCCCAGCATCGACAGCGGCGTGACCACCACCGTCACCCACGGAATGGCCAGCAGATTGGCCACCAGCCCCACCACCGACGCCTGCCCGAACAGCAGCAGCGACAAGGGCGTGAGCGCCAGCGTCACCACCCACTGCTCGCGCAGCAGCTGGCGCACCTGGCCGCCCGCACCCACGCCCGCACCTGTTTGCGCCGCGCCGTGCGCACCCAGATCGGTGGCAAACAACACCCCCACCGCCACGAAGCTCAGCCAAAACCCCGCCTGCCACAGCGCCCACGGGTCAAACGCCAGCACCACCGCGCACGCCAGCAGCCAGCTCAGCCACCAGGGCCAGCGCAGGCCCGCCAGCTTGAGCGCCGCGAACGTCGTCAGCATCAGCACCGTGCGCTGCGCCGGCACCCCCCAGCCGCTGAACAACGCATAACCCGCCGCCAGCGCCACCCCACCCACCAGCGCCGCCACCGGCGCAGACACCCGCAGGCAGGGGTTCAGCCGCGCGGGCAGCCCCAGCCGGGCATGCACCCGCGCCGCCCAGCGCCAGCCCACGCCCAGCACCGCCACGGCCAGCCACGCGAACATGGTGATGTGCAGCCCCGAAATCGCCATCAGGTGCGCCACACCGGTGATGCGAAACACGTCCCAGTCGGCACGCTCGATCAGGTTCTGGTCGCCCGTCACCAGCGCCGCCACGATGCCCGCATAGCGCGCCGGGCCAGGCTCGGCGGGCGGCCCCTGGCCCTGGGCCATGAAAGGCATCGACAACGTGGGCCAGCCCGGCGCAGCGGCCAGGATGGCATCGCGCACCGACTGGCGCGCCCGCTCCACCGGGTGACCCACCGCCTGCGCCAGCCGCTCGGGCGGCGCATCGCGCGCGCTGGTGCGCACATAGCCCGTGGCAGCCACGCCCTGCTCCCACAGCCACAGCTCGTAGTCAAACCCATGCGGGTTCAGGTTGCCGTGCGGCGCTTTCAGCCGCACCGTCATCCGCCAGCGGTCGCCCGCGCGCAGCGCTGGCAGCGCAGTGGCTGCGCCTTCTTCACCCCAGGCCATGCGGCCATACCAGCCCAACTGAACGGTCGGCGGCAGCACCACCGGTGTGCCATCCAGCCGCGCCTGCTCCACCCACAGCCGAAAGCGCCACCCCACCTCGATGCGCTGCGGCATGCGGCTGACAACCCCCGTCAACTCGATATCGCGCCCCTCCAGCGCCGCATCCAGCACAGGCCGCTGCCCCGCCCGCAAGCCCACCAGCGCAAACGCCAGCAGCGCCCCGCACAGCAGCCACCCCAGCGCACGCATCCACGCCCCGCGCCCTCGCGCAATCACCACCGTGGCTGCCCCCAAACCCAGCACGGCCACATACCCCCAGACCGCCCACAACGCCGCCTGCTGCAACTGCACCGCCACTCCCAGCACCCACCCCGCCAACCACGCAGGCAGCGCCCAGCCCAGCCGCAAAGGCAAGGCGGGTGCATGCATGGGGCGGGTCATGCCGGGCATTCTGCAAGGGAACGAGGAATACCCTGCCCCAGAGCCCCCATCCACCCAGCTTGCCCCGCCACACGCCAATGCGAGAATGAAAAGCCACCCTCATCAACCGCTTTCCGCCGTGCGCCCTCAAGATCCCGTCACGCCGCCAGAGGCGGCGGTTTTCCCCTTTGCCGACGCAGGCCACTTCGACGAGCTGCATGGCCGTCCCACCATCGACAGCGGCAAGCACCTGCCTTGCAGCGAAGCCAGACCCGCAGACATCGCCGGGCCCTGGGCGCGCTTTTTCGACCATGTGCCACCCGCCGACTGGCACGCGCTGAACCAGCGCAGCGCGCGCCTGGCGCGCCAGCTGCGCGACAGCGGCGTCACCTACAACGCCTACGCCGACGAGGCCAACCTTCAACGCTCGTGGCCGCTGGATCTGTTTCCGCTGCTCATCACCCCGCAGGACTGGCGGCGCATCGAAACCGGCGTGCTCCAGCGCGTGCGCGTGCTCGACGCCGTGATGCGCGACATGTATGGCGAGCGCCGCCTGCTGAAAGACGGCCTCATCCCCGCCGCGCTGGTGCAGGGCCACCCCGACTACCTGCGCGCCATGCATGGCGTGCCGGCCGCAGGCGGCATGCATCTGCACATCGTGGCGTTCGATCTGGCGCGCGGCCCGCACGGCTACTGGTGGGTGGTGGCGCAGCGCACGCAAGCGCCTTCGGGGCTGGGCTATCTGCTGGAAAACCGCTCGGCCATCTCGGCACAGTTTCCCGAAGCCTTTCAGGCCATGCACGTGCACCGCCTGGCCGCCAGCTACCGCGCGCTGATCGACAACCTCAAGGCGCTCGCGCCCGGCGGGGGCGATTCGCACATCGCGCTGCTCACCCCCGGGCCTTACAACGAAACCTATTTCGAACACGCCTACCTCGCCCGCTACCTGGGCGTGACCCTGGTCGAAGGCAGCGACCTCACCGTGCGCAACCAACGCCTGTACCTCAAGACGCTGGGCGGCCTGAAGCCCGTGCACGGCCTCATCAAGCGCGTGGACGACGCCTGGCTCGACCCGCTGGAGATGCGCCCCGACTCGCGCCTGGGCGTGCCCGGCCTGCTGCAATGCGTGCGCGCGGGCCACGTGCTGCTGGCCAACGCGCCCGGCGCGGGCTTTCTCGAATCCAGCGCGCTGCTCGGTTTTCTGCCCGCGCTCACGCAGCACCTGCTCGGGCAAGAGCTGCAACTGCCCGCGCTGCACACCTGGTGGTGCGGCGAGGCCGCCGCCATGCACAGCGTGCTGCCTCAGCTGGCGCACTGCGTCATCAAAGCCACCTACCCCTGGTCGGCCAGCCGCAGCACCTTCAACGCCGGGGTTGGCCCGCGCATGGACGCCGCCACCCTTGCGGCCTGGGCCGACCGCATTCGCCAGCGGCCTGAGGAACACACCGTGCAGGCCTACCTGCCGCCTTCGCAAATACCGACCTGGGTGCCCACCCCGAGCGGCCACGGCGCGGGCGGCAACATCGTGCCGCGCGCGGCCATCCTGCGCGTGTTCGCCCTGTCCGACGGCGCGGGCAGCTGGCGCGTGCTGCCCGGCGGCATGACCCGTCTGGTCGGCGAAAGCGCGGGCCTGGCCACCATGGCGCTGGGCGGCTCCAGCGCCGACACCTGGGTGCTGGGCGAACACGATTCCGAAGGCGCGGGCGACACCGACTTCGACCACAGCACCCTCGTGGCCATCACCCCGGCAGACACCGCCCTCGTGCAGCGCGAGCGCCTGGTCACCAGCCGCGCCGCCGAAAACCTCTTCTGGCTGGGCCGCTACAGCGAGCGCGCCGAAAACGGCGCACGCCTGGTGCGCGTCATCCTCGACACGCTGCACGGCGACGAAGAACCCTCCTGGGCCGTGCGCATGTGGCTCGGCCAGCTGGCACACACCTGCGCCCTGGTGCCCGAAAGCGCCCCCACGCCCGAGCAGAACGCCGCCGCCTTCGAGCACGAACTGCTGCGCTGCCTAGCCCAGCCCGACGACCCGCCCGGCCTGGCCAACGCCCTGCACGGCATGCGCCGCGCAGGCAGCGCCCTGCGCGAGCGCCTCTCGCCCGAGCACTGGGCCGCCCTCAAGGACGCCGACGAACACTTCGCGCGCGAAGTGCGCGAGCTCGACATCCAGCCCGGCACCGCACTGGCCGACGCGCACCACGTGCTCGCCCACCTGGGCCGCCAGCTGGCCGCCATCACCGGCGCGCAGCACGACCGCATGTGGCGCGACGACGGCTGGCGCCTGCTCAGCGTGGGGCGGCAAATCGAGCGTCTCACCTTCCTCTGCAAGGCGCTTTCGCGCGGCTTCTACACCAACGCCGTGCACGACGCTGCAGGCTATGGTGTGGTGCTCGACCTGTTCGACAGCACCCTCTCCTTTCACGCCCGCCACCAGCGCAGCCGCTCGGTCGCCGCGCTCATCGAACACGTGGTGCTCAACCACCAGAACCCCCGCTCACTCGGCTGGGTGGTCGAAACCCTGGGCAGGCGCCTGGCACGCCTGCGCGACACCACCGACCCCGCCGCCCCGACCGACGAGCTGCCCACCCGCCTGCGCCCCGCCCCGCCGCAAGACCTCACCCGCCTGTGCGAAGCCGACGCCATTGGCGACTTCACCCACCTGCAACAGCTGCTGGCCCACTACATCGACGCCGCCGACGAGCTCTCGCGCGACATCGCCCGCCGCCACTTCAGCCACACCGCCGAATTCGGTCGCTCGCTGGGCGCTTGAAATACCATAGCAGCTTTCGTACGTTTTAAAGCATTTTCAAATAGATTTCATTAAAAAATGATATATATCATACGCAAAAAGCTATAAATACAATACCGCCATGCGCCTACGCATCACCCACGACACCCGCTACCGCTACACCCCCGGCATCCAGTCGGCCATGCACATGGCGCACCTCACGCCGCCGCACACCCGCTGCCAGCAGCGCCTGCAATCGCAGCTCGACATCACCCCCACGCCCGCCACCCTGAGCGAAACCGCCGACATCTACCGCAACGTGCGCGCCTTCTTCGACATCGCCGTCCCGCACGACGCACTCACCGTGCGCGCCACCAGCCTGGTCGACACCCGCGCCCCCGACCCCGCCGCCAGCCACATGCCGTGGGAAGCCGTGCAAAGTGCCTTCGTCTACCACGCAGGCGCTGCCTGGCACCCCGCCGCCGAATTCATCTACCCCTCCGTCTACGTCCACCCCGGCCCCGCCTTCGCCGACTACGCCCGCCCCAGCTTCCCCGCAGGCCGCCCCCTGATCGACGCCGCGCGCGAGCTCATGCACCGCGTGCACCGCGACTTCACTTACGCCCCCCTCGCCACCGAAATCAACACCCCCGCCATCGACGCCCTCACCCGCCGCACCGGCGTCTGCCAGGACTTCAGCCACGTCATGCTCGCCTGCCTGCGCGCGCTCGGCCTGCCCGCGCGCTACGTCTCCTGCTACCTGCTCACCCAGCCTGCTCCCGGCCAGCC
>JAUNTQ010000074.1 GCA_030538605.1 Pseudomonadota bacterium
CCACCACGATGCCGATCACCAGCACCATGCCGAACATGGTCAGCACGTTGATCGAGAAGCCCGCCAGCAGCATCACGGACATGGTGCCCAGCAGGGCCACCGGCACCACGATGGTGGGAATGAGGGTGTAGCGCCAGTTCTGCAGGAAGATGAACATGACGATGAACACCAGCACGATGGCCTCGAACAGCGTCTCCACCACCTGCTCGATGGAGATCTGCACGAAGGTGGAGCTGTCGTAGGGGATGGTGTAGTCCACCCCGGCAGGAAAGAAGCCCTTGAGCTCGGCCATGCGCGCCTTCACCGAGTTGGCCACGGCCAGCGCGTTGGCGCCGGGCGCAAGCTGAATGCCCATGCCCACGCTGGGCTGGCCGTTCAGGCGCGCGGAGGTGGCGTAGCTCTGCCCGCCCAGCTCGATGCGCGCCACGTCCTTCAGACGCACGGTGGCGCCGCCGGTGAGCGCGCGCAGCGTGATGTTGCCGAACTGCTCCACGGTGGACAGCTGTCCCGGCACGATCACGGTGGCGGTGGTGGTCTGATCGTGCGACAGCGGCAGATCGCCGATGCTGCCGGCCGAGACCTGTGCGTTCTGCGCCGTGATGGCGGCGTTCACGTCGGCGGGCGTCAGGCCATAGCTTTGCAGGCTGGCCGGGTCGAGCCACACGCGCATGGCGCGCTCGGAGCCGAACAGCTGCACCTGGCCCACGCCGTGCAGGCGCTGCAGCTCGGGCTGCACGTTGCGCGCGACGTAGTCGGAAATCTGCGCCACGTCCGCGTCCGGCTCGGACGAAGACAGCGTGACGAACATCAGAAAGTTGGACTGCGACTTCTCGACCCGCACGCCCTGCTGGTTGACCACCGAGGGCAGGCGCGGCGTGGCGCGCGAGAGGCGGTTTTGCACCTCCACTTGCGCCAGGTCGAGGTTGGTGCCCGGCTCGAACGAGAGCGTGATGGTGCCGGTGCCGTTGGCCTGCGACACCGACTCCATGTAGGCCAGGCCGGGGGCGCCGTTCATCTCGCGTTCGATGACGGACAGCACCGAGTCTTCCAGCGTCTGCGCCGAGGCGCCGGGGTAGGCGACGGACAGCTCCACCGTGGGCGGCGCCACCGAGGGGTATTGCGACACCGGCAATTGCGTGATGGACGTGGCGCCCAGCACGATGATGAACAGGGCGATCACCCACGCGAAGATGGGCCGGTCAATGAAAAAGCGTGCCATGTGCGCTCAGCCTTTGCTCTTAGTTCGACGCGGCGGCGGCCGGCGCGCTGGCGGCAGGCGCTGCGCTCGCGGTGGCCTGCGGGGCGGCGTGCGCGCCGGCGCCGGCGGGGACGGCCTTGGCGGGGTCCCAGGGCACGGGTTTGACCACCTTGGCGCCCATCATCAGTTTCATGGCGCCTTCCACCATCACCTGTTCGCCGGCTTGCAGACCCTCGGTGACGATCCAGTTCTGGCCCTGGGCGCCCTCGATCTTGATCTGGCGCGGCGCCACGCTGCCGTCCTGCGCCACCACCATCACGCTGTCGCCCTGGCTGCCACGCGTGACGGCCTGCTGCGGGATGAGCATGGCGTTGCGCACCTGCGCCTGCTCCAGCCGCGCGCGCACGAACAGACCCGGCAGCAGCGCGCCGTCGGGGTTGGGCACCTCGGCGCGCAGCGCCACCTGGCCGGTGGTGGGGTCCACGGTCAGGTCGGTGAACAGCAGGCGGCCGGGGCGGCCGTAGGTGCTGCCGTCTTCCATCACCACCGCCACGCGCGCGCCCTCGCCGTCGCGCGCCAGCTGGCCGCTGGCCAGTTGCTGGCGCAGGCGCATGGCGTCGGCGGCCGACTGCGTGATGTTGATGTAAAGCGGGTTGATCTGCTGGATGGTGGCCAGCTGCGTGGCCTCGCCCTGGCCCACCAGCGCGCCCTCGGTCACCAGCGAGCGGCCGATGCGGCCGCTGATGGGCGCCGTCACGCTGGCGTAGCCCAGGTTGATGCGCGCGGTCTGCACGGCGGCGCGGCTGGCGGCCACCTGCGCCTGTGCGGCTTTTTCGGCCGCCACGGCGGCGTCGAACTCCTGCTTGCTCACCGCGTTGGCCGCCACCAGCGGGCGGTAGCGCGTGACGATGCCGCTGGCGTTGGCCAGCGTGGCCTGCGACTGCGCCAGGGTGGCCTGCGCGCTTTGCAGCGAAGCCTGGTAGGGCGCCGCGTCAATCGCGAACAGCGCCTGGCCGGCCTTGACGTCGCTGCCCTCGCGGAACAGGCGCTTTTGCACGATGCCGGCGCTGCGCGCGCGCACCTGGGCCACGCGCGTGGGCTCCAGCCGGCCGGGCAGCTCGGTCGTCAGGCTCACCGTGCCGGGCTGCACCGTGATCACGGCCACCTCCGGCGGCGGCGGCGCGGCACCTGCCTCGGCTGCGCCTTGTGGCTTGTCGCCACAGGCGGCGAGCGCGACAGCCAGCAGCACGGACGTGCCAAGCGGAAGAAGGCGGGTGGCCATCGGGCGGTGGGAGGCAGAGTGAGGCATGTTGTTTCTTCTCGGTCAGAAAACGCAGATGCGGTGTTGGACGGCGGGACGGCGCTCGAACAGCTAACCGACTCCCCTGGCGGCAGGGTTGATCGTAGTCACAAAACCCCGTGGTGTGTTTGAGCGAAGCGCGGGATTATACATACATTCCTGAATGTATGTGATAAAGTGCGCCGCATGCTGGCTGACTCCACCGTCTTCTGAAGCCATGGCACGGCGCACCAAACAAGATGCCCAGGCCACGCGCGAAGCCTTGCTTGACGCTGCCGAACAGGTGTTCGAGCAGCGTGGCGTTTCGCGCACATCGCTCGGCCACATCGCCGAAGCGGCAGGGCTGACGCGCGGGGCGGTGTACTGGCACTTCAAGGACAAGGCCGATCTGTTCAACGCCATGCTGGAGCGCGTGACGCTGCCGCTGGAGGCCGACATGGCCGATGTGGTGGCGGCCCTGGCCGACGCATCGGCCGACGCCACGACGCTGATGCGGCGCTATTTCGCGCAGGGTCTGGCACGCATCGACCAGCACGCGCAAACGCGCCGCGTGCTGGCCATCGCCACGCACATGGTCGAGCACACCGAGGAGATGGACGCCGTGCGCGCACGGCACATGGCCTCGCACGCGGCCAAGGAGCAGGCGTTGGCCAGCCTGCTGGCGCACGCAGCCGCGCAGCGCGGCGCGCAGCTGCCGGCACCGGTCGAGACGCTGGCGCGCGGGCTGTTCGCGCTGGTGTACGGGCTGGTCAACGCCTGGCTGCTGCGGCCCGACTTCGACCTGGCAGGCGAAGGCGCCGCGGCCATCGACGCCTATCTGCGCGGCATCGGCCTGCCACCGTTGCCGATCGATCAGGGATAATGCGCGGCTGCGTTCCAGACAAGCGGCTGTAGCTCAGTGGATAGAGTATCGGCCTCCGAAGCCGAGGGTCGTGGGTTCGATCCCCGCCAGCCGCGCCACTTTTCCCCCTCCTGCCCTGCATGCGCTGCGCCGACTTGGCGCTTTTTTTTCGCGCACGCCTTGCCTTCTTTCATCGTCTGCGACGCGCCTGGGTGAGGCGCGCGCGGTCTGTCGCGTCCGCGTCGTTCGGGCACCGCTCATCACTTGCAGACTTCAAAATAAAATGAGCTGCTTGCGCACGGTTTAAAACATTTTCAGATATAAAACTATCTGAAAATGTTTTAAACCGTGCGCAAGCAGCTACTGTTTTATCAATTCTAGCGCCGGACTTCGTCGAGCTGCTGTTGCTTGAGGGCTTGCTGTGCGGCGCGCAGGCGGGTGTCGATGATGTTGGCTTCGATGCGTTCGGCGTTGTCGCCGGGGTGGCGGCGCGAGTGGTCTTGGGCGGCGCGCCAGCGGTCGACGGCACCGGCGTAGTCCATGCGGGCCATGGGCACTTCGCCTTCGGCGCGCAGGGCGCGCAGGGGCTGGTTTTGGGCGTGGTGGGCCAGGGCCAGGGCTTGCCAGGCGCTGGCGTCGCCGGGGTGGGTGACGAGCCAGGCGCGCAGGGCGGCGGTGGCTTCGCTGGCGCGGCCGGTTTGCACGAGGGCGGGCGCGCGCAGCAGCAGCGCGGCGCGGCCGGCCTGGCTGCGTTCTTCAAGGGGGGCTGTCATGCCGATGGCCGAGGCGGGGCGCAGCGGGGCGGCGGGCAGCAGCGCCAGCGCGCGCGCGGGCTGGTTGGCTTGCAGGGCGAGTTCGGCTTGCAGCAGTTGCGCTTGCCTTGCAGCAGCGGGGGTGGCTGCGACGGCGAGGGCGAGTTGGGCGGCCAGGGCGTCGGCGCGCGGCAGGTCGCGCAGCTGGGCCTGGGCGAGGGCGGCGGCGTAGAGCGCGCCTGCGCGGCGGGCCAGGGGCAGGTCGTCAAAGCCGGCCTGGGCGGGCTCGCCGGCCCAGGCGCGCAGCACGTCGACGCCGGGGCGGCCCAGCACGCGGGCGCGGGCGGCGAGCATGAGGGTTTCCAGATCGGGCGGCGCGCCTGCCTGGCGCGGCAGGGTTTGCTGGCGCTGCTGCATGTCGGCGATGCGCTGGGTGGTAAGGGGGTGGCTGCGCAGGTAGGGCCAGTCGCCTTTGTCGTTGATGCGGGTGGCGCCTTGCAGCTTCTCGAACATGCTGACGAAGCCCTGCGGCGCAAAGCCGGCCTGGGTGAGGATGCCGTAGCCGATGCGGTCGGCTTCGCGCTCCATGTCGCGCGAGAAGTTGAGCTGCTGTTGCACCAGCGCGGCTTGCCCGCCGGCCATGATGGCGGAGCCGACCTGCGGGTTCTGGCTGGCGGCCAGCGCGCCGAGCACCATGGAGGCAATGAGCAGCGGCGTCTGGCGGCTTTGCTGGCCGAGCATGCGGGGGATGTGGCGCTGGGTGATGTGCGTCATCTCGTGCGCGAGCACCGAGGCGAGTTCGTCGCGCGAGGTGACGATGCCGACCAGCCCGGTGTTCAGGCCGAAGTAGCCACCGGGCAGGGCGAAGGCGTTGATGCTGCCGTCGCGCCCGAGCAGCACTTCCCAGGCGTAGCGCTCTTGCAGCTCGGCCGGCAGCTCGCCGCGCGCGCGCGCGGCGGCCAGCAGGGCGCGCCACAGGTCGTCCACGTATTCGCCGAGGATGGGGTCGTCGAGGTAGGCCGGATCGCGGTACAGCTCGCGCGCGATGGTGTCGCCCAGCTTGCGCTCTTCGAGCGTGGTCATGGCGCCCGCATCGCCCAGCGAGGGCAGGCCCTGCGGGGCCTGCGTGTGGTCGTGAGGGGGGGCGGGGGCCGTTTGTGCCCAGACGGGGGGCGCGGCCAGGCTGGCGAGCAGCAGGCCCGTCATCAGCGGCCGCAGGAGGGGCGCGGCGAGTGTGTGGCGCAGGGGTTTCACGGTGGGTGCAGGCCGCGCGGCGGCGCACGGGCACCGGCTGGCGGGCAAGGGTGAAGGTGCCCGTATGATGCCCGAGCGCCTTGGCGCGTTCCCCTTTATCGCCTTGCGCGCCCCCGCTGCCGCCCTGCCCTTTTCACCATGTCTTCACTGCCTGTTTCACCCCTCACCCATTTCGACGCCCAGGGCCAGGCCCACATGGTGGATGTGGGCGACAAGCCCGCCACACGCCGCGTGGCGGTGGCCGAGGGCCGCATCGAGATGCAGCCCGCCACGCTGGCGCTGATCGAGTCGGGCACGGCCCGCAAGGGCGATGTGCTGGGCATTGCGCGCGTGGCGGCCATCATGGCGGCGAAGAAGACGAGCGAGCTGATCCCGCTGTGCCACCCGCTGGCGCTGTCGCACGTGGCCATCGGCTTGCAGACCACCGGCGCGGGCAGCACAGGCGCCGCCGTGGTGTGCACCGCCACGGTGGAAACCACCGGCCCCACGGGCGTGGAGATGGAAGCGCTCACCGCCGTGCAGGTGGCGCTGCTGACGGTTTACGACATGTGCAAGGCCGCCGACCGGGGCATGGTGATGAGCGGCGTGCGCCTGTTGGAAAAGCACGGCGGCAAGTCGGGCAGCTTTGTGGCGCAAGAGGGCTGAAAGGGTGGGCTGAAGCGCCGCGCCAAGAAAAAAGGTGGTCTGCAAGCCACCTCTTTTTTGACCAGCGCCTTACCCCATCCGCTTGGTGCGAATGGCCTTGGACACGCGTGAGTTCGGCTCGCGGCCCAGCGCATCGCTGATGAACACGCCTGCGTCGATGAGCTGATCCAGGTCGATGCCGGTGTCGATGCCCATGCCGTGCAGCATGTACACCACGTCTTCGGTGGCCACGTTGCCCGTCGCGCCCTTGGCATAGGGGCAGCCGCCCAGGCCCGCCACGGACGACTGGAAGTTGGCGACGCCCATCTCCAGCGCCGCCAGGGTGTTGGCCAGCGCCTGGCCGTAGGTGTCGTGAAAGTGGCCGCTGACCGACTGCACCGGAAAGTGCGCCAGCGTGGCGGCGATGGCCGCCTGCACCTTGCCGGGCGTGCCCACGCCGATGGTGTCGGCCACGTCCACGCGCTGCACGCCGATGTCTTTCATCAGCCCGGCCAGGTAGCCCACCTTGTCGGGCGCGACGTCGCCCTCATACGGGCAGCCCACGGTGCAGCTCATGGCACCGCGCACGGCAATGCCTTGGGCCAGCGCCGCCTCGACCACGGGGGCAAAGCGCTCGATGCTCTCGGCAATGGAGCAGTTGATGTTCTTCTGGCTGAAAGCCTCGCTGGCCGCGCCGAACACCACGATCTCATCCGGGTGCGTGGCCTCGGGGCCGGCCAGCGCGGCCTCGAAGCCTTTGAGGTTGGGCGTGAGCACGCTGTAGCGCACGTCGGGGCGGCGCGCCATGCCCGCCATCACTTCGGCGTTGTCGGCCATTTGCGGCACCCACTTGGGCGACACATAGCTGGTCACCTCGATCTCGCGCAGGCCCGCGTCCTGCAGGCGCTGCACCAGCGCAATCTTGGTGGCGGCGGGCACATGCTGCTTTTCGTTTTGCAGGCCGTCGCGCGGGCCGACGTCGATGATGTTCACACGGGTGGGCAGGCTCATGGGCGGGTGTCTCCTTGGCAAACAAGTGTAGCGAGCGCGCCCCTATGATGCCCGGCACCATGCGCCTTGCCCTGCTGTCCGACATCCACGCCAACCTGCACGCGCTCGACGCCTGCCTGGCCCACGCCGCCGCGCAGGGCGTCACGCGCTTTGCCGTGCTGGGCGACGTGGTGGGCTACGGCGCGTTTCCTGCCGAAGTGACGCAGCGCGTGATGGCGCTGGCCGCGCAGGGTGCCGCCGTGGTGCAGGGCAACCACGACCAGTACGCCGTGGCCCCGCCGCCCGCGCTCACCTCGCTCGGGCACATCAGCGCACTGTGGACGCACCAGCAGTTGGGCGATGACGAGCGCGCGTTTCTCGCCACGCGCCCGCTGACCCACCATGACGGCGCGCTGCTGCTGGTGCACGCCAGCGCCGATGCACCCACGCAATGGCGCTACGTGAACGGCCCGGCACGCGCCGCGCGCAGCCTGCATGCCGCGCGCCAGCCGCCGCGGGGCGACGGCGACGTGCGCTACGTGTTCGGCGGCCACGTCCACATGCAGACGCTGTATCTGCGCGGCCCGCTGGGGATGATGCTGCCCGTGGCCTTGGTCCCCGGCACGCCGGTGGCCGTGCCCGACCACCGGCAGTGGATCGGCACCGTGGGCTCCGTCGGCCAGCCGCGCGACGGCAACTGCGACGCCATGTACACCGTGCTGGACGAAGCCGCCCGGCAGCTCACCTTCCACCGCGTGCCCTACGACGTGCAGGCCGCCGCCGACGCCATTCGCGCAACACCCTTGCCAGCGTTCTTCGCCGATCGGCTCATCACAGGAGAATGAAGCCGCCGCAGGCCAAAACAAGCGATAACGGCCTGGCAGGGAATGCAAGTATTAAAAAAATAGCTGCTTGCGCTTTATTAAAAAGCGCAAGCAGCATTTTTGATGAATGAAAATATTTGACAAGTCCCCCCTGCTCTGCGCCACCCGCTAGCGCACCGTCTGCCACAGCAGCCGCAGCGCAAACACCAGCAGCAGCGCCCCCATGCCACGCTCCAGCCAATGGCCCATGCGCAAGAAGCGGCGGCGCACGGCATCTGCCGCAAACAGCAGCGCCACCAGGGCAAACCATGCGGCATTGACGCCGCACATCCACGCGCCATACGCCGCCTGTACCGCCAGCGGCGTGGAAGGCTTGACCACGGTGGTGAAGATGGCCAGAAAGAAAAGCGTGGCCTTGGGGTTGGTGGCGTTGGTCAGAAAGCCCATCCAGAAAGCACGCCTGAACGACATATCGACTGGCCCGGCTGCCACCGGCGCAGCGCCCGCCGCATCGGCTTTGGGTTGGCTTCGCAGCAGCACCCCACCCAGGTAGATTAGATAGGCCGCGCCGATCAGGCTGGCCGCCATCAACAGCCCGTGATGCGCATGCAGCAAGGCGCCCACGCCCAGCAAGGTGTAGCCCACATGCAGCGAAATGCCCGCGCCAATGCCCAATGCCGTGACCACGCCCACCTGCCGCCCATAACGCACGCTTTGCCTGACCGTGATGGCGAAATCCGGGCCGGGCGCCACCACGGCCAGAAAGTGGATGACGGCAAGGGCGATGAATTCGGGCCAATAAGGTGTCATGCGCAAAGTCTAGGTTTTTGCTTTTCAGACAAAAATACCGGCTCATTCACAACACTTGTGCACCATGAGAACAAGTCTTCAGCCCCTGCTCTTGCACGAAATGGCTTTGTTTGCCCGCGTGGTAGAAGCCGGCAGCTTTTCGGCGGCGGCGCGCGAGGTGGGTGGCACGCCGTCAGCCGTCAGCCGCAGCGTGGCGCGGCTGGAGTCCGCCGTGGGGGCGCAACTGCTGCAACGCACCACGCGCAAACTGGGCGTGACGCCCGAAGGGGCCGAGGTTCTGGCGCATTGCACCGACATCCTGAATGCCTCGCGCGCCGTGATGGAGGCGGGCGGGCAGCACGGGCCGGAGCCGAAAGGGCTGCTGCGCGTGTGCGCGCCCAAGGCCATCGGGCATGCGCTGCTGCACCCGCACATGGGCGAGTTCTTGCGCATGCACCCCAAAGTGGATGTGCATCTGCTGCTGGACGACCGCCCGCTGGATTTGGTGGAGCACCGTCTGGATGTGGCCGTGCGCATTACCGACACGCCACCGGTGGGCTTGATCGGGCGGCGCATGACGGCTATCGAACATCTGGTGTGCGCATCGCCCGCCTACCTGGCCGGGCATGCCGAGCCGCTGCACCCCAAAGAGCTGGCCGCACACAGCTGCATCAGCCTGGGCGAAACGCCGGGCGATGCGCGCTGGAAGTTCATGCACCGCACGCGCGACGAAGCCCACGTGGTGCATGTGCGGGGGCGCTACACCGCCAACCACACGGGCGTGCGGCTGGGGGCCGTTTTGAGCGGGCTGGGCATTGGCAGCCTGCCCGAGTTCACCGCACGGGCCGCGCTGGCCAGCGGCGATGCGGTGGTGGTGCTGCCCGACTGGCGTTTCGTGACGGTCTACACCGGCAGCCTGTGGGCGCTGTACCTGCCGCACCGGCAGCTGCCGCCCAAGGTGCGGGCGTTTGCCAGCTTCATGGGGCAGAAGCTGGCGGCGTAGCGGGTGACTTACGCAGCCGCGCCCAGGCGCAGCAGCTCGGCCCCTTCGGTCACCTGGTCGCCGGGGCCGTAGAGCACTTCGTCCACCACGCCGTCTTGCGGGGCGGCGATGGTGTGTTCCATCTTCATGGCTTCCATCACGGCCAGGGGCTGGCCTTTGGTGACTTTGTCGCCGGCCTTGACGGCGATGGAGACGACTTTGCCGGGCATGGGGGCTGTCAGGCGTCCGCCTTCGCCTGCGGCCTCGCCCGCGTGGGCCAGCACGTCGAGTTCGGTGATGGTGGTGGCCCCCACGGTGCCGAAGATGTGCATGACTTCGCCGCGCGGGTAAACATGCAGCACCTGGCGCTGGCCGCCATAGCGCACGTCGATGCGGCCATCGGGCTGGCGGGTGAAGGCGAGCGGGGTGCGTTCGCCCTCGCCCACTTGCAGTTGCAGGCCGTCGTCGAGATAGCGCAGCTTGGCGACGACGGGCTGGCCGGCGTATTCGAGGTCGATGCGGCGCGAGGCGACGCCGTGCGAGCGGAAGCCGTCGCTGCGGCTGAAGGGGTCGGGCGTCTCGGCGCCCTGCTCTTGCAGCACGGTGTGGGCGACGGCGGCGGCCACGGCCATGTCGACGCCGATGGGGTCCTGGTTGAACAGGTGTTCGCTTTCGCGCTGGATGAGGGCGGTGTCGAGCTTTGCGTTGGCAAACGATTCGGTGGCGAGCACGCGGCGCAGGAACTGCACGTTGGTCTGCACGCCGACGATGGCGGTTTGCGCCAGCGCGGCGTCGAGCTTGCCCAGCGCTTCTTCGCGCGTGCTGCCCCAGACGATGAGCTTGGCGATCATGCTGTCGTAGAAGGGGCTGATGGCGTCGCCTTCGCGCACGCCGTCGTCCACGCGCACTTCGTCGATCTCGAACGCGGTGTGCGCGGGCTTGCGGTAGACGGCGAGCTGGCCGGTGGCGGGCAGGAAGTTGTTGTCGGGGTTTTCGGCGCAGATGCGCGCTTCGATGGCGTGGCCTTGAATATCAAGGTCGCACTGCTCCAGCGGCAGCGGCTCGCCGCTGGCCACGCGCAGTTGCCACTCGACGAGGTCGAGGCCGGTGATGGCTTCGGTGACGGGGTGCTCGACTTGCAGGCGGGTGTTCATTTCCATGAAGTAGAACTTCATGTCTTCGGGCTTGTCGTAGCCGCCGGGCTGCTCGACGATGAATTCCACCGTGCCGGCGCCGACGTAACCCACGGCCTTGGCGGCGTTGACGGCGGCCTGGCCCATTTGCTCGCGCAGGCTTTCGGTCATGCCGGGGGCGGGGGCTTCTTCCAGCACCTTCTGGTGGCGGCGCTGCACGGAGCAGTCGCGCTCGAACAGGTAGACGACGTTGCCTTGCGTGTCGCCGAACACCTGGATCTCGATGTGGCGCGGGCGCTGCACGTATTTTTCGACCAGCACGGCGTCGTCGCCAAAGCTGCCCGTGGCTTCGCGCTTGCACGATTCAAGCGCGGCGGCAAAGTCTTCGGCCTTGTCCACGGCACGCATGCCCTTGCCGCCGCCGCCCGCGCTGGCCTTGATGAGCACGGGGTAGCCGATGCGGTCGGCTTCTTTTTGCAGCAGCTGCGGGTCTTGGTCGGCGCCGTGGTAGCCGGGCACGAGGGGCACGTTGGCCGCTTCCATCAGGCGCTTGGATTCGGCCTTCAGGCCCATGGCGTTGATGGCGCTGGCGGGCGGGCCGATGAAGACCAGGCCGTTGTCGGCACAGGCCTGGGCGA
Organism: Pseudomonadota bacterium; assembly: GCA_030538605.1. Lineage (GTDB taxonomy): Bacteria > Pseudomonadota > Gammaproteobacteria > Burkholderiales > Burkholderiaceae_C > Ottowia. The sequence continues at coordinate 11,326 of JAUNTQ010000074.1, forward strand.
AGTCTTCGTTCTCGCTCAAAAAGCCGTAGCCGGGGTGAATGGCCTGCGCGCCCGTGGCCTTGGCGGCGTCGATGATGCGCTGCCATTGCAGGTAGCTGTCTTTGGGTGCGCTGCCGCCGACGTGCACGGCTTCGTCGCAGGCCATGACGTGCTTGGCGTGGGCGTCGGCATCGGAATAGACGGCGACGGTCTTTAGCCCCAACCGGCGCGCGGTGGCCGCCACGCGGCAGGCGATTTCGCCCCGGTTGGCGATGAGGATTTTGGTGAACATGGGTGTCTCCTATCGAATGCGATGCGTGTCAGGCGTGGTGGAAGTAGTGGGCGTTGGCGGGCTGCTGCCAACAAAGCGCTTGAGCCCGGCGATGACTTTTTTCAAGAACTTGTAGAGCACGATCAGCAGCAGCACCGACACCGCCAGCATCAACGCCAGCGCGATGCCAAACACCACGGGGTGCTGCACCGCGAGCCACAGCACGAACACCGTCAGGCCGTCTTCGAAGAACGACAGGCCCCAGTTGGAAAACGGCTCGGGCGAGGTGTTGACGGCCGCGCGCGTGGTGGCCTTGGTGGCAAAGGCGGTGGCCGCCAGCGAGCCACCCAGCAGCCCGGCCAGCAAGGCGGTGGTGCCGCTGTCGGCACCAAACACGCCGGCGGCCAGCAGCGCGCCGCCGGGGATGCGGATGACGCTGTTGAGCGAGTCCCACGCGCTGTCGACCCACGGAATCTTGTCGGCGAAAAACTCGACCAGCATGAGCGCGCCGCTCACGCCCAGCACCGCCGGGTGCATGAGCGGCGCCAGGCCCGCAGGCAGCGCCACCCAGCCGGCTGCGCCCATCGCGCCCACCAGAAACACCACCGCATACAGCCGAAAGCCGCTGGCCCAGCCCAGCGCGGCGGCGAGGGCGATGAGCGAGGGCATGTCCATGCGCGCCAGCGCGCCGCTGGCCGCCGCGCTGGCGGCGTCGGCACCCTGACCCACGGCCTGCGCGGCATCGGGCCCGATGTGGATGCCCAGGCCGTGCAGCCATTGCACGAAGCTTGCGATGAGGCCTTGTTCCTGCACGATGAATGGGGTATTTGGTTGCTATTTAATTAATAGCTTCTTGCGCTTGCTGAACAAGCGCAAAAGGCCGTTTTCATTCTTTTTTCTCCAGCCACGCGGGCTTGCGCTTGTTCAGGAAGGACTGCACGCCTTCCTTGCCCTCGCCCGAGGCGCGGATGTCGGCAATCGCCTTCACCGTGTGGTCGATCAGCAGGCGGGTGATGTCGCGGTCGGCCACGTATTGCACGAGCTTCTTGCATTCCTTGACGGCGTTGGGGCTGGCGCTGGTAAGCGCAGCCACCAGCTCGGCCACCTTGGCGTCGAGCTGATCGGCGGGTACCACCTCGTGCACGAAGCCGATGCGCAGCGCCTCTTGCGCGTTGAAGCGCTCGGCAGTCAGGAAGTAGCGGTGCGACGCGCGCGGCCCCATCGCGCGGATCACGTAGGGGCCAATGGTGGCGGGGATCAGGCCCAGCTTGACCTCAGACAGGCAGTAGTGGGCCGTGTCCACGCTCACCGCCATGTCGCAGCAGGCCACCAGGCCCATGCCGCCCGCGTACACGTCGCCCTGCACGCGGGCGATGGTGGGCTTGGGGCATTCGTAAATGGTGCGCAGCATGAAGGCGAGCTTGTCGGCGTCCGCCTCGTTTTCTTCGCGCGAGTAGTCGGCCATGCGGCGCATCCAGTTCAGGTCGGCCCCGGCGCAAAAGGCCGGGCCTTCGGCCATCAGCACGATGGCGCGCACCTGCGGGTCGTCGCCCAGTTGGGTGAAGGCTTGCGAGAGTTCGGCGATCACCTCGTCATTGAAGGCGTTGCGCACGTCGGGGCGCGAGAGGACAACGGTGGCGACGTGGTTTTGGGTGGTGGTGCGGATGGCTTGGGTCATGGTGCTGGAGGAGGTGACAAATGGGCTCGGGTGCTCAGACGCCCTTGGATTCCCTGGTATGGGCGGGCTGCTCCCAAGCGAAGTCGAAATGCTTTTGCGCAATGTCGGCTTGCAAGGCATCAAAGAATTGCTGCATGGGTGTGAAGCCCACCCCCCTGGGCAGCGAGCGGCCTTGTTCTTTGGCGTAGTGATAAGCGTCCACGCCTTTCACCCAGTCACGGATAGCGGGCACCCGGTCGGGCACGCACAGCGCGGCAGACGTCAGCAAGCGGCGCGCAGCACGCCGACGGATAGCCAGGCCGTCTGACTGAAAGGAGCACAGCACGTATTCGTCAATTTCATGCACCAGTTGCCAGGCCAACTCTTTTTGGTGCTTGTCGTGTTCGATCTCCCACGTGGCACGCGTTTGTGCGGCAGCGGCTTTGAGCGCCACAAAGTAGGCAATGGCCCCGCCAATCAGGCTGCCGATGACCGAGCCCCAAAAGCCCCAGAAGGCATCACTCATGACACAGCCTCCTTGCGCATCAGCAGCAACCCAGCAGACAGGTGTCGGTGCCTTTCAGATAAGCCCCCACACACGCTGCCGTCGGCGGTCCAGATCATGCAACTGCCTTTCCCGTGGTTTGCTCGGTGCGCCTGGCCTTGCGGTGGATGAGGACTTGCAGCCCGGCTTCGACGGCCTCGCGCTTGGTCTTGAACTGGCCCGTCTGCATGACGGTTGCCATGAGTTCAGTGTCAATATGGATATGGGTTCTATGGATATGGGTTCGCATGGTGGAAAAGTCTCCATGTTTCATGGTGCGCCTGAATCCCCGGCAGCCGGCGACCAGATGCGCAGGCCGCGCAGGTGGTGCATGACGTCGAAGTCGCGGTCGCCGTGCAGCAGCAGGTAGTCGCGTTCGATGCAGAAGGCGCCAATCATCACGTCGAGCGCGCTGCGGATGGTGAAGCCTTGCGACACCATCGCCCGGTAGTGCTCGGCGGCCTGGCGCGCCAGGTCGGGGCTGAAGGCGGCTTCGACGTTGAAGCCTTCCAGCAGCTGCCGCGCGTTGCGGTAGTCGCGCTCGTGGCGAAAGCCGCGCAGCACTTCGTACAGGACGAGGTCGGGCACGATGATCTGCGGGTTGTCCTGGTTCAACAACACTTTCAGCGCTGCTTTGGCCGGTGTGTCGTTGGCCCGGAAAAAGTCGATCCAGACGCTGCTGTCAACGACGATCACGAGCGGTTTTCCCCTTTGGCGGTTGTGACGCCAGGCTTGTATTGCGCCCGCACCTCGGCCACGTGGTGATCCGGCTGCCGCGCCTGCATGGCAGGGTCGGGCTGATCGTCCCAATGGAGCTTGCCCTCCCACTTGAGCACTTCGCGCGCATGGTTGCGCCGCGCGACAAGGCGCAAGCCTTCTTCAACAGCCTCGCGCTTGGTCTTGAACTGGCCGCCCTTCATGGCGGCGGCCATCACTTCGTCGTCAATGTCGATATTCGTGCGCATGATGTGTAAATTTCACAAACCAAATACACATTATGCGCCTTACATGCGGAACACGCCAAACTTCACGTCCGGCACGGGCGCGTTCTGCGCGGCGGCCAGGCCCAGGGCCAGCACGCGGCGGGTGTCGGCAGGGTCGATAACGCCGTCGTCCCACAGGCGGGCGGTGGCGTAGTAAGGGTGGCCCTGCACTTCGTATTGCTCCTTGATGGGGGCCTTGAACGCGGCTTCTTCCTCGGCAGACCAGGTGCCGCCCTTGGCCTCGATGCCGTCGCGCTTGACGGTGGCCAGCACGCCGGCGGCCTGCTCGCCGCCCATGACGCTGATGCGCGCGTTGGGCCACATCCACAGAAAGCGCGGGC
>JAUNTQ010000075.1 GCA_030538605.1 Pseudomonadota bacterium
CGCTGGGGCCGGGGGGCACGAAGCGACCTTGCAGGGCGCGGCTGAATTGGGCCAGTTCGTTGGCACCGCAGGCGTCGAGGCGGGGGGCGAGGACGGTGGCGATGCGCTGGAGCGCGGCTTGGGTGCGTGGGCCGATGTCAGCGTTTGATTCACCGCAGAGGCGCAGAGAACGCAGAGTTTGCGCAGAGGGGTTTTGTGATGGGGCGGAGGTGTCTTCGATGGCTGTGGGCGCGCTTGTTTCGCCTTGTTGTTGTATTTGCCCGGTTGCATCAGAAAAAACCTCTGCGCCCCTCTGCGTTCTCTGCGCCTCTGCGGTGAAGCATGTGTCGTCCAACAGTTGCAAGGCCAGCAGCTCCAGCCGCTCGCGCGTGTCGCCCCAATGCCGCCAAGGCGCATCGCTCACGGCTTGCAGGGCGGCGGGGCGCGGGCCTTGCCACGCTTGCGCCACATCGGGCGCGAAGGGATCGAACCCTTCGCCCAGCAGATCGGCACCCAGCGCGGCGATCAGCCCCTCGGCACCCGAGGTGCCGCTGGTCGTGGCATCACCGTCGGCACTGGCATAGCGCGCCAGCGCCAGCAGGGTGTCGCGCCGCTGGCGGCCGGTGGGTGAGTGGCCGAAGATGTGCAGGCCGTCGCGGATCTGGGTTTCTTTCAGCTCGCACAGATAGGCGTCGATGCGGGCGAGCACGGCGTCGTCTTCTTTCGCGTCGGCGGGCAAGCCCAGCTCGCTGCCCAGGTGCTGCTGGCGCACCAGCGCCAGGATTTGCCCGCGCAGGCGCTGGGCGCGGCGGGTGTCGACGAGCAGGGCGTCGTAATACTCGTCCACCAGCCGCTCCAGCTCTTGCATGGGGCCGTGGTTTTCGGCGCGCGTCAGCGGGGGCATCAGGTGGTCAATGATGACGGCCTGTGTGCGCCGCTTGGCCTGCGCGCCTTCGCCGGGGTCGTTGACGATGAAGGGGTAGAGCTGCGGCAGGGGGCCGAAGATGGCGTCGGGCCAGCAGGCGGCGGACAGCGCCAGGCTTTTGCCGGGCAGCCATTCGAGGTTGCCGTGTTTGCCGACGTGGGCGATGGCGTCTGCGCCCCACACGTCGCGCAGCCAGAAGTAGAAGGCCAGGTAGCTGTGCGGGGGCATCAGCTCGGCGTCGTGGTAGCTGGCGTAGTCTTGCGACACCAGCAGCGGGTTGGCCGTGCCTTCAGGCGGCAGCGCGCGGGCGGGCTGTATGCCGATGAACACTTTGCCCAGCCGCAGCCCGGCGATCATGAAGCGGCCCTGCCGGAGCATGGGATCGGCTTCGGGCGTGCCCCAGCGGGCGTCGATGGCGGCGGCCATGCCTTGGGGCAGCGCGGCCAGGCGCTTTCGGTAATCGGCCAGCGCATAGCTTTGAAAGGCCGGGCGCAGCGGCCACTGGCGGGGGTCGTTGGCGATGCCTTCGGTGAGATGGCGCATGAGCGTGTCGCCGTTGTCGGGCAGGGCGGCATCGCCCACATCGTGGCCTTCGGCTTGCAGCAGGCGCAGCAGGGCGATGACGGAGGCGGGCGTGTCCAGCCCCACGCCGCTGCCGATGCGGCCTTCGCTGCCGGGGTAGTTGGCAAGGATCAGTGCCAGGCGCTTGGCTTGTGGCGGCAACTGGCGCAGGCGGCACCAGCGCGCGGCCAACTCGGCGATGAAGGCCACGCGGTCTGGCTCGCTTTGGTAGCGCACCAGATCGACTTGCGTGTGCGGGCAGCGCTCGGTGCCTGCCTTGAAGCTGATGGCGCGGGTGATGATGCGCCCGTCCATCTCGGGCAGCACGACTTGCATGGCGATGTCGCGCGGGCGCAGGCCCTGGCTGTCGGCCAGCCAGTCGTCACGACTGCCGCCGCTGACGATGGCTTGCAGCACCGGCGCATCGCCCGCCAGCGCGCCATCACCCGCAGCGTCCAGCGCGGCAAAGGCGGTGGTGTTGAGCACCAGTTGCGCGGCATGGTCGGCACACAACTGGCGCAGCGTGGCCAGGCACAGCGGGTCTTTGAGCGAGTCGAGCGCCAGCGGCAGCGCATTCAGCCCGCGCGCGTGCAGCGCCAGCGCCATGTCGTCAAACACCGCCGTGTTGCCCGCGAGCAGGTGCGAGCGGTAGAACACCAGCGCCACCACGGGCGCGCCTGCGTGCCAGTGCTTTTGCAACTGCGCCATGTCGCCTTCAGCCGCATCTGTAGCGGCCCATGCGGCGGGCACATGCAAGGCCGCTTGCGGCAGGGCTTTGGGCGGTGGCGGCTCGTGCCCGTGGCCCAGACCGTGAAAAGCGGCGGCGCGCAAGAACGCCAGCGCGTTGGCCGCGCCGCCTGCGCGCAGGTAGCGCCACAGCAATTGCGCCGTGGGCACGGGCAGCGTGCCGCGCGCCAGCAGGTCGGGGTCTTCGGTCAAGTCGCCCGAGAAAAGTGCCAGCGCCTGCCCCTTTTGCCGCGCCAGCGCGCCCAGTTGCTGAATGCCGTAGGGCCAGGTCGATTCAGACCCAAGATGGTCAACGATGACCACGCGCGCATGGCGCAGCACCTGGTCGGCATAGCGGTCGAACGAGGCGTTTTGCCTCAGATACAGCAAGTTGGCCAGGCGCAGCGTGGGAAAGGCGGCGGTGCCATCGGCAGCCAGTTGCGCGCGCGCGGCGGCCAGCAGGGCAAGCGTGGTGTCGGCGCTGCTGAGAACGACCATGTCGGCGGGCGTTTGCGCCAGATCGACGACGATGCTGTCGTCTTCCACGAAGCCGCCGGGGCGGGTGCTGAGGAGGTGCATGGTGGAGAAAAAACTTCCGGACGCGAAGGACGCGAAAAAGAATTCAAAAATTTGAAAAAGCAGGTGTTTGATGGTTTTGTAGGCTGGGTAGAGCGAATGCGAAACCCAGCTTTCCTGCCGACGTCGCATGCTGGGTTTCGCTTCGCTCTACCCAGCCTACAAAAGTCACGGAAAACAAAATTTGGTATGCCTTTCGCGTCCTTCGCGAATCCTTCGCGTCCGGCAGTTCAACTTCACCCCACCACCGCCGCTTGCAACCCCGCGCGCAACCCTGCCTCATCCAAATCCTGCCCAATGAACACCAGCCGCGTCCCCCGCACCTCGCCTGGTGCCCAGGCGCGGTCGAAGTGGTGCTCGAACCGGCTGCCCACGCCTTGCACCAGCAGGCGCATGGGCTTGCCGGGCAGTGCGGCAAAGCCTTTGACGCGCAGCACGGTTTGCGCGGCCACCAGCTTGGCGAGTGCGGCCAGCAGCGGCTCGCGCGCGACTTCGGGCAGCTCGATCACCACGGCGTCGAAGGCGTCGTGGTCGTGGTCTTCATCATGGTCGTGGTGGCTGAGGCGCTGGTCAATGGTGGCTTCGGCCGCGCGGTGCAGGCCCAGCAGCACGTCCAGCGGCAACTGGCCTTGCGTGGCGCGCACCAGCTTGACCTCGGGCGGCACCTCGCCCCGCACCAGCGATTCAACCTGCGCCAGCGCGGCGGCGTCCACCAGGTCGGCCTTGTTCAGCACCACCAGGTCGGCGGCCCCCAACTGGTCTTCAAACAGCTCGTGCAGGGGCGATTCGTGGTCGAGGTTGGGGTCGGCGCGGCGTTGGGCATCGACGGCTTGCGGGTTGGCCGCAAACTGGCCTGCGGCAGCGGCAGGGGTGTCGACCACGGTGACGACGGCATCGACGGTGAATACGCCCGCAATCTCGGGCCACTGAAAGGCTTGCACCAGCGGTTTGGGCAGCGCCAGACCACTGGTTTCGATCAGCAGCGCATCGATGTCGCCCCGCCGCGCGGCCAACTGCTGCATGACGGGGAAAAATTCTTCCTGCACGGTGCAGCACATGCAGCCGTTGGCCAGTTCGTAGAGCTGGCCGTCTTGCGCGGTGCCGCTCTCGTCACAGCCGATGCCGCAGGCCTTGAGGATGTCGCCGTCGATGCCCAGCTCGCCAAACTCGTTGACGATGACGGCAATGCGCCGCCCGCCCGCGTTTTGCAGCACGTGGCGCAGCAGCGTGGTCTTGCCGCTGCCCAGAAAGCCGGTGACGACGGTGGCGGGGATTTTGGTGGTGTTCATGGGGACGTGTGGAGTGAAAGAGCTTGGTAGGCTGGGTAGAGCGAATGCGAAACCCAGCCAAAGCGGCGTGGGCGAAGCTGGGTTTCGCGTCGCTTTACCCAGCCTACGGAAAAAATAAAGTGAGCTGTTTGCGCTGGTAATATAAGGTTTTCAGTATCAAAACATGCTGAAACCCTTGTTTATCAAGCGCAAGCAGCTATCAAAACGTTCAATGCGCGGCGAACAGCCGCGCTTCCAGCAGCGGCGAGCCGCGCAGCCGGTGCAGCGCCTTGGCTGCGGCCAGCACGCCCAGGTCGATCAGGGGTTCGAGCACGATGACCAGCAGGTAGGCCGCGCCAAAGCTGGCGATGGCCGAGAGGTTGTCGGCACCCACGCCGTGGCCCCACACGGCCCAGAAGGCGACCCACGCGACGATGCCGCCCTGGTAGGCCAGCGACAGCTTCAGCACCTGCGTATAGGTCAAATCGACGTAGGGCGTGTGCGGCGCGATGATGCGTTTGGCCACAGCGCCAAGGGCAAACAGCGGCACCAGCAGCGTGGTCACGTTCATGCCGTATTGCGGCAAGTCAGCGGGCGCGAAGAACACGCCTTGCGCCAGCAGGCCCAGCGCCAGGCCCACGCTGGCTGCGCCCGCGCCGAACAGCAGAAATAGCGTGCTGCCCAGAATCAGATGCACCTCCGATACACCCACGGGGTGGTGCGGCAGCACTTCGAAAAAGCAGAACACCAGCAGCGTGGTGAGCACGCTGCGTGCGGCCAGCGCGCCCCAGCCATGCGCACGCGCGCTGCGCGCCGCCAGCCACGCGGCGGTGCCCAGCGCGGCGGCGGCGGTGCCGTAGCTGAGGAAAATTTTTGCGCCTTCAACGACGCCGGGTTCGATGTGCATGGTGTGAGTCCTTTCGGTGGGGGGTGGATGAAAAATCTACGGGCGCTTTGACAGCAGTCCCATGACGAAAACCGCGCCGACCAGCGCAATCAGCACGCCGACGGGCAGCTCTTGCGGGGCCAGCAGGCGGCGCGCCAGCACGTCGCCCAGCAGCATGAGCACGCCGCCGATGAGGGCGCACAGCGCCAGCGCCGGGCGGTGCAGCGCACCGGCGGCGCCGCGCGCCAGGTGCGGGGCCATCAGGCCGACAAAGCCGATGACGCCGGCCACGGCCACGCAGCAGGCGGTGGCCAGCGCGGCGACCAGAAACACCTGGCGGCGCAGCGGGGCCGGCTCAACGCCCAGGCTGTGCGCGGTGGCTTCGCCGGCCAGCAGCGCGTCGAGCGGGCGGTGGCGCAGCGCGGCAAAGCCGCAGGCCAGGGCGGCACCGGCCAGGGCGATGGGCAGGTTGTCCCAGCGCGCGCCGCCAAAGCCGCCCAGCGTCCAGAACAGCACGGCCTGCGCGGCGCGCTGGTCACCCATGAAGGTCATCAGGTAAGTGAGCGCGGTGAACATGAAGGACACCGCCAGCCCGGCCAGCACCATGCGCTCGGGCGTGTGCTGGTGCTGGCGGCGCATGAGCAGCATGACGGTGGCGGCGGCCACCAGCCCGCCGGTGAAGGCGGCCAGCGGCAGGCTCCAGATGCCGGCCACGTCGCCCACGGTGGTGATGACCAGCACCGCGCCCGCCGCCGCGCCGGACGACAGGCCGAAGGTGTAGGGGTCGGCCAGCCCGTTGTGGCTGACGGTTTGCAGCAGCAGCCCCACCACGGCCAGCGCCGCGCCCACGGCCACGGCCATCAGCGCGCGGGGCAGGCGCAAGTCGAACAGGATGCGGGCGTGCATGTCGGCCTCGGGCGCATCGCCTTGCAGCCAGCCTTGCCACAGCAGGCGCGGCACGTTGCGCCAGGGCACATCGGCTGCGCCCAGCGCGACCGAGGCCAGCAGCAGCGCCAGCAGCGCCGCGCCCAGCAGCCAGGGCAGGGCGCGGCGCAAGGATGCGGGCAAGGCGGTGTCAGTGGGCATGGGTTTTGGCTGCGCGCAGGGCGTGTAGCGCCTGGGCGATTTTTTCGATGGCGTCGATGTTGGCCGGGCCGGGCGTGATTTCTTCGTAGCGCAGCACCAGAAAACGCTGCTGGCGCACGGCGGGCAATTGGCGCATGACGGGGTGGGCGCGCAAGGTGTGGATGAGGCGCTGCGCCTGCGGGTCGGTGCGGCTGCCCAGCAGCAGGATGAACTCGGGCGCGCGCGTGGCCACCACTTCCCATGACGTGGTGCCCCAGCTGGTGGGCAGGTCGTCCATGATGTTGCGCCCGCCGGCGGCGGCGATCAGCGCCTGCGGCATGGCGTGGCGGCCTGCGGTGAAGGGGCTGGCGTCGCCCGAGTCGTACAGGAACACGCGCGGCGGCGGCCCGGGCGGCGGCGCGGGCAGGGCGGCCAGCCGGGCCTGCCAGCCGCGCACCCTCTCTTCGGCCTGCGCACGCTTGCCGAAGATGGCCCCCAGCTTGATGAAGTCGTCGTACAGCAGCGCCATGCTGGCGGTGGGGCGGTTTTTGTCGATGCGGATGCAGCTTTCGGTCAGCACCAGGGTCTGGATGCCGTGGCGCACCAGCGTGTCGGGCGTGACGGGGCCGCCGGGGTGCATGCCGTAGCTCCATCCGGCAAAAAAGAAGTCGGGCCGCGCGGCCAGCAGGTTTTCAAGCGAGGGCTGGCGCGGCGCGAGTTCGGGGATGCCGGCCAGCGCCTGCTGGATCTCGGGCCGCACGTCGTACCAGCCGGTGACGCCGCTCACGCCCACCATCTGCGCCTGCAGGCCCAGGGCGAGGGCCATGTCGGTCATGTTCAGGTCGTGGAAGACGGCGCGCTTGGGCGGCGCGTCAAAGCGCAGGGTTTGGCCGCAACTGGGCACCGTGAGCGGAAAAGGTTGCGCGTGGGCGGCGCTGGTGATGAGGGCCAGGGCGATCAGGCCGGCGCGCAGGGCGTGGGGCAAAACGGTGGTCATGCGGGCAGGGAAGTGTTGTTGAAAGCGGCTTCGCCCACAGGTGCCTCAAACACCAGCGCGCTGCGCGGCGGCTCGCCGGGCAGACGCACGGCGTGCACGTCCATGCGGAACACCTCGCGCACCAGCGCGGGCGACAGCGCTTGCGCGGGCGGCGCGTGGGCCACGGCGCGGCCTTGGTGCAGCACCAGCACGCGGTCGGCGAAGCGGGCGGCCAGCGATAGCTCATGCAGCACGACGACCACGGTGATGCCCAGCGCGGCCACGCTGTCCAGCACGTCGGCGCGGGTGCGCAGGTCGAGGTGGTTGGTAGGCTCGTCCAGCAGCAGCACGCGCGGGCTTTGTGCCACCGCGCGCGCCAGCGCCGCCAGCCGCCGCTGCCCGCCCGACATCTGGCCCATGCGGCGCGTGGCGAGCGCGGCCAGGCCAAAGCGCTCGATGGCGGCATGCACCGGCTGCATGGTGCCCGGGCCGTGCGGAATGCGCGCCAGCGCCACGTAGTCGTGCAGCGTGAGTTGCGCGTGCAGCTGTTCTTCCTGGTGCAGCACGGCCAGCTGGCGCGCGCGCGCTGGCGGCGGCAGTTGCGCCAGGTCGTGGCCCAGCAGATGCACGCGGCCCGCATCGGGCGCGCGCCGCGCGGCCAGCAGGTGCAGCAGGCTGCTTTTGCCTGCGCCGTTGGGGCCGACCACGGCCAGCCGCTCGCCCTGTGCCACGCACAGGTCGATCGAATCCAGCACGCGCCGCCCGCCCAGCGACAGGCTGGCGGCTTGCACGTGCAGGGCGTCGGTGGTCATGGGTGGGTGATGGCGCCGAAAACAAACGATTTGAAAAATCCGTCATTCCCGCGCAGGCGCATAGGTGCCAACCCAAGGGAAGCGCGGCCAAAAATTTTCCCCGTCATTCCCGCGAAGGCGGGAATCCAGACGGGCTGTGCGGGCTGCGGCGCAGTTTCAAAGCAGCTGGATTCCCGCCTTCGCGGGAATGACGGGTTTGAATGAGAGGGCATGCTTCTTGGGTTGGCGGCTATGCGCCTGCGCGGGAATGACGGTGGCAATGGCTTGGTGGGAGCGACCTTGGCCGCGATGAAGCGCATCGCGCGTCGGCGGCGCCCATCGCGGCCAAGGCCGCTCCCACGGGTGACCGTGAAGGTCGTTCTTCAAAACGCCAGCCGCCCCGTCAGCGCCACCGTGCGCGGCGCGCCCAGCAGCCACTGGCCTGCGTTGCCCGACAGCGGGTACACCCGGTTGCCCAGGTTGTGCACCGACAGGCTCAGGCTGCTGGCGCGCGTGGGCTTGTAAGTAATGGCGGCGTTGAACACCGTGTAGCTGGGCAGCCAGGCGCTGTTGCCGGCGTTGACGGGGCGCTTGCCCACGTGGCGCAGGCCCGCGCCCACTTGCCATTGCGGGTGCAGGCGCCAGGCGCTCCAGAGGTTGAACAGGCGCTCGGGCGCGCCAGTGGGTACGTTGCCCGCGTGGCTGATGGCGTTGCCGCCGCTCACGGCCATGAACTGGTCGTAGCGCGCGCGCACCAGGGCCAGGTTGGCATCCAGCGTCCAGCCGCGCACCGGCTCGGCGGCAAAGGCCAGTTCGATGCCGGTGGACGACTGCTTGCCGATCTGCTGCACCAGGCCGGGGTTGTCCACGTCGCGCGAGAGCAGGTTGCGCTTGGCGATGCGGTACAGCGCCAGCGTCCATTCACCGCGCAGCGCGGGCACGTCGCCCTTGGCGCCCACTTCCCACTGGCGCCCGCGCGTCAGGTCGAACGCGGTGCTGCCGCCGGGCAGCGACAGCGCGCCGCTCACCGGGTCGGTGCCGGTAGCGAACTGGCCGTAGAGCGAGAGCGCATCGCTGGCTTTGTAGACCGCGCCCACACGCCCGGTGACGGGCGAGTAGCGCACGCGGTCAGGTTCGGCGCCGGTGCGCATGTTCTGCGTGCGCAGGCGGATTTGCTCGGCCCGCAGGCCGCCCAGCACCGTCCAGCGGGGCGAGAGCGCCCAGTGGCTTTCGGCAAACAGCGCGGCGTTGGTCAACTGCGTGCGGCGGCCCAGGCTGTAGGCGTCGGTGCTGTCGAACACGCCGGGGGCGACGTGCGCGGGGTTCACGCTGTCACCGCCGCCGTAGGGCGCGTTGTTGATGTGGTCGAAGTCGGTGCGCTGCACGTCCAGACCGGCCACCAGCTTGTGCGCAAAGCCGGCGATGCGGCTGTCGGCCTGCACTTCAAGCCGGTTGCCGGTTTGCTTCAGGTCGTGGCCGATTTCGATGAAGTCGCTGCGGTCTACCCAGCCGGTGGCGGGGTTGAAACGGTAGCTCTCGGCGTTGCGCCAATGGCGGTCAGAGCGCAGGTGATAGGCCTCGTTGCGCAGTTGCACGCCAGCGGCCACGTCGTAGGCCATGCGCCAGCGCCAGGCCTGGTCGTGGTAGCGCACGCGGGCATCGCCCACGTTGAAGCTGGCGCGCCGCCAGTCGGCAGGCAGGGTGCCGCCCGCCAGTGGTGTGCCGAAGTAGGTGCTGTCGTTGTTGCGCCCGCCGTCGAACATCAGCGTGGTTTTGAAGCGCGCGCTGGGCTTGAAGGTGAGCGCCAGCGAGGCGTTTTGCCGGTCGTAGGCGCTCTCGCGCCGCACACCGCTGCTGCGCGCGGCGTCGATGTAGGCCGAATAGGCCAGCGTGTCGCTGATCGGCCCGCGCAAGCCCACGCCGCCCTGCACCGTGCCGTGCTGGCCGACGGAGAAAAAGGCTTCGCGCTCGGCGTGGCTGAACAGCGGCTTCAAGGTCACGTAGTTGACCACCGCGCCAATTGCGCCATCGCCATACAGCACCGATGCCGGCCCGCGCAGCACCTGCACAGACTCCAGTGGCCAAGTCGAAAACGGATAGGTGACGGTGCCCGAGCCGACGGTGAGCCGCGTGCCGTCCACCAGCTGCGCCACCGAGTTGTGGCCCACGAAGCCGCGCGCGCTCAAGGCGCTGAAGCCATTGCCTGGCGAGGGCGCTTCGGCCAGCCCGGTGAGGCCCACCACCGCGTCTTGCGCGCGGGTGATGTCGCGCGCGCTGATTTGCTCGCGGCTCATCACGCTGACGCTGGCGGGCGTGTCGCGTGGGCTGAGGCCCAGGCGCGAGGCGGTGGCTTCGGGCGCGTGCTGGTTCAGGCTGGCGTCGGGCGCGGGGGCTTCGCCGGTGACGGTGACGGCGGGCAGGGCGGGCGTGGTGTCATCCTGGGCGTGGGCGGTGGCGGCCAGGCACAGCAGCAGGGCGGGGGCAGGCGGTCGGCGCCAGCCGATGAAGTGGCTCGGGCGAGCCGATGCAAGGGTGCGCATGCGCGATCCTCTTTCTCTTTCAGGCGCGCCCGCTCTCCCGCAGCGCGCGCCAGGTGGATAGGAATCGGGGAATGCGTCAGAGGCGGCCAGATGCGCGCAACACGGCATGCACGCCACCTGCCCGGCCCGCCGCACGCCCGCGACCGCCGTTCATCGCTTGAGAAGGCCGGTATCCGGGCTTGCGGACCGCCTTTGAAAACATGTTCAAGGCGAGGCCCCGTCCTTCCCACGCCGTGGTGACGCAGTGGATGCCGTGCGCGGTGGGCGCGCGGCGTCGGGGCTTGGTTTCCGCTGACCGTTGCGGGGGCAGCGCAGGCCTTGCCGGGTGATTCGCATCACCGCAGCGCACCTGCTTCCCGTTGAACCCCGTGACCGAGAACCGGCGGTGGGGCACCTTCCAAGCAGACCGCGCGCGAAACGTGAAAGCTTCTTGCGCGCGGCGGCGAGGATTGTGCCACGGCCCGCGCGCCCGTCCCGTCAGCGACAAGCCGCTGCCGGGCGCGCCGGGCAAAGTCACTAAACTGCCCCTGTGCGCCCGTTGCTGCAAGCGATGGGCCGTTTTTTCGCGTGCCGCAGGGCGCTGCGTTTTTCCCCTTAACCCGAGGAGACTTTCAGAACATGACTGCGCAATACCAGGTTCACGGCGACGTGGCCGTCATCACGCTCGACAACCCGCCCGTCAACGGCCTTGGCTACGACACGCGGGTGGGCATCACCCAGGGGCTTGAAAAGGCCAACGCCGATGCGGCGGTGAAGGCCATCGTCATCACCGGCGCGGGCAAGGCGTTTTCGGGCGGGGCCGACATCCGCGAGTTCGGTAGCCCCAAGGCGATTCAGGAGCCGAATCTGCTGAGCGTGATCCGCGCCGTTGAAAACTCCGCCAAGCCCGTGGTGGCCGCCATCCACACCATCTGCATGGGCGGCGGGCTGGAGCTGGCGCTGGGCGCGCATTACCGCATGGCCGCGCCGGGCACCAAGGTGGCGCTGCCGGAAGTGAAGCTGGGCCTGATCCCCGGCGCGGGCGGCACGCAGCGCCTGCCGCGCGTGCTGGGCGTGGAAGCGGCGCTGAACATGATCGTCAGCGGCGAGCCGGTCAACGCCGAAATGCTGGCCATGCTGCCGGGGCAAAAGCTGTTCGACAAGATGGCTTCGTCGCCCGAAAAGCTGGCCGAAGAAGCCGCTGCCTTCGCCAAGGAAGTGGCGGCCAAGCATGCCGATGGCACCGCGCTGCCGCTGGTGCGCCACCTGCCCGCCAAGCACCCGCTGGGCGATGCGTATTTCCAGTTTGCGCGCAACATGGTCAAAGGCATGGCCAAGAACTTTCCCGCGCCCGCCAAGTGCGTGGACGCGGTGGAAGCGGCCACGAAGAAGAAGTTCGAAGACGGCATGGCGTTTGAGCGCGAGGTTTTCATGAACCTCATGCTCACGCCTGAAAGCCGCGCGCTGCGCCACATCTTCCAGGCCGAGCGCGCCGCCAGCAAGATTGCCGACGTGGGTGCTGACGTGAAGCCGCGCGAGGTCAAGGCCGTGGGCGTGATTGGCGCTGGCACCATGGGCGGCGGCATTGCCATGAACTTCCTGAACGCGGGCATCCCGGTGAAGATGCTGGAGATGAAGCAGGAAGCGCTGGACCGCGGCCTGGCCACCATCCGCAAGAACTACGAGGCGCAGGTCAAGAAAGGCAAGCTGAAAGCAGACAAGTACGAGCAGCGCATGGCCTTGCTGACGACCACGCTCGACTACGCCGACCTGAAAGACGCCGACCTCATCATCGAAGCCGTGTTCGAGGAGATGGGCGTGAAAGAGCAGGTGTTCAAGAAGCTGGACGAAGTCGCCAAGCCCGGTGCGATTCTGGCCAGCAACACCTCCACGCTGGATGTGGACCAGATCGCCGCCTTCACGAAGCGCCCGCAAGACGTGGTGGGCATGCATTTTTTCAGCCCCGCCAACGTGATGAAGCTGCTGGAGGTGGTGCGCGGCAAGGCCACGGCCAAGGACGTGCTGGCCACCGTGATGGGCATCGCCAAGAAGATCCGCAAGACGGCGGTGGTCTCGGGCGTGTGCGACGGCTTCATCGGCAACCGCATGATCGAGCGCTACAGCCAGCAGGCTGGCTTTTTGCTGGACGAAGGCGCCACCCCGCAACAGGTGGACAAGGCGATGGAAAAGTTCGGCATGGCGATGGGGCCGTTCCGCATGGGCGACCTGGCGGGCAACGACATCGGCTGGGCCATCCGCAAGCGCCGCTACGTGGAAAAGCCCGACATGAAATACAGCAAGACCGCCGACCTGCTGTGCGAGCAAGGCCGCTTTGGCCAGAAGACGGGCGCAGGCTGGTACGACTACCAGCCCGGCAAGCGTGACGCCATTCCGTCCAAACTGGTCGAGGACATGATCGTGAAGCACCGTGCCGACCAAGGCATCACCGCGCGCAAGATCAGCGACGACGAAATCGTGCAGCGCCTGGTGTATGCGCTGGTCAACGAAGGCGCGCACATCCTCGAAGACGGCATTGCAGCCAAGGCCAGCGACATCGACATGGTGTACCTGACGGGCTACGGCTTCCCGATCTGGCGCGGCGGCCCCATGAACTACGCCAACGAAGTGGGCCTGTTCAACGTGGCCGAGGCCATGAAGCGCTTTGCCCAAAACCCGCGCGACGACGGCGCGTTCTGGCAGCCTGCGGCGCTCATCCAGAAGCTGGTGGCCGAAGGCAAGGGCTTTGGCCAGTAAGCCTTTCCCATCTCATTTTCATAAGCAAAAAGTGCCGTTTGCGCTTGCTGTACAAGCGCAGTCAGCTATTATTTAAGGAGTGATTGCATGACATCCGCGCTCATCGTTTCCACCGCCCGCACGCCGCTCGCCAAGAGCTGGAAGGGCGGCTTCAACATGACCCACGGTGCCACGCTGGGCGGCCACGCCGTCAAGCACGCCATCGAGCGTGCGGGCATCGAAGCGGCCGCCGTCGACGACGTCATCATGGGCTGCGCCAACCCCGAAGGTGCCACCGGTGCCAACATCGGCCGGCAGATCGCGTTGGCCGCGGGCTGCCCCGTCACCACCTCGGGCATGACGGTCAACCGCTTCTGCTCGTCGGGCCTGCAAACCATCGCCCTGGCCGCGCAGCGCATCATCGCGGGTGAGGCCGACGTGTTCGTCGCCGGTGGTGTGGAAAGCATCAGCTGCGTGCAGCAGGAGATGAACCTGCACATGCTGCGCGACCCCGCCCTGATGGCGCAAAAGCCCGAGATCTACTGGAGCATGCTGGAGACCGCCGAGCAGGTCGCCAAGCGCTACGGCATTGGCCGCGACGCCATGGACGAATACGGCGCGGCCAGCCAGCAGAAGGCTGCTGCGGCGCGCGCGGCAGGCAAGTTCGACGACGAGATCGCCCCCATCACCGTCACCGCCGGCATCGCCGACAAGACGCTGGGCCTCATCACCAAACAGATCACCGTCAGCCAGGACGAAGGCATCCGTGAAGGCACGACCAAAGAAGGCATCAGCGGCATCAAGCCCGCGCTGCCCGGCGGCCTGATTTCAGCCGGCAACGCCAGCCAGTTCAGCGACGGCGCGGGCGCTTGCGTGGTGGTCAGCGAAGCCTATGCAAGCCAGAAGGGCCTCAAACCCCTGGGCCGCTTTCTCGGCTTTGCCGTGGCCGGCTGCGAGCCTGACGAAATGGGCATCGGCCCCGTGTTCGCCGTGCCCAAGGTGCTGGCCAAGCTGGGCCTGAAGGTGAGCGACATCGACCTTTGGGAGCTGAACGAAGCCTTCGCCGTGCAGGTGCTGTACTGCCGCGACAAGCTCGGTATCCCCGCCGACCGCCTGAACGTCAACGGCGGTGCCATTGCCCTGGGCCACCCCTACGGCGTGAGCGGTCAGCGTTTGACGGGCCATGCCCTGATCGAAGGCAAGCGGCGCGGTGCCAAGCGCGTGTGCGTGACCATGTGCATTGGTGGCGGCATGGGGGCGGCGGGCATTTTCGAGGTGCTGTGATGGGCATGTGATCGCCCACATAGACTGTGCGCCATGAAAACATCGGAACTGCTGGGAGCGCTGCTGGACAACCAGGTGGATGCTGTGATCGTGGGCGGATTGGCCATGCAGATGCATGGCTATATGCGCATGACCTACGACATCGATCTGGTCTTGGCGATGAACGACGAAAACCTCACGCGTTTCATTGATGTAGCCAAGCGGCTGGGCCTGGCTCCCATCATTCCCGTGCCGATCGACGCACTCAAGAATGCGCGGCAAATCGACACTTGGCACCGCGAAAAGGGCATGCTGGCTTTTGCGTTGCGCGGGCCGGATTTCAGCACCAGTGTGGTTGACGTGCTGGTGCGCCCTGAAATTGCCTATGAGCGTTTGGCCGCCGATGCCGTGCAAGCCGATTTGGCCGGACGCCAGGTCAAGATTGCGTGCATCGAACATCTGCTGGAGATGAAGCGCGCAGCCAATCGATCCAAGGATCAACTGGACATCGTGGCCTTGGAAAAAATTCAACGCGGAGAAGATCCCAATGCGTGAAACGCCTTCCGTCATGCCGCAAGATGCTGTTCTGGCGGTACTTGATCGCTGGGACGATGCGCGCACGATGATGCTGCGTTTTTGGCAAGACAACCCCCATCTGGCGCGCCAAGGCGGCGAGCGCGTGCGCCAGCTCATGATGCCGCTGCATGAAGTGCAGCGGCTGCACGCGGGCGA
>JAUNTQ010000076.1 GCA_030538605.1 Pseudomonadota bacterium
GGCTTCGCGCGGCTGTAGCTCAGTTGGATAGAGTACTTGGCTACGAACCAAGGGGTCGTGGGTTCGAATCCTGCCAGCCGCGCCAATCTACATAAGGGGTTACAGCTATCAAAGTTGTAGCCCCTTTTTCTTTTTCCCGATTTGTGCCCAACAATGTGCCCAACAGATTGTTTTGCTAGGGCACTCAGGTGGGCACTGATGGGCTAGGCGTAGTCGCTTTTGCCATAGCTGAAGAGGCTCCCCGTTTCTGTTGCGAGTACGTTTGCACAGATAGCGCGGTTGAGGTCTTCCGCTTCCTCTTCGGGGTCGGCAGGTACGCGGGCCAGCACTTCCTTTGCTGCCCACATGCGTTGCGATGGGTTCTGGGAGTCGAGTGCGTCCGTGAACACTCGCATCGCCTTGCGCCTTAGATGCTTGTGAAACGCTGCATCGTCCAGGCTGCGCGAGAAAATTTCGTCTTCCAAGCGGGAGTGGAATACGGGGTCTTGCACCCATGCATTGATGCTTTGGGGACTGGTGCCCGCGAACTTGGCTGCGGCGGCCTGAGTCATGCCAGCGGCCAGTGCAATCAAGGCTTTTAGCTGCTTGTTTGACAAGAGTTTTTGCGGGGTGGGCTTGGAATAGTTGACGGCCATGGCTACACCTTTGTTCGAAGGTCTTCAAGCGCTGGAATAGCGTTGTTCTTTTTTGGAATAGCGCTATCGTTTGTCAAGCAAGTCGGCTTGGCAGGGGGCAGGGGTAGGCGGCGTGTATGGTGTCCGATGTGCTGATGCCTACCCCTGAGCCTGACTTGCCGTGTGACTGGTGATTGATGGGTTACGCCTTGGTGCCCGCAGCGCTGAAGGCTCGGAAGGCGGTGTTGGTCGGGAGTGGTTCACCTGCACCACTGAGGATGGCTGTTGCCAGTTGCCCGCCGTGATTGCGTAGCGCCCACGCATTCCCAGCGCCACCACGTCCAACATGGTGCGGCTGAGTCGGGCTGACACGTGAGAACGCGCTGCGCGACTCGTTCCAATCCTCTTCTTTCACCCGCTGGCGCTGCGCGGCTAGGGCACTATCAATTTCAGCTTTGAGCGATTGCAGCGTGACGGCATCGCGGGAGGGTTTGGCGGGCTGCTTCGGCGTGTTGCCAGCGCGGCGCGGCGCTGGTGTGGCGTGTAGCGGTTGATTCGGTGCAAGCTGCTGGCGCTGCCGTTCCTCTTGGACTTGTTGCTGTTGCTGTTGACGCTCGGTGCTGGTGTGGCGCGGCGGCTGAGCCGGTTTTGCACTTGATTGCACGGCGGGCGCTGCCTTCACTGCGGGATGCTGGGGCGTCACGGGGTGCGGCGCGGGCTTGCCGTGGTTGAGGATTGCAGCGAACCCCAGGCCGGTGGGCTTGGACGTTGCCTGCTGTTCGCCTTTGAAGACGTGGCGCAGTCTGGTCAAGTCGAGCATGGTGTCTTCTCCTTCGGATTTGATGACGCGAAAGGGCAGGCGGTTAGCCCCGCGAGAAACAAGCGAAATAAAGCTGATTTGCGCGTTTTTCAGGCGGCGCATGGATGTCTTCACTCGCATAACTTCCCCGTCTTGTGGTGTGGTTGAAGAAGTCTGTATTTTAGATGAAAACTATGAAAAATTAAAGTGCAATAGCATTTTGCAATTGATTGCAGAATCAGCCTTTGACTAACTCATTGAATGAAGTCGGTGTATTGCGGTGGTGGTGACGGGACAAACTCAAGGTTTTCCATCTCCCAGTCTGGCAATGGGCCTGCGGTTCTCACATCCATCGTGTGGGCAGTCTTCTTTCTCCGTTGCTCCCGCGCCCAGTAGTCAAAGGCTGTCGCGTGTCGGAGAACGGTCACAGCGTTTTTGTACCTCTCCCGAAGAAGCCTATCGCCTGGTGCGTCTTCCACTTCATCGGAAAGTCGCAACACTTCCAACTGTGCGAAGCTCAAAATCCACTTCAAGCGCATTGGGCCATGTACGTTCTCGGCGTAGGCTGCTTCTAGTTCCTCTGCAAAATCTTCTGGGAACTGATAACGCATCGCGTAAGACTCGTTTTCCAGAATTTGCACAAGGTTTTCAGGGCTGCGGCTAAAAATCTTGTGGACTTGTCTGTAAGAAAGATTCAGGATAAGTGCAATGTCCTGAAGGTACATAGTTGCACCATAGAAATTGAGGGTGAGCGTGTTTGTCCGGTTTCTGGTTTGAGCAAGTGGACTAGCCCAGCGGATGTTAGAGGGTGAGTATGGCCCCAGCGGGTTAACTCTATCGAGTGACCATTCACCATCATCCGGCATCGGGCCATGAATGCGGATGAAGTCTTTGAACGTGGAAATTGAGGGGTCTAACCCCTTCCTGTTATTGGCGTTGTGCCAGCTTGAATACTCTCGCGCCAGCGGCGCACCGGGTGTCCGTAGCAACGTCACGGAACGGGTTTCAACAAGCTCCAAAGCCCATTGATAGCGGGAGCGGTGTTCAGGGGTGGAGTTCAGCAGTTCGCGTAGTCCAACGGACATCTTTGAAATGGAAACTTGCATGAAATGCCTCTTTGCTCAGTAAATATGGATGATTTGAGGGCAGGGAGCGTTGTTGTTTTTCTGCACTGGAGTTCACGGAGTTCATGGAGTTCACCCCTATAGTGTTTAGGATATGCCCAGTGAACCCCGCTATTGCTGGGTGCTGAATCCAGTGAGACAATATCGCTGTCGGCCTTGCTCCCGACTGTCCTTTGATATGGAACGGTTTCCCCCGGTCAGAAATGATCGGGGGATTTTTTTGGTCAGGTGCTGGCGATTACGTGTGACCTGATCGTCGCGCTAAACCAGAATGGGCGACGGCCTTGTTTGCCATCCGGCGCTGGAAATTTCCCTTCTTTGATCCAACGGGATAGCGTGCTGTCGGTTGTTTTCATGAAGCCCAGCACATGACCCAGTAACAGGCGCTGATCGGTCTTGAGGTCGATGCCCTGAATATCCAGCGGTCGGGAATGGTTGTTGCGCTTGGTTGGCTTCTCTGGCGCGGTGGTGATGGGTTCCGCTTGAGGTTCAGCGGGGATGGTCGCTTTATTAATGGTGACGGTCATTTTGAATAGCTTTCCGGCGCGACAAATAAAAAAGCCGTGGTGTGGTGCGCCAAAAAGCCAGCACGGCTAGATTTGACGCAACACATCACGGCTTGCCGGATGCCCGATGACCTACGGGTCGGTTGCTGCTCGCCCAATGGGACAGGGCGAATCCATGAATTCTCTCAGTTCCCCTTGCTGCCCGTCAAGGCGTCACGCTGCCTTGGTCGGGAAGGCGATGACCTTTGCATCGGTGCCGTGCAACACGCGGTCAAGCTCGGCTCCCAGCTTCGCCCACGCGGTCACCAGTTCGGGCCAGCGGTCGCTTTTCTGGTACGTGCGAACCAGCTTGTTCGGAACGTGGTTGATCGCCCTTTCAACAAGCTCCCCCGATACGCCACACGCGCCCATGATCGTTGCGGCAGTGCGCCGGGTGTCGTGCGGCGTCCAAGGGCCACCACTCAGGCACAGTGCGCCGGTCGCCTTGCTGCGGTTCTTCATCGCTTCGGTGCGCTGGCGATCCTTCACTTGCTTGCCGATGCTCTTCACGCACACATGCGAGGTCGGATCGCCGTTCGCATCCCGCTTGTTGTCGGCAGGGAAACACCATGCGGTATGACCCGTGAGACTGTGAAGCTCTTTGAGGTATCTCACGGTGAAGTCGGACAGGTACACATCGTGCGGCACTCCGTTTTTAGGAGCGGGGATATGCCAGCGTCGATTGGCGAGGTCAACATGCTCCCAGCGTGCGATGCTCAGTTCACCGACACGGCACGCGGTGCCCAGCATGATCCATAGGGCTAGTTCGGTGGTGCGCTGCAATCTGGCGCTTGGCAGCTTGTCCCGTAGCTCCAACAGTTCGGCGTGTGGTGTGGGCGACTTGGAATCCCACAGAACGCGGTCGCGCTCTTTGTACGCTGGTGCGATGTCATCGCGCTTCAATTTGTGTAGCGGGTTGACTTCGATGTAATCGCGGCGGGAACACCAGTCAAGGAACTGGCGGGCATCGGCAAAGAGGCGAAGCGCCATGCGAGGGGAACGCGCCTTCACTTCGTCAAAGAGTTCCGCCCACTCGGCACGCTTGATGCTGGCGATGGGTCTATCGCCCAGCGTGGGAAAGATGTCGCGTTCGAAGCTGCGTAGCACTTCGGTGCCGTTGTCCTTGCGGCCTTTGGTGCCACGCTTCACCAGTTCCGCTTGCTGCCAGCGGTCGGCCAGCGCCCGGACGGTTTCTTCGGTGTAGGTGCGGGCCAGTTCCGCTTGTGCGTGGGCGGCTTGTGCCTTCGATAGCTGGCGTTCGGTGCTGGGGTTCTTGCCCGCCTTGTGCTGTTCGACTGCCCACGCATGGGCTTCGCGGATGTCCTTGAGGGAGTCGCCCGGCCATGTGCCACACGTGAAGTCCGCCAGCTTGTTGTCGTGACGGAAGCGCCAGCGGAACATGACAGACGGGGCGCCGTCCTTGCCACGCCTTACGACACCATAGATTCCCCCGGCTTCCGTCACTCGGGTAACCGTGGGCGACTTCAAAGCGGCTTCAAGCTCTTTGTGTTGCCAGCGGTCGCCCTTTGGCTTGGCTGTTGTCGCGCCCTTGGGGGCGTTTTCGGTGTGGGTGTTGCTCAGGATAGGATCGGTCATCGTTCGCCCCTTGTGCGGCCTTCTGGTGGCCTTGTTGGTGTACTTGGTTGCTGGGGCACATTCTAATTTGTGCCCAACAATGTGCCCAACAGATTCGCGGGGTAGAGTGCGGGACTCGGGGATGAACGAAGGGAAGGGAAACAGAAAATTTCCCTTGTTTATCAAATAGTTAGAGTCAATTTGCGGGGTTTTTCAGAGGTGGCGAAAATGGCGATGTACTTACCTACGAACCAAGGGGTAGTTGGTTCGAATCCTGCCAGCCGCGCCAATTTTTCCTTATGAGACAAGGGCCTGGAACACATGTTCCAGGCCCTTTTTCTTTGGGTTGTCCCATGGATGGGGCACTGTCCCATTGGTTGCCCAGCAGTTTGCTTGTTATTGCCTTGTTCAAGCTCTTGGCATGCCGCCTCCCGGACGTCGAACCTGAGCCAGCGCGCAGCGGTGGGTTTCAGGCTGGAGAATGGGCACCTTTCACTACCAACGAAGGATGTGCGAGATGGATCTGGGCATTGCAGGCAAATGGGCGCTGGTGTGCGGCGCCAGCAAGGGGCTGGGGCGGGGCTGCGCCGAGGCGCTGGTGGCCGAGGGCGTGAATGTGCTGATGGTGGCGCGCGGGGCCGAGGCGCTGGCGGCTGCGGCGTCAGAAGCACGGGCTCGCGGCACTGGGCAGACAGGTGCCGAGGTGCGGTTCGTGGCCGCCGACATCACCACGGCGGAAGGCCGTGCGGCGGTGTTTGCCGAACGCAGCGATTTCGACATCGTGGTGACCAATGCGGGTGGCCCGCCCACGGGCGACTTTCGCGACTGGGACCGCGCGGCGTGGATCGCGGCGGTGGAGGCCAACATGCTGACGCCGATCGAGCTGATCAAGGCCACCATCGACGGCATGGCCGCGCGCGGGTTTGGGCGCATTGTCAACATCACGTCGAGCGCGGTGAAGGCCCCGATCGACATTCTGGGTTTGTCCAACGGCGCGCGCTCGGGCCTGACGGGTTTCGTGGCCGGGCTGGCGCGCAACCCCGAGATTGCCGCGCGCGGCGTGACGGTGAACAACCTGCTGCCGGGCAAGTTCGACACCGACCGGCTGGCGGGCACCTTCGCCGGAGCGGCCCAAAAAACCGGCAAAAGCGTGGACGAGGTGCGCGCCGCGCAGCAGGCGCAGATACCGGCGCGGCGCTTTGGCACGGCGGCGGAGTTTGGCGCGGTGTGTGCCTTCCTGTGCAGCGAGCAGGCCGCTTACCTGACGGGGCAGAACGTGCTGCTCGATGGCGGGGCGTATCCGGGGGCGTTCTGAGGCGTCAGCCTCAAAACCTGGACTTCCCGACGCTTCGCCTCTGACGCGCTCAACGCTCAACCCCGCTTTCACGCCCCTGCCACATGCACTTGCGACAATACAAGGGTTAACCCTTGAATGGAACGGTGCGCGGGGCGGCCATGGTGGCTGGCCGGGCGGCCGTTGATGCTGCATGACTTCTGACCGCGTAGATGCTTCTTTGACCTCTGCTTTTTCAGACCCTGCGCAAGCGCAGGCCGCTGCGCCTGCAGCGCAGTTGATCGAGAACGTGACCTTCGACGAGCTGCAGATTGGCCAGGTGGCGCGCATGGTGCGCACGCTGTCGCAAGACGACATTCGCGCTTTTGCCGCCATCTCCGGCGACGTGAATCCGGCGCACCTGGACACGGCTTATGCCGACGCCAGCATGTTCCACGGCGTGATCGCGCACGGCATGCTGGGCGGCGCTTTCATCTCTGCAGTGCTGGGTACGCAGCTGCCGGGGCCGGGCACGATCTATCTGGAGCAGTCGCTGCGCTTTTCGCGGCCCGTGCGCGTGGGCGACACGCTCACGGTGACGGTGACGGTGCTCAGCAAGGACGAGGCCAAAAAGCGCGTGGAGCTGGACTGCGTGGTGAGCAACCAGAACGATGAAAAAGTGCTGTCGGGCGTGGCGCGCGTGCTGGCGCCCACGCAGAAGGTGCGGCGCCCGCGCATGGATGCGCCGCACATCCAGCTGTTCGACCCCGAGGCGCGCCTGAAGGCGCTGCTGGCGCAGGCGCAAGACCTGGCTGCCGTGCGCTGCGGCGTGGTGCACCCCTGCCACCCCGGCGTGCTGGCGGGCGCGCTGGCGGCGGCGCGCGCGGGGCTGATCGAGCCGGTGCTGATCGGCCCGCCCGAGCGCATTCGCGAAACGGCTGAAGCCGCAGGCGTGGATTTGCATGGCATGGAGATCATCGCCGCGCCGCACAGCGCGGCGTCGGCGGCCACGGCGGCGGTGCTGGCCGCCGATGGGCGGGTGCAGGCGCTGATGGCGGGCAGCCTGCGCAAGGACGAGCTGCTGGCCGCCGTGCAGGCAGCCACGGCGCTGCACACGCGCCGGCGCTTGTCGCACGTGTTCCGCTTTGACGTGCCCACCTATGCCAAGCCGCTGCTTCTCACGGATGCCGTGCTGCACGTCGCGCCCACGCTGGCGGAGAAGGCCGACATCGTGCGCAACGCCATCGACCTGGCGCGCGTGATGGGCGTGGAGACGCCGCGCGTGGCGGTGCTGTCGTCGGTGGAGGAGATTGATGCGGCTGTGCCTTCCACGGTGGATGCCGCGGCGCTGTGCAAGATGGTGGACAGCGGCCAGATCGGCGGCGGCCTGATCGACGGGCCGCTGGCGTTTGACAGCGCCGTCTCGCGCGACTCGGCCCTGGCCAAGCACCCGCACTCGGCGGTGGCCGGGCAGGCGGACATCTTGCTGGCGCCGGACATGGAAGCGGCCTCGATGCTGGGCCGCCAGTTGCAGTATCTGGCCGGGGCCACGGCCTCGGGCCTGGTGATGGGCGCGCGCGTGCCCATCACGCTGTGCACGCACCGGCACGACGTGGCCAATGCCTACGTGGCCTCGGCGGTGCTGGCCAAGCGGCTGGCGCACCACTATCGGCTGGTGCGGCCTTAGGCGGGCGGTTGAACAGCCGGAAATAACCGGACGCGAAAGGCTTTGTAGGCTGGGTAGAGCCGAAGGCGAAACCCAGCGTTTTGGCGAGCCGGTTTGCTGGGTTTCGCCTTCGGCTCTACCCAGCCTACAGAGGTGTGCGAGATTCGTTTGCCGCTCAGCGCGCCACCCGTTGATAGCGCACGAAGCTGATCGGCAGGCCATTGGCGGCGGTGATGGGCTGGCGGCTGGTGGCTTGCCATTCGGGGCCGATGGGGGGGGCGAAGGCGTCGCCCTTGAAGTCGGCGTCGATCTCGGTCACCACCAGTTCGTCGGCCAGGGGCAGGGCCAGGGCGTAGATTTGCGCGCCGCCGATGATCCAGCAGCGCTCGGCGTTCTGCGCTTTCTGTAGCGCATCATTCAGGTTTTTCGCGTGTTGCGCGCCGGTTTCATGCCAGTCTTGCTGGCGGGTGATGACGATGTTGTCGCGCCCGGGCAGGGGGCGAAAGCGCGGGGGCAGCGAGTCCCAGGTCTTGCGGCCCATGATGACCGGGTGGCTGAGGGTAGTGCGCTTGAAGTGGGCCAGGTCTTCGGGCAGGTGCCAGGGCATGGT
Organism: Pseudomonadota bacterium; assembly: GCA_030538605.1. Classification (GTDB taxonomy): domain Bacteria; phylum Pseudomonadota; class Gammaproteobacteria; order Burkholderiales; family Burkholderiaceae_C; genus Ottowia. The sequence goes on from JAUNTQ010000076.1 coordinate 8,207, forward strand.
GCCGCCCTGGCCGATGACGCCGCCGCGCGCCTGCGCCCAGATGAGGCCGATGCGCGGGCCGCTCATGCGGTGAGCCGGTGCGCGGCGGTGGCAATGGCCTCGGGTGTGACGCGGGCTTCGGCCTCCAGCGTGGGGGCGTAGCCCACGGGGATGCGCGGCGCGCCCAGGCGCATGACGCGCGCGCCGGTTTCCTCGGCCACGGTGGCGGCGATTTCGGCCCCGAAGCCGGCCACGCGGATGGCCTCGTGCACCACCAGCAGACGCCCGGTCCTGGCCACGCTGGCGAGCACGGCGGCCTTGTCCCAGGGCCAGAGGGTGCGCAGGTCGATCACCTCGGCCTGCACGCCTTGCGCGGCGAGCTGCTCGGCGGCTTGCTCGCATGCCTGCACCTGGCGCGACCAGCTGACCAGGGTCACGTCGCCGCCTTCACGCACCACGCGCGCCTGGCCCAGTGGCACCACCTGGCCGGGGGTGACGGGGCCGGTGACGGGCCACAGCTCTTTGTGCTCCATGTAGACCACGGGGTCGCCGCTGGCCAGCGCCGCCAGCAGCAGGCCGTGGTTGTCGGCCGGGGTGCTGGGGCACACGACCACCAGGCCGGGGATGTGGGCAAACCACGCTTCGAGCGACTGGCTGTGCTGCGCGGCGGACGACGACCAGATGCCGATGGGCATGCGCATGACCATGGGCACGCGGCCCTGGCCGCCGAACATGTAGCGGTTCTTGGCGGCCTGGTTGACCACTTCGTCGATGGCGCACAGGGCGAAGTCGACCACGCGCAGCTCCACCACGGGCGTGCAGCCGGCCAGCGCCATGCCCACGGCGGCACCGACGATGGTGCTTTCGGAGATGGGCGTGTCGATGACGCGCTCAGGCCCGAAGCGCTGCGCCAGCGGCGCGCCGCTGGCGTCGCGGTATTGGCCGAAGACGCCGCCACGCCCTAAGTCTTCGCCCAGGGCGACGACGTGGGGGTTGGCCTGCATGGCTTGCGACAGGGCCAGGGCGGCGGCCTGGGCGTAGGTCATCTGTTCGGTCATTTTTTCGGCCTGCTTCATGCCCACACGCCTTCGCCGGTGTTCTGGATGTCGGTGTAGGCGGCGGCCTTGCCTGGCGGCGGCGCGGCGGTGGCGGTGGCGACGGCGGCGTCGATTTCGGCGCGGGCTTCGCGCTCGATCTGCTCGACCTGCGCGGTGTGGCCTTGCGCCACCAGTTGCGCGCGGGTGCGCGCCAGGCCGTCGCGGGCGAGGGCGGCGGCCACGTCGTCGGCGTTGCGGTAAAGGCCGGGGTCGACCGAGACGTGGCCTTTGTGGCGGTCGGTCAGCGCGTGCAGCAGGCGCGGGCCGCGCCCTGCGCGCACGTCGGCGATGAGGGCGGCGGCGGCGGCGCTGACGGCTTGCACGTCGGTGCCGTCGGCTTGCACGGCGGGCAGGCCCAGCGCGGCGGCGCGGGCGCTGGCACCGGGGCCGGCGGTCATCTGGCGGCTGTCGGTGGTGGCGCTGATGCGGTTGTCCTCGCACACGAAGAGCAGGGGCAGGTGATAGACCACGGCCCAGTTCAGCGCTTCCATGAAGGGGCCGCGGTTGATGGCACCGTCGCCGAAGAAGCACACGGCGATGGCGCCTTCAGCCTGGTGCGTGCCGCGCATTTTCAGCGCCTGCGCCGCGCCCACGGCAATGGGCAGCCCGGCGGCGACCACGCCGTTGGCCCCCAGCATGCCGACGGAGAAATCGGCAATGTGCATGGAGCCGCCCTTGCCGCCGTTGGTGCCGCTGGCGCGGCCAAACAGCTCGGCCATCATGGCGGCGGGGCTGGCCCCCTTGGCGAGGGTGTGGCCGTGGCCGCGGTGGGTGCTGGTGAGCAGGTCGGCGCGGGTGAGGTGGGCGCACACGCCGGCGGCCACGGCCTCTTGCCCGGTGGACAGGTGCAGCGGCCCGCGCACCAGTGCAGGCTGCGCGGACGCGGCCAGCCCCCAGGCGGCCACACCGCCCTGGCTGGCGGCTTCGGCAGCGTCTTCGAAGGCGCGGATGCGCACCATGGTGCGGTAGAGGTCGGTCAATGGGGGCATGGCAAGGTTTGTATAAAAAAAGTGAGCTGCTTGCGTACGTTTTGAAAGGATTTAAGATATAAAAGTATCTAATATTGTTTAATGACTTGCGCGGGCAGCTATCGATATGAAGCATGGCTTCGCTGCACCCGATGACCGGCGCTGGCGCGCCATGACAAATGACAAATGACGAAAGCGCTGTGCATGTCCTTGTCCTGGGTCATTTGTCATGCGCTCGCCAGAGCGCGGTCATTCGTCATCGAGCAGCCGAACGCATCAAGGAAAACCAGCCAGGTTTTTACACCGCCACGGGTGCCTTGATGGCCGGGTGGTGCTGGTAGTCGTGCACCTCGAAGTCTTCGTATGCGTAGTCGAAGATGCTCGGCGGGCGGCGGCGGATGTGCAGGGTGGGGTACGGAAAGGGCGTGCGGGCGAGCTGCGCTTGCACCTGCTCGAAGTGGTTGGCGTAGATGTGGCAGTCGCCGCCGGTCCAGATGAAGTCGCCCACTTGCAGGTCGCACTGCTGGGCGAGCATGTGGGTGAGCAGCGCGTAGCTGGCGATGTTGAAGGGCACGCCCAGAAAGATGTCGGCGCTGCGCTGGTAGAGCTGGCAGCTGAGTTTGCCGCCGGCCACGTAGAACTGGAACAGCGCGTGGCAGGGCATGAGGGCCATGCGGTCGAGCTCGGCCACGTTCCAGGCGCTGACGATGAGGCGGCGGCTGTCGGGGTTGGTCTTGAGCTGCTGCACCACTTGCGCGATCTGGTCGATGTGGCCGCCGCCGGGCGTGGGCCAGCTGCGCCACTGCACGCCATACACGGGGCCAAGCTCGCCCGTGTGCGGGTCGGCCCATTCGTTCCAGATGCTCACGCCGCGCTCTTGCAGCCAGCGCGCGTTGCCGTCGCCGCGCAGAAACCACAGCAGCTCCAGGATGATGCTTTTGAGGTGCACCTTCTTGGTGGTGACGAGCGGAAAGCCCGCGCCAAGGTCGAAGCGCATCTGGTGGCCGAACACGCTGCGCGTGCCGGTGCCGGTGCGGTCGCCCTTGGCCACGCCGTGGGTGAACACGTGGCGCATGAGGTCTTCGTAGGGGGTGGACAGGGCAGGGGTGGGCATGCGGTGGGGTGGGAAAGTGATGAGAAAAATATATGCAGCCAATCCCATCAGCCGGCTGGTGTTTGGGCTGTTGGCCCCTTCCCCCGCTGGGGGAAGGCTGGGATGGGGGCTAACCACCTTCGATGAATCACCGTGGTCAGCCCCCACCCCAACCCTCCCCCAGCGGGGGAGGGAGCAAGAGGCGTTTGGTTGTTTTTTGGGTTCAGCTATGAAACATGCGAAGGAAGCTGCTTTTTATCAGTTGTCGGTCAGCACCTGCATGATCTCGTGCTCGATGGCGATCTGGGTTTTGCTGTGCTGCAGGCTGTCGCCCTTGAGCAGAAAGGTGTCTTCCACGCGCTCGCCCAAGGTGCTGATCTTGGCCAGCTCCAGATCGACGTGGTGGGCCGCCAGCACGCGGGCGATGCCGTAGAGCAGGCCGGGGCGGTCGCTGGTGATGACGGTCAGCAGCCAGTGCTGGGCGCGGTCGTCGGGGCGCAGGTCGATGCGCGGGGACACGGGAAAGCTGCGCACGCGGGGCGAGGCGCGGCCCAGGCGCGGGGCGGGCAGGGGGTCCGTGCTGGCGATGGCCTGGGGCATTTCGGCCTCGACCATGTGGATGAACTCGCGGTAATGCTCGGCCCCGGCGGCGCTGACGAGCTGGAAGGTGTCGAGCGCGTAGCCGTCGCGGGTGGTGTGGATCTTGGCGTCGAGGACGGAAAAGCCCGCGCGGTCGAAGTAGCCGCAGATGCGGGCGAAGAGGTCGGCCCTGTCGCGAGCGTAGACCAGCACCTGCGGGCCGTCGCCCAGCGGCGACAGGCGGGCGCGCACGATGACGGGGGGCGGGTGCGCAGCGGACGGTGGCGTGAGTGAAAGCACGCGCGAGAGCACGCGGGTGTGCCAGGCGATGTCGCCCGCGTCGTGGCGCATGAAGTAGCTCACTTGCAGCGTGTCCCACAGCGCCATGTGCGATGCGTGCGGCACCGATGCCAGCGCGAGCTGGATGAGCGCCTCGCGCTTGCGCGCTTCGATGAGGGCGTCGGGGTCGGGCGCGCGCCCGCCCAGCGTGTGCACGGTGAGCTTGTACAGGTCTTCCAGCAGCTTGCCTTTCCAGGCGTTCCACACCTTGGGGCTGGTGCCGCGCACGTCGGCCACGGTGAGCAGGTACAGCGCGGTGAGGTAGCGCTCGTTGCCCACGCGCTCGGCAAAGGCGCGGATGACTTGCGGCTCGCTCAGGTCTTCCTTTTGCGCCACGCGGCTCATGGCCAGGTGCTCGCGCACGAGAAACTCGAGCAGCTGCGTGTCGGCCTGGGCAATGCCGTGCTGCTGGCAAAAGCGGCGCACTTCGGCAGCGCCCAGCTCGGAGTGATCGCCCCCGCGGCCTTTGGCGATGTCGTGAAACAGCGCGGCGGTGTAGAGCAGCCAGGGCTTGTCCCAGCCCGCGGCCAGCTGCGAGCAGAACGGGTATTCGTGCGCGTGCTCGGCCATGAAAAAGCGCCGCATGTTGCGCAGCACCATGAGGATGTGCTGGTCCACCGTGTAGACGTGGAACAGGTCGTGCTGCATCTGCCCCACGATGCGCCGGAACGGCCACAGGTAGCGGCCCAGCACGCTGGTCTGGTTCATCAGGCGGAAGGCGTGGGTGACGCCCTGGGGCTGCTGCAAGATGGCCAGAAAGGTCTTGCGGTTGGCCGCATCGGCGCGAAAGGCGGGGTTCATCACCCGGCGCGCGTGGTAGAGCGCGCGCAGCGTGCGCGCCGACAGGCCTTTGAGGCCCGGGGTCTTGGCGTAGAGCAGGAAGGTTTCGAGGATGGCCTGCGGCTCGCGCTGATAAAGCTCGTCGCTGGCCACTTCGATCAGGCCGGCCTTGTCGAAAAAGCGCTCGTTGATGCGCCGCAGCGTGGGCGCGGGCTCGCCCCGGCGGGTGCGCAGCGCCTGCTCAATGCCTTGCTGCAGCACCTGCCGGAGCTGCGTGACGGCCTTGGCGGCCCAGTAATAGCGGCGCATCAGCACTTCGCTGGCGCGCAGGGTGAGGCGGCCGTCGTCGCTGAAGCGGTGTTGCAGGCCGAACGATTCGGCCACGGCTGCTTGCAGATCGAACACCAGCCGGTCTTCGCGCCGCCGCGCGATCAGGTGCAGGCGCGCGCGGATGGTGGCCAAAAGCGCTTCGTTGTGGCGCAGCTGGCGCACCTCGTGCGGGGTGGCCACGCCGGCGCGGGCCAGGTCGGCCCAGTGGTGGCCCAGGCCTGCGGCGCGCGCCGTCCACAACAGGAACTGCAAGTCGCGCTGGCCGCCGGGCGATTCCTTGCAGTTGGGCTCCAGCGCGTAGGGCGTGTCTTCGTACTTGATGTGGCGCTGGCGCATTTCCAGCCGCTTGGCGGTGAAAAAGGCGAGCGGGTCCATCTGCGCGGTGAAGCGCTGCTGGAAGTCCTTGAACGCCTTGCGCTCGCCGGTGATGAGGCGCGCCTCCAGCAGCGCGGTCTGCACGGTGAGGTCGTCGGCAGCCAGTTGCAGGCATTCGGCGGTGGTGCGCACGCTGGAGCCGATCTCCAGCCCCACGTCCCAGCAGCTGCTGATGAAGCGCTCGATGCGCTGGCGCAGCGGCGCGTCCTGCGCGGGGTCGGCATCGGCGGGCAGCAGCACGAGCACGTCCACGTCCGAATACGGAAACAGCTCGCCGCGCCCATAGCCGCCCACGGCCAGCAGCGCGCAGCGCGGGCAGAAATCTGCCGCCCGCCACAGCGCGCGCAATGTCTCGTCAGTCAACGCACTCAGGCGCGCGAGCGACTTGCGCACGCCGCGCACGGCCATGCCGGTGCCGTCTATTTCGGCCAGCAAATCCGCCTTGCGCTGGCGGTAGTCGCTGCGCAGCGCCTGCAAGGGGGCGCTCATGCGGCCTGCGCCATGCCCTTGACGAAATCGGGCACGGGCGGGCTGCCCGCCGAGAGGGTCAGCACTTCGTAGCCCGTGGGCGTGACCAGCACCGTGTGCTCCCACTGCGCCGACAGGCTGCGGTCGCGCGTGACGATGGTCCAGCCGTCGCCCTGCTCCTTGATGTCGCGCCGGCCCAGGTTGATCATGGGCTCGATGGTGAAGGTCATGCCCGGCAGCAGCTCTTCGCCCGTGCCCGGCTTGCCGTAGTGCAGCACCTGCGGGTCTTCGTGAAACGTCTGCCCGATGCCGTGGCCGCAGAACTCGCGCACCACCGACAGCCGGTGGCCTTCGGCAAACTTCTGGATCGCATGCCCCACATCGCCCAGCCGCGCGCCGGGGCGCACCTGCTCGATGCCCAGCCACATCGCGTCAAACGTCAGCGCGCACAGGCGGTGCGCGGCAATCGACACCTCGCCGATCTCGAACATGCGGCTGTTGTCGCCATACCAGCCCTCGGGCGTGATGACGGTGACGTCCACGTTCACGATGTCGCCCTTTTTCAGCGGCTTGTCGTTCGGAATGCCGTGGCACACCACCTGATTGACCGAAGTGCACAGGT
>JAUNTQ010000224.1 GCA_030538605.1 Pseudomonadota bacterium
CCACCTGGCTGCGCGTGTCGGCCTCGGGCTTGAGCAGCAGCGGGTTCATGCGCACGTCGGGTGTGGCGCGCGCAGCCAAGGCCTGAAAGTACTGCGCTGCACCGATCTCGCCCATCTGCCCATCGGCTGTGGGCACCACGCGCGCGTTGTTGCTCATGTTCTGCGCCTTGAAGGGGGCCACCTTCAGGCCCTGGCGGGCGTAGTGGCGGCACAGCGCGGTGGCCACCCAGCTCTTGCCCGCGCCCGAGCTGGTGCCCAGCACCATGACGCAGCGGGCGCTCATGCGGGCACCTTCATGGCCGCGAGCGCGGCCATCAGCGCATCTTGCGCGGCGGGCGCGGCCACCGCCAGGCGCACGTGGCCGGGCAGGCCAAAGCTGGCGCAGTCGCGCAGCTTGATGCCTTGCGCACGCAGGTGGGTCAACAGGTTTTTCAAGTCAAACAGCCCTTCAGCGACCGCCCACTCTGCGCGAGCAGCTACCAAAAAGTTGGCATCACTGGCCTCCACCTGCCAGCTGGCCGCTTGCAGCAAGCCGATCTGCCGCGCCTTCCAGCCACGCAGCGTGTGGCGGCATTCGGCCAGCCACTCGTGTGTGGGCACGCTGGCCCAGTGGTGCAGCAGCGCCACGCCGTGCGCGCCCACCGGCCACGATGGCGACAGCGCCCGCACGCGCGCCAGCAGGGCCACGTCGGCATGTTGCGGTGCAATGGCGTAGGCCGCGCGCACGCCCGTCAGGCCCAGCGCCTTGTTAGGGGTAACGAGACGCCACACGCGGTCAAGCGCCGCGCCGTCCAGCGAAGGCGCGCCGGACAGGCGCAGCGGCTCATAAGCCTGGTCGAGCACCAGCGCCTGCCCCGGCCCCAGCGCCGCCACTTGCTCAGCCAGCCCCGCTTGCGCCTGCCCGAGCGGGCTGGACGGCTCGCACGCCCACAGCAGCGCAGCCTGCGCCGCGTCATGCACACGCTGCAAACCGGCGGCCTGCGCGGCACGCGCGTAGTCGCCATAAGCGTGCGCAGGCAGCCACACGCCCGCGCCCTGCCCGCCCAATGCCACGGCCACGCTGATGCGCTGAATGAACTCGCTGCCGCTGGCGGCCATGACGATGCGCTCAGGCCCCACGCCATGCCAGGCAGCCAGTTGCACGGTGAGCGCGGTGTAAGCCGGATCGGGGTAATGCCGCGCATCCACCATGCGCAGCGCCTGCACCGTGGCCGCGTGCGGGCCGCAGGCGTTGGCGTTGCTCGACAAGTCGTGCAAGGGCACACCCAATGCATCGGGGCCACCGTGGATAAACTCAATATTCATAGCTGCTGGCGCTTTCTACATAAGCGCTAACGATTGATTTCTTTCAAAAAACTGAACGCAGAGGACGCAAAGGTTTCGCAGAAGGCGCAAAAAAGGAGTTCTTGTATTTCTTTTGCGTCCTCTGCGAAACCTTTGCGTCCTCTGCGTCCGGCTGCTGGGCTGCCCGGCTGTTCAGCGCACTCAACCCAGCACCACCCACAACACCCCACACGTCACCACCGTGGCCGCCAGCGCGCAGCGCGAGCCGATGGCGCAGGCGCGCAGCAAATCGGCCGCTTCGGGCGTGCGACCTTCGGGGTTGAGCGTGTACACGCCCGGCTTGCGCAGGTGCACGCCCAGCGCAATGGCCATGGCCGCCATCGGCCAGCCGCTGTTGGGCGATGGCGTGCGCACCGCGTTGGCCGCCAGCTGGCCCGGCCCGCGCGCGCCGCCCAGCACGGCAATCAGCGCCGCCGTGATGCGCGCGGGCACCCAGGCCAGCACGTCGTCGGCGCGCGCGGCCCATTTACCGGCCCAGGTCCAGTCACGCGCCACGCCATTCAGCCGCCGCGCGCCCCGGTAGCCCCACATGGCGTCCGCCGTGTTGGCAAAGCGAAACAGCGCCGCGCCCGG
>JAUNTQ010000077.1 GCA_030538605.1 Pseudomonadota bacterium
TGGAGTGCCGCCGCCTGGTGTACCTGGCTCACCACCACCTGGCTCGCCGCCGCCTGGGTTTTCTGGCGGATTATCAGGAGGATTCGGCTCATTGCAAGTTGCGCCCGTTTCGTAACCAGTCCGACCAGGTGCAGACGGTGCAGTGGGGTCTCCAACGTGCACAGTGGCAGTCGTCACTTCAACTACACAACCGTTTTCACATTTTGCGCCAACTGGTTCAGATATTGGATAAACGTGAGGACGGTCTTTTACGCATTTTTTAGGCTTGCAGACGCCATTAATATCGCGCTCTTCACCGGGCTTGCATTTCTTGAGGCATTGACCGCCCCATTCTTCTTCATCGGGTTCGCAGTCTTTTTTGCATTTTCCATTAATAGGTTCCAAACCATCCGGGCAAAAACAGGCTTTTGCTGATTCGTTGTATGTGGTGCCTTCTGGACAATTGGGAGGCTGGCATTGGCCGTCGATAAGCAATTGTCCAGAGGGGCAAGGTTTATCAGGAAAAACACAATTCCGACCGGAAAGGCTAGAGCCTTCAGGGCATTTTAAAGTTTCTATAAATTGAATTTGACCAAGAGAAGAACCAGAAGATAAATTAATAACGCAAGAATTGTTTTGCCAAATTACATGAATGTCGGAGGAGCCTTGATTCAAAGCGCACTCGGTAGCCCAAGAAGAAGCGCAAATCTGTTCTCTTGATGAACTTTGCTGGGATTCAGGATGTTGCCACGGGCATTTAGCTACATAGGAAGCAATAGCAGGGGTTTGAATAGCAAAAGAAAAAGCTGAAGCGCAAAGCAAAAGCACAGCGACAATCAACCGCATTACTTGAAGATGTACCACGCTGCCCCCATCAAGACAAAAATCAATGCCGCTGTTTGTATGTACTGGTATGCGTCGTAGGTCATGCGTCCTCACGATTTGTGTCAAATATACGCATAAGTCTTTTAAGGCCCCAAAGAGCCGCCATAAGAGGGAGCACAAGATATAGCCAGTCCATGGCCATATCAGTGCCGCCTGAATGTTCGCAGCTGGGAAAATCCGGATAATCTTGCGTGATGATTTGGCAAACTCCGCCATCCTGACGTTTGCAAATATTCATGGTTGGCCCGCTGGAGCTGGTGCATTCGACGGTGTATATCGATGCACCATCACCCCAGCGGGCCGAGATGGCCGAGCATGCCGCTTGCTTTGCCTCTGCGTTTGAGGGGTAGCAAATACCTTGGTAAAGCGCGCTCATGCTCGACCTCTCGATTACCACCAGCCCATTTTGCTGCCGAGTTTGCGCAGGCCCCAGAAGGCCACCAATGCAACGATGACGGCGGCTGCGGCGGTTTTGAGGTCAGCGCCTGCGGTTTCAATGGCAGTGGTAACTTCGCTGGGCAGGGCGGCGTGTGCGCTGGACATGCCTGCGATGACGAATGCCGGGATGAGGGCCAGGCGGGTTTTGAGTTGCTTGGACATGGTTTCTCCTTGGTTGTCCAGCTGCAAAATTGCAGCCCAAATAACCCTCTTGCGAAGGCTATTCAGGCTGCAATTTCAAGCGGCTTTGCGGATGATTTCGCGACCATCGCTGGCCGTGGCACGATCAGCAGGGACGATGCTGGCGATTTGCTGCTGACGCGCGCCAAATCGCTGAACGTCCTGCATTTCGACTTCGCACAGCAGGGGCGGGGCAAGGTGCCGGATTTTTTCCAGAACGTGACTGGGGCAGTCGTAGCTTGTGCCTACCGCGCCTTTAGCTGTCTGGGTTTGTTCCAAGGGGATCAGGGTGTGTACCTTGGACATGTCGTAGGCATTGCCGGTTTTTTTTGACGTGCCAGCAATGATTTCAAAGCCGATGACTTGCATTTTCATAGCGTTCTCCACTGGAAAAGGTCTTTGGTAAAAATCCGGAAACGGCAGCCTTTTCCAGCCTGGCGGGAATGCCGTTTACGGTCAGGGAACTGACGATGTCTTCTGCGCTCATGGACAGGCGCAACACGTGCAGGCACTTGCCGTAGGCTGTGCGCAAGTGCTTGGTGAGGTGCTCAAGGCTGATTTCGCCTTCTGTCTGGTGCGTGGGCGAGCTTGCTGGCACAGCGTCGAGGAGCTTTTGCAGGCAGCGGTAGGCCCCGGCAAAGTAGTGGTCACAGCGGATGAGGTAGTCGGTGCTGAGGTCTCGATCTATGCTGCGGAACTCGACTTCGAAGCGAGTCCAAGGGCTTTCAGCGTCACCGAGCTGACGGCCTTTTTCATAGGCGCGCAGCATCTTTCCGTTGGTGCGGCGGCCTACTTCCAGGGTGCGCCCATGTACTGGCTTCAACCAGTCGCCCACAAGGCTATGACGGGGATTACGGCCCCCTGCGTTGAAGTCGCCTTGCCTGTACCAGTCCACACAGTCTTCCACCGTGTATTGCCCGTGCAGCAAGTCGCAGGCAAGGTCTACGCGGGTGATCTTGTAGTCAAACTGCCTGCCGATGAAGTCGGCCATGGCCTGCCAGTTGCTCACCTTGCTGCACCCGGTACCCGAGAGATCAAAGCGGGCACGGTTGCGGTGGTGGTTGCCTCCCCAGTCAAGGCGGGCGATGGCGATTTCCTGATCCTCTACGCGGGCAAAGTAGCGAACGCCGTGCGCGTAGCCGAGCATGCCGGGTGCGCTGACGGCTGTGACGTTGGGGCCGATGAGGTTGCGCAACAGGTCAAGGTGTTCCCGGTCATGAAGGACGTCCCGGTCAACTTGAAAGGTGAAGGTGAGCCAGTCAACTTTGGCCTTCGCGGGACTTTCCCCCCCTGTTAGAGCAGGGGGGCAAGCGCTGCGCGCCTTGCCGCCCCGCTCGCCGCGCTTCGCTTGCGGCGGCAGGACGGCGCGGCGCTTCGCGCGTGCGGTGTACAGACGAGGCAGGCGGATGGTCATAGCGGTAGGCGGCGCTGGAGCCAGAAGGCGCGGTCCATCAATTCAGGACGCAAGGGGACAGAGCGGGGTCGGCCGGGGCCAGGGCGGCAATGGGCGATGTCGGCCTGGACGTCACAGGCCGATAAGGCGCGGCGCGATGGCTCGACTGGTGCAGGGGTGCCCGCCCCTTTGCCGCTGGGAGCCGCCACAGCAGCAGCGACAGGTGTGTCTCTGGGGGCAGTGACAGGGGCGGGCGAAACTAAGCAGGCATCCACCACCGCAACCGTGCCCGCTTTGATCTCTCGGGTACCGGGTGCAGCAAGGTGAGCAACTGGCAGGCCATGGCCGACTTCATCGGCAGGCAGTTTGACTACAAGATCACCCGCGTAGACCTTGCCTGCGACTTGCTGCACGGGCAATACACGGTGGAAGACTGTGTGGACTGGTACAGGCAAGGCGACTTCAACGCAGGGGGCCGTAATCCCCGTCATAGCCTTGTGGGCGACTGGTTGAAGCCAGTTCATGGCATCCACACCGCGTACTGAAGGCCGCTGTACAAGGCTAAGCCCGTTGAGCCGAAGCCTTCATGGCTTTGCGTTACGACGCTGCCATAACGCAGGACTCGATACTCGTGGTGGTCATCAACAACCACAGACTGGACAACGAAATCGTTCAGCTCGACTTCATGAACGATGGCGCTGGGGGTGGGGGTGGGGGTGGGGTAGCAGGGGGTGGGCATGGCGGCTCCTTTACGTGTAGCGCGTAAATTTTTACAAATTTCGTGCTAAACGTAAAATCGAGGCGCTATCTTTTTTTACCCTTGACTAAAGGAAACGAACATGCTTGTTCGGTCAATAGACCTTTTGAGAAAGGCTTTAGAAAAGCAATCTGCTTCTGCTTGGAGTCGCTCCTACAACACAACTCCAAGTGTTTTCACAGACGCAAAAGCGAGGGGCCGATTAAGCCCAATTCTTGCGGGAAATCTTGCTATTGATTTAGGAGAGGATGCTAGCAAATGGATAGCAATTGCCGCGCTCGAAGCGGAAAGAGAAAGCCCAATGCGAGACAGGTTGAATGAAAAGCTCAACCGCAGAAACCCATAGCTGCTTACGAAGGATATAAGCCATTTTCATATATAAATGAATTGAAAATGACTTATATCATGCGCAAGAAGCTATGATTTTTGGCAACTCAATGGAACTATCGGTCTCCCATGCTTGAGCCCTGGCTGTCTTTTTTTCACCTCAGCGCCGTATTGGCCTGGGTGGTGTTTGCCTCGTCGCAGGCGGCGCTGTGCCGGCGCGAATGGCTCAATGAGGCGGTGGTGGCGCGGCTGGTGCGGCTGGACGTGGTTCTCTGGGTGGCCACCGCCGCCGTGCTGCTCACGGGGCTGGCGCGCATGGTGTGGGGCATGAAGGGCGCGGGCTGGTACGCGGCCAACTGGCTGCTGCACGCCAAGTTCACGCTGCTCATCGTGGTGGCGCTGCTCATGCTGGGGCCGGCGCGGCGCTTTCGCCAGTGGCGCGCGCGCCTGCAAGCCGGTGGCGGGCTGCCGCCGGCCACCGAGGTGGCGGGGGCGCGTCGGCTGGTGATGATCGAAACGCACCTGTTTGCGCTGGCACCGCTGGCGGCGGTGTTCATGGCGCGCGGCTGGGGCGCTTGATTTTCTGGTGATGTCCATCTACCAGCTCAAGCCCCGCTTTCAGGCGCTGCTGCGCCCGCTGGTGCGGCGGCTGGCAGCAGCGGGGGTCACGGCCAACCAGGTCACGGTGGCGGCCTGCGCGGTGTCGGTGGCGCTGGGGCTGTGGCTGCTGCTGGGCGATGCGCCGCGCGCGGCGTTTGCGCTGGTGCCGCTGTGGATGCTGCTGCGCATGGGGCTGAACGCCATCGACGGCATGCTGGCGCGCGAGCACGGCCAGCAAAGCAAGCTGGGCGCGCTGCTGAACGAGCTGACCGACGTGCTGGCCGATGCCGCGCTGTATGCGCCCTTTGCCCTCGTCGCGCCCTTGCAGCCCGCCGCCGTGGGCGCGTTCATCGTGCTGGCGGGGCTGACGGAGTTTGCGGGCGCGCTCGGCCCCACCATCGGCGCCGAGCGCCGCTACGACGGCCCGCTGGGCAAGAGCGACCGCGCCTTCGTCTTTGGCGCGCTGGGCCTGTGGGTGGCCGCCAGCAGCGCGCTGCCCGGCTGGCTGGCGTGGCTGATGCCGCTCTTGGTCGCGCTGGCGGTGTGGACGCTGCTCAACCGCGTGCGGCGGGCCTTGCAGCAGGCAGATTAAAAAAAGGAGCTGCTTGCGCATGTTTTTATTTGATTTCAGATACTTTCATATCTGAAATCGTTTTGTAACATGCGCAAGCAGCTCATTTTATGTGTTGAAACACCTCGTCAAACTCCTGCCCATGCCCAGCCCCACCGCCCCTGCCATCGACTACCCCACCACGCGCCCGCAGCAGTCGCTGCGCTTTGGCAGCCACGACGGTGCCGAGCTGTTTTACCGACACTGGCCCGCCACCGGCAGCGAGCGGCGCGGGGCCATCGTGCTGCTGCACCGGGGGCACGAGCATTCGGGCCGCGTGTCGCATCTGGCCGACGAGCTGGATTTGCCCGATTTCGACGTCTTCGCCTGGGACGCGCGCGGCAACGGCCAGTCGCCCGGCGAGCGCGGGCACGCGCCCAGCTTCGCGTGGATGGTGCGCGATCTGCAAGCCTTCACCGAGCACATCGCCGCCCATCACGGCGTGCCCATGCAAGACGTGTACGTCGTCGCGCAAAGCGTGGGCGCCGTGCTGGCCGCCACCTGGGCGCACGACTGGGCACCGCGCGTGCGCGGGTTCACGCTGGCCTCGCCCGCGTTCAAGGTCAAGCTCTACGTGCCGCTGGCGCGCCCGGGCCTGGCCCTCATGCACCGGCTGCGCGGGCTGTTTTTCGTCAACAGCTACGTCAAGGCGCGCTACCTCACGCGCGAGCCTGCGCGCATCGTCAGCTACGAGGCCGACCCGCTCATCACCCGGCCCATCGCCGTCAACCTGCTGCTCGACCTCTACACCGCCGCCGAGCGCGTGGTGCAAGACGCGCAAGCCATCACCCAGCCCGTGCAGCTGCTCATCTCCGGCAGCGACTGGGTGGTGCACCACGGCCCGCAGCACCGCTTTTACGCCCGCCTGGGCAGCGCCGCGAAAGAAAAGCACGTGCTGCCCGGCCTCTACCACGACACCCTGGGCGAGCTGAACCGCGCCGACGCGGTGCGCAAGGTGCGCGCCTTCATCCTGCGCCAGTTCAGCGCGCCGCCCGCGCCCGCCCACTTGCTGAACGCCGACGTCTATGGCCCCACCGCCGACGAAGCGCGCGAGCTGGCCACGCCCCTGCCCGCGCTCTCGCCGCGCGGGCTTTACTGGGCCGCCACCCGCGCCAGCCTGCGCCTGGGCGGCGCGCTGGCCGACGGCGTGGCGCTGGGCCACGCCACCGGCTTCGACTCGGGCAGCACGCTCGACTACGTGTATCGCAACCAGCCCGGCGGCAAGCTGGGCGTGGGCCGCCTGATCGACAAGACCTATCTGAACGCCATCGGCTGGCGCGGCATACGCCAGCGCAAGCTGCACGTCGAAGAGCTGCTGCGCGAGGCCATCGCCCGGCTGACGGCGCAAGGCCAGCCGGCGCGCATCCTCGACATCGCCGCCGGGCATGGCCGCTACGTGCTCGACGCCGTGCAGCCCGTGCTGCCCGACGTGGCCGCCATCACCCTGCGCGACTACAGCGACATCAACGTGCGCGACGGCCAGGCGCTGATTGCCGCGCGCGGCCTGCAAGACAAGGCGCGCTTCGTGCAGGCCGACGCCTTCGACCCCGCCAGCGTGGCCGCCGAGCGCGCAGGCGGCGAACGCCCCACGCTGGGCGTGGTCAGCGGCTTGTACGAGCTGTTTGGCGACAACGCGATGGTGCTGCGCTCGCTGCAAGGCATGGCCGACGCCATCGCCCCCGGCGGCTACCTCGTCTACACCGGCCAGCCCTGGCACCCGCAGCTCGAACTCATCGCCCGCGCCCTCACCAGCCACCGCCAGGGCCAGGCCTGGGTCATGCGCCGCCGCACCCAGGCCGAGATGGACCAGCTCGTGGCCGAAGCCGGCTTCGAGAAAATCACGCAGCGCGTGGATGAATGGGGCATCTTCACCGTGTCGCTGGCGGTGCGGCGTGCGGCTTGAAGCGCAGGCGGCTTGAATGGATCACCGCCCCTTGTAGGCTGGGTAGAGCCGAAGGCGAAACCCAGCGTTCTCGCGAGCCGGTTTGCTGGGTTTCGCTTGCGCTCTACCCAGCCTACAAAGATATGTGCATACACAAGCTCAGAGGGGAAGAACCATTCTTTTGGCTGTTCTTTTGCGTCCTCTGCGAATCCTTTGCGTCCTCTGCGTCCGGCTGTTCGGCTGTTCCCGTGCATGATGCGCGGCCATGACGCCCACCACCGCATCCACCGGGCCCGCCACCCGCCGCCGCTTCCGGCTGGCGGCGGGGTGGCTGGCGTTTCTGGCACCGTTTTTCTATCTGAGCTACGGGCTGGCCAACCATTTCGCGGCGCAGCGGGCGGCGCGGGGCGAGGTGCCTGCCATCGTGTTCGGGTGGGAGCACGGCATGCCCTTCTGGGCGTGGACGATTTTTCCGTACTGGAGCATCAACGCCTTCTACGCGCTGTCGCTCTTCGTGTGCCGCAGCCGCCACGAGGTGTGGCGCCACGGCGCGCGGCTGCTGACGGCGCAGCTCATCGCGGTGACGTGTTTCGTGCTGTGGCCGCTGGCCTTCAGCTTTGGTCAGCCGCCGGTGCAGGGCGCGCCCGCGCTGCTGTTTGACGCGCTGCGGGGGTTTGACCAGCCCTTCAACCAGGCACCCTCGCTGCACATTGCGCTGGCCGTGATCCTGTGGGACTTGTACCGCCGCCTGATTCGCCCGCGCTGGGCGCGCGCGCTGCTGCATGGGTGGACGCTGCTGATCTGCGCCTCGGTGCTGACCACCTACCAGCACCACTTCATCGACATCCCCACCGGCGCGCTGCTGGGCGTGGTGTGCGTGTGGCTGTGGCCGCTGGAGCGGCGCGTGGCGCTGCCGCAGGCGTGGCAACGTGTGTCGTGTCACGCGCGCGGGCGGCGGCGCTGGCGGCTGGCCGCGTGCTATGCGGCGGGCAGCCTGGCCTGCCTCGCGCTGGCGCTGGGGCTTTACCGCACGCCGCTGGGCGGTTGGGCCTTGTGGCTGGGCTGGCCCGCTGCGTCGCTGGCGGTGGTGGCGCTGGCTTATGCGGGCTTGAGCGAGCGCGCGTTTCACATGGGCCGGCAAGGCCGCATGCACTGGTCGGCGCGCTGGCTGCTGGCACCTTATCTGTGGGGCGCGGCGCTCAACGCCTGGCTGTGGACGCGCCGCCTGCCTGCCAGCGTGGCCGTGGCCCCCGGCCTGCGGCTGGGCCGCGTGCCCACGCGGGCCGAGTGGCAGGCCGCAGGCCGCCCGCGCGTGGTGAGCCTGTGCGCCGAGCGCGCGCTGCCCGCCCACCTGCCAGGCGCGCGTTGCCTGCCGCTGCTCGATCTGGTGCCCGCCACGCCCGCGCAACTGCGGCGCGCGGCGATGGTGATCGAGGCCAGCCGCGCAGGCGGGCAGACGGTGTGGGTGTGCTGCGCGCTGGGCTTTTCGCGCAGCGCGGCGGCCTGCATGGCCTGGCTGCACGCCCAGGGCCATGCCGACGCCGAAAGCCTGATGCGCGCCGCGCGCCCGCAAATGGTGCTGAACGACGACTGGCGCGCCGCGCTGGCGGCGGCGCATCCGCCCCTCACGCCCAACCGCCCCGCACCATGAACCCACCGCCTCCGACCGCCGACGGCGCACTGCCCCCCGACGCGCGCGCGCTGTGCGCCGCCACCGCCGCCTGGCTGCATGCGGCGCGGCCCTTGTCGGTGTGGTCGCTGGTGCTGTCGGCCTTGGCGCTGGCCGCGTGGCTGCTGGCCGGGTGGGGCCAGGGCGGCGCGGTGTGGTGGGCCAGCGCCGCGCTGCTGGCGGGCCTGGCCGAGCGCTATCTGGCCCTGCGGCTGGCGCTGGACGCGCGCCTGTTCGACGCGCTGGCGCACGGGCACATGCACAGCCTGCCCGCGCTGGACACCGCACTGCACGCACTGGGCCTGCGCCAGGCGGACGCTGGCACCGCGCGCCCGCTGGCGGCGCGCGTGGCAGGCGCGCGGCGGCTGTCGCGCCTGCACCTGGCGGTGGTGCTGCTGCAAACGGTGCTGATGGGCATCGCCGGGTTGCAGTAGGGTGGGTGCTTGCACCCACGTGAACGCGGCGGGCCGTGTCACCGCGTGGGTGCAAGCACCCACCCTACGCGCCGGGGTAGAGCCGAAGGCGAAACCCGGCGTTCTCGCGCGCCGGGCTGCTGGGTTTCGCCTTCGGCTCTACCCAGCCTACAAAGAGGCGTGCATACACAAGCCCCAGAGGGAGAGAAGCCAAACCATTCTTTTGGCTGTTCTTTCGCGTCCTCTGCGAATCCTTCGCGTCCTTGGCATGAGGCTGTTCAGCTGCGGCCCGGCTTGTGTTTACAGTCGCACCATGACGCTTCCCGTGACCACCCCACCACCCGCACCGCCGTCGCCCGCGCGCGTGCTGGCCCATCGCGCGCTGGCTGCGGGCGCGGGCCTGGCCATCATCGGTTTTGCGCGGGCGCTGACGGGCGTGCGCGCGCTGCTGGCGCCGGGCGCGAGCTTGCAGGCCCGGCCTACGCTGTACTTTGCCAACCACGCCAGCCACGGCGACTTCGTGCTGCTGTGGGCTTCGCTGCCGCCCGGCCTGCGCGCGGCCACGCGGCCTGTGGCGGGGGAGGACTATTGGCTGGCCTCGCGTCTGCGCCGCTTCATCGGGCATGACGTGTTCCGCGCGCTGATGATTCGCCGCCAGCCGGCCGATGGCGGCGCGCACGCCGAGGGCAACCCGGTGGCGCAGATGGCCGAGGCGCTCGACCACGGGCACTCGCTCATCATGTTCCCCGAGGGCACGCGCAACACCACGGACGAGGTGCTGCTGCCTTTGAAAAGCGGGCTGTATCACCTGGCGCGCCAGTGCCCCGAGGCGCGGCTGGTGCCGGTGTGGATCGACAACCTCAAGCGCGTGCTGCCCAAGGGCGAGCTGCTGCCGGTGCCGCTGGCCTGCTCGGTGTGCTTTGGCGCGCCGCTGGCGCTGCAAGCGGGCGAGGGCAAGGCCGACTTCCTGCAACGCGCGCGCGAGGCCATGCTCGCGCTGCGCCCGGCCCACGCCTGGCAGGACGATGCACCCGCCGCGCCGCCCGCCATCACGCCGCAGGCCGCGCCATGAGCACCACCTTCTGGCTTTTCATGGGCGCGGCGGGCGTGCTGGCGCTGGCTTCGTCCGTGGGCTGGTTTCTGAAAGAGCGCGTGGCCGAGGGCCAGCCCAACGCCACCATCGACAACCTCAACGCCCGCATCCGCGCCTGGTGGGTGATGGTGGGTGCGCTGGCCGTGGCCTTTGCCTTTGGCAAGGGCGGGGTGATCGTGCTGTTCGCGTTTATCTCGTTTTACGCGCTGCGCGAGTTCTACAGCCTGACTTACACGCGCCGGGGCGACCACATGGCGCTGGCGGCGGCGTTTTACGTGGGCCTGCCCGCGCAGTACGCGCTGATCTGGATCGAGTGGTATGGGCTGTATGCCATCTTCATCCCGGTCTATGCCTTCCTGCTGCTGCCCATTCTGGCCGCCGTGCCGGGCGATGCCACGCGCTTTCTGGAGCGCACGGCCAAGGTGCAGTGGGGGCTGATGGTGGCGGTGTTCTGCATCAGCCACGTGCCCGCGCTGTTGACGCTGCACATCCCCGGCTTCGAGGGGCGCAACATGCTTTTGATCGCGTTTCTGGTGATCGTGGTGCAGGGCAGCGACGTGTTGCAGTACGTGTGGGGCAAGCTGCTGGGCCGCCACAAGCTGGCACCGGTGCTCTCGCCGTCGAAAACGTGGGAGGGCCTGATCGGCGGCGTGGCCAGCGCCAGCCTGCTGGGCGCGCTGCTGTGCTGGATCACGCCCTTCACCTTCTGGCAGGCCGCGGGCATGGCGCTGGTGATTTGCGTGATGGGCTTTTTCGGCGGGCTGGTGATGTCGGCCATCAAGCGCGACCGGGGCGTGAAAGACTGGGGCACCCTGATCGAAGGCCACGGCGGCATGCTCGACCGGGTGGATTCCATCATCTTCGCCGCGCCCGTGTTCTTTCACCTGCTGCGCTATGGGTGGTCGGTATAGGGCGACAGGCACGATTAAAAACATAGCTGTTTGCGTACGTATTTAAACAATTTCATATAAAAACAATTTGAAAATGATGAGTAACCTGCGCAAGCAGCTATCCTTTAATTCCAATCACCCCATCACCACCCCGCAGGTCGGAACCGCGCAGCGATTCCGACAAGCCACGCCCCATGCCGCTAGCATGACCCCTTGCATTCCCCCCGTTCCCCCACCTTTCCAAGGAAACCTCCGCCCATGACCTCTGCCGCCTACCCCCACACCCAGCTTTTCATCGACGGCCAATGGTGCGACGCCTCCAGCGGCAAGACCCTGGCCGTGTTCAACCCCGCCACGGGCGCTGAAATCGGCCGCCTGGCGCACGCCGGCACGGCCGACCTTGACCGCGCGCTGGCCGCCGCGCAAAAAGGCTTTGAAAAATGGCGCGCCACCCCCGCGCACGAGCGCGCCGCGCTGATGCGCCGCGCGGCGCAAATCTTCCGCGAGCGTGCCGACGAAACCGCCCGCCACCTCACGCTGGAGCAAGGCAAGCCCCTGGCCGAAGCCAAGGGCGAAGTGCTGGCCGCCTGCGACGTGATCGACTGGATGGCCGCCGAAGGCATGCGCGCCTATGGCCGCATCGTGCCCCCGCGCGACATGCGCGGCACCGCCCACGTCACGCGCCACCCCGTGGGGCCGGTGGCGGCGTTCACGCCGTGGAACTTCCCCGTCAACCAGGTGGTGCGCAAGCTGTCTGCCGCGCTGGCCACGGGCAACTCCATCATCGTCAAGGCACCGGAAGAAACCCCCGCCTCGCCCGCCGCCCTCATCCGCGCCTTTGCCGACGCGGGCGTGCCGGCGGGCGTGGTGCAGCTGGTCTACGGCGTGCCGTCCGAGATATCGGAATACCTCATTCCCCACCCGGTCATCCGCAAGATCACCTTCACCGGCTCCACCCCCGTGGGCAAGCAGCTGGCCGCGCTGGCCGGCCAGCACATGAAGCGTGCCACGATGGAGTTGGGCGGCCACGCGCCGGTCATCGTGTGCGAAGACGCCGACATTGACCTGGCCATCAAGGCCGCAGGCGGTGCCAAGTTCCGCAACGCGGGGCAGGTGTGCATCTCGCCCACGCGCTTTCTGGTGGACAAGTCCATCAAGGACGAATTCACGAAAAAATTCATCGCCCAGGCCGAAAAGTTTGCCCCCGCCGACGGCCTGAGTGAAGGCGCGCGCATGGGCCCGCTGGCCAACCCGCGCCGCGTGGCCGCCATGCAGGCGCTGACCGACGACGCCGTCAAGCGCGGCGGCACCGTGGTCACCGGCGGCAGGAAAGTGGGCGACGCGGGCAACTTCTGGGCACCCACCGTGCTGGCCGATCTGCCGCTCGATGCCGACGTGTTCAACACCGAGCCCTTCGGCCCCATGGCCGTGGTACACGGCTTCGACACGCTGGACGAAGCGCTGCAAGAAGCCAACCGCCTGCCCTTCGGCCTGGCGGGCTACGCCTTCACGCAGTCGCTCAAGAACGCGCACCAGATCAGCCAGCGGCTGGAAGTGGGCCTGCTCTGGATCAACCAGCCCGCCGCCGCCTGGCCCGAGCTGCCCTTTGGCGGCGTGAAAGACTCGGGCTACGGATCGGAAGGCGGGCCGGAGGCGCTGGAGGCGTATCTGACGGTGAAGTCGGTCTCGACCTTCTGCGGGTGACGGCGCGGCGGGCCGCACAGGCCCGCGCTCTGGGCGTCAGCCGCCAAACAGGTTGAACTTGCTGAACCAGGTCTTCTTCTGCAAGGTGGGCTTGATGCCGCGCGCGATGAAGTGCGGCACGAACAGCGTGTCGGTGGCCAGAATGTGCTGGCTGAGCCACTGCTTGATCATGTACATGAGCTGGAAATTCACCCCCTGCGGCAGCTCCACCGCCGCCTTGGTCAGGCTGCGCAGCTCGCCGATCAGGTGGTCGTGGGCCTGCTTGTGCGCTTCGTAGTCGGGGTACTCCAGCATGCGCATCAACGCCTCTTCGGTGGCGAAATGCACCGAGGTGTAGTGCCCCAGGTGCTTGAGTATCTCGATGGTGCGCTCGGCGCTGCCGTGCGCCTCGATCGCATCGCACAGCTCGTTGTAGATGACGATCAGCTCATGGTGCTGGTTGTCGATCTCTTCCAGTCCGATCTTCAGGCTGTCGTCCCATTCGATGCGGTTCATGCGTGTCCTTTTCCTTCGCTTGTGGCCCAGGCACCCTGGGCCTTCGCAAGCAGTGTAGGCAGCACCTTTGCCTGCACATTGACGCGCATCAATGCGCCATCCACATGGCGCCAGCGCCTCGGGGCACCTGCAAAAAACCGGACAATAGGCCCCTTTTTCTCACCCGCCCGGCTCCCACACCCATGTCCCACACCATCTTGCAATCGCTTCCCGTCGGCCAGAAGGTCGGCATCGCCTTTTCGGGCGGCCTCGACACCTCTGCCGCCCTGCTGTGGATGCGCCAGAAAGGCGCCGTGCCCTACGCCTACACCGCCCACCTGGGCCAGCCCGACGAGGCTGACTACGACGCCATTCCGCGCAAGGCGATGGAATATGGTGCGGAAAAAGCCCGCCTGATCGACTGCCGCGCGCAGCTCGCGCACGAAGGCATTGCCGCGCTGCAATGCGGGGCGTTTCACATCTCCACCGGCGGCATCACCTACTTCAACACCACGCCGCTGGGCCGCGCCGTGACCGGCACCATGCTGGTCAACGCGATGAAGGAAGATGACGTCAACATCTGGGGCGATGGCAGCACGTACAAGGGCAATGACATCGAGCGCTTCTACCGCTACGGCCTGCTGGCCAACCCGGCGCTGAAGATCTACAAGCCCTGGCTCGACCAGACCTTCATCGACGAACTCGGCGGCCGCAAGGAAATGTCCGAATTCATGCAGAAGGCGGGTTTTGACTACAAGATGAGCACCGAAAAGGCGTATTCGACCGATTCGAACATGCTCGGTGCCACGCACGAGGCGAAAGACCTGGAAGAACTCAGCAGCGGCATCCGCATCGTCAACCCCATCATGGGCGTGGCCTTCTGGAAGCCCGAAGTCGACGTGAAGCCCGAAGAAGTGCGCGTGCGCTTTGAAGAAGGCCAGCCCGTGGCGCTGAACGGCCAGACCTTTGACGACGCCGTGGCACTGTTTCTGGAGGCCAATGCCATCGGCGGGCGGCATGGCCTGGGCATGAGCGACCAGATCGAAAACCGCATCATCGAGGCCAAGAGCCGAGGCATCTACGAAGCGCCCGGCATGGCGCTGCTGCACATCGCCTACGAGCGGCTGGTGACCGGCATCCACAACGAAGACACCATCGAGCAATACCGCATGGGCGGTCTCAAGCTCGGCCGCCTGCTGTACCAGGGCCGCTGGTTCGACCCGCAGGCCATCATGCTGCGCGAAACCGCCCAGCGCTGGGTGGCGCGCGCCATCACCGGCGAAGTGACACTGGAGCTGCGCCGCGGCAACGACTACAGCCTGCTGAACACCGAGTCGCCCAACCTCACCTACGC
>JAUNTQ010000225.1 GCA_030538605.1 Pseudomonadota bacterium
TGGGTCAAAGTGGACAACGGCAGGGACTATTCGAGCGAGCGCTACGGCGCATTGCTGCGTGGGCTGGACATTGAAGCGGACTTCAGCACGCCGTTCTCGCCTTGGGAAAAGCCGCACATCGAGCGCGGCTTCCACACCTTCAGTCACGGCCTGCTGACCCTCCTGCCGGGCTACGTGGGGCATGACGTGGCCGAGGCGCAGTCAATCCGCGCGCGAAAGGCGTTCGCCGATCGCTTATTCAAAAAAAATGAGGTGATCAGTCTGCACATGACCGCGGCTGACCTGCAAAAGTACTGCGACCAGTGGTGCGAGCAGTTGTACGCCCACGAACCGCACGCGGGGCTGGACGGCATGACGCCGTTCCAGGCGGCCGCCAGCCTGCGCGACACGGTGCGCATGATTGGCGACGTGCGGGCACTGGACGTGCTGATGGGCGCGGGTCGCATGTGTAGTGTGACCAAGCGCGGCATCCGCGTAGACAAGCTGACGTATATCGCCGAGGAGCTGGGCGCGCTTGACGTAGGTACGCGCGTGCTGGTGCGCCGCGACGACGGTGACATCGGCCGCATCGTGGTCTATTACGACGACGCGTTCTACTGCCTAGCCGAGTGCCCGGACATGACCGGCATCAACCGCGCCGAAGTGGCCGTGGCCGCTCGCCAAATGGCCAAGGCCAAGGCTCAGGAGGAGCGCCGCCAGATGCGTGCGTCCGCCCGCCGCATCGATGCCGCCACGGTGTACGCGAAGGTGCTGGCTGACAAGGAGGCGAAGAATTCCACACTGGCCGCGCTGCCGCCGCCGAACGTGGTGCACCTCACCCCGCAGCTGGCCGAGAGTGCCCGCGCTGCGGATGCGCTGGATCGCTGGGAGGCCGGTGCGCCGTCACCCGAGCAGCAGGCGGCCACCACGGACGCGCAGATGCGCGTGGTGCGCGATGAGCACATGCAGGGTGACGACGGTCGCGAGCGCTTCGAGGACGCCCTGCAGAAGCTGCAGCGCCGCGATGCGCTGGACGATGTGACCGAGCGCCGCCTGCAGCTGTACCTGACCAGTGCCGAGTTCATCGCGCTGTGGCAGATGCTCGAAACCGAGGGGGCGGAGTGGCTTGGCCTGTCGCCTGACTACAACGCGCTGCTGCCTGCAGACGCGCCTTACCACCACCACCAAGGAGCGCAGTGATGCGTAGCAAAGTCGTTCCCATTACAAACGTAATCCGCCTGGCCGAAGCCTGCGAGGCGCTGCTGGCTCGCGCACCCGGAACGCCCGGCATGGCGCTGTGCGACAGCGCGGCAGGGCTGGGCAAGACCACTGCCATCGGCTGGCTGGCCACGCGCAAGCACGCGGTCTTCGTGCGGGCGTTGAGCACCAGCACCGCCACCAGCCTGCTGGACGCCATCTCGCGCGAGCTGGGCATGGAACCGGCGCGCACGCTGGCTGCCAAGGTTGAGGCCATCGTGGCCGAGCTGTCGCGCACCGGCCGCCCGCTTTTCGTGGACGAAGCCGACTACGTCATTGGCAACCACGGGCAGGAAACGCGCCTGCAGGGCGCATTGCGTGACCTGCACGACTTGTCCGACGTGCCAGTGGTGCTGGTCGGCATGGCGGGCATCGAGAAGCGCATCAAGAAGTTTCCCCAGCTGGCAGGCCGCATTGCCCACCGGGTGGAGTTCAAGCCCGCCACGCTGGCCGACGCCAAGCTGCTGGCTGTACAGCTGGCCGAAGTGGATATCGACCCGGCGCTGGTGCAACTGCTGCACGCGCGCAGCTGCGGCAATGTGCGAAACTTCGCCGTGGGCTTGGACAAAATCGAGCACAAGGCGCGCAAGCAAGGCCGCAGTAGCTTCGCGCTGGAAGACTGGCCGCGCGGCGA
>JAUNTQ010000226.1 GCA_030538605.1 Pseudomonadota bacterium
TTGCAAGGCGTGAAAGACCGCAAGCAGTCGCGCTCCAAGTACGGTGCCAAGCGCCCCAAGAAAGCCTGATCGGCTTTGCCATTTTTTCGGTGCTTCCACCGCCAGGCAGGCGGTTGCAAGCGTAGTGACCTGCCAATCAGGTCGAGTAAGTGCAGCGCCCCGATGGCCCTGCGCGGTGTCTGGATCAAGCCAAAAAGCGTCCAGCCATCAACTGAAGCAATATGAGGTAACAAGAAATGCCACGTCGTCGCGAAGTCCCTAAACGTGAAATCCTGCCCGACCCCAAGTACGGCAATGTCGAGCTGTCCAAGTTCATGAACGTCATCATGGAAGGCGGCAAGAAAGCGGTTGCCGAGCGCATCATCTACGGCGCGCTCGACACCATGGAGAAAAAAGCCGGCAAAGACCCGCTGGAACTCTTCACCACCGCCATCAACAACGTCAAGCCGATGGTCGAGGTCAAGAGCCGCCGCGTCGGCGGTGCCAACTACCAGGTGCCCGTTGAAGTGCGCCCCGTGCGCCGTCTGGCCCTGTCGATGCGCTGGATCAAGGAAGCCGCCCGCAAGCGCGGCGAAAAATCCATGGCCATGCGCCTGGCCAATGAGCTGCTCGAAGCCACCGAAGGCCGTGGCGGCGCGATGAAAAAGCGCGACGAAGTGCACCGCATGGCCGAAGCCAACAAGGCGTTCAGCCACTTCCGCTTCTAAGACACCGTTCAACCGCTTTGCGTTGAGCGAACACCTGCTGCCCCGCCCGCCGGGGCGCGCTTGTTTTCGCTGAACGCGCAATGCCCAACGCCCAACCCTCCCACAAGGACTCCATCATGGCTCGCAAAACCCCCATCGAGCGCTATCGCAACATCGGCATCTCGGCCCACATCGACGCGGGCAAGACCACCACCACCGAGCGCATCCTGTTCTACACCGGCGTGAATCACAAGCTCGGCGAAGTGCACGACGGCGCGGCCACCACCGACTGGATGGAGCAGGAGCAAGAGCGCGGCATCACCATCACCTCGGCGGCCGTCACCGCGTTCTGGAAGGGCATGGACCTGTCCTACCCCGAGCACCGCTTCAACATCATTGACACCCCCGGCCACGTGGACTTCACCATCGAAGTGGAGCGCTCCATGCGCGTGCTCG
This sequence comes from Pseudomonadota bacterium, assembly GCA_030538605.1. GTDB lineage: Bacteria > Pseudomonadota > Gammaproteobacteria > Burkholderiales > Burkholderiaceae_C > Ottowia. The sequence goes on from JAUNTQ010000226.1 coordinate 1,143, forward strand.
ACGGCGCGTGCATGGTGTACTGCGCCGTGGGCGGCGTGCAGCCGCAGTCCGAAACCGTCTGGCGTCAGGCCAACAAGTACAAGGTGCCGCGCCTGGCCTTCGTCAACAAGATGGACCGCACCGGTGCCAACTTCTTCAAGGTCTATGACCAGATGAAGCTGCGCCTGAAAGCCAACCCCGTGCCCGTAGTCATTCCCATTGGTGCCGAAGACAACTTCAAAGGCGTGGTCGACCTGCTCAAGATGAAAGCCATCATCTGGGACGAAGCCTCGCAGGGCATGAAGTTCGAGTACCAGGACATCCCCGCCGAGCTGGCTGCCGATGCCAAGAAGTGGCGCGAAAACATGGTCGAAGCCGCCGCCGAGTCCAGCGAAGATCTGATGAACAAGTACCTCGAAGAGGGCGAACTTTCCGAAGACGAAATCAAGCAGGGCCTGCGCGCGCGCACCATCTCCACCGAGATCCAGCCCATGCTGTGCGGCACCGCCTTCAAGAACAAGGGCGTGCAGCGCATGCTCGACGCCGTGATCGACTTCCTGCCCTCGCCCGTGGACATCCCTCCCGTGGCCGGCACCGACGAAGACGAGCAGGAAATCAGCCGCAAGGCCGACGACGGCGAGAAGTTTTCCGCCCTCGCGTTCAAGCTCATGACCGACCCCTTCGTCGGCCAGCTCACCTTCGTGCGCGTCTACTCCGGCGTGCTCAAGAAAGGCGACAC
>JAUNTQ010000078.1 GCA_030538605.1 Pseudomonadota bacterium
GCCACAGCATCCCCTGCCTGACAGTCAACCGACAACCAAGGGGACATTTCTATTTTGGGTTGACACCTTGCGCAGACGCGTATGACTTGCCTATAATCAGCAGCACTCAGATCACTGGGATATGTGTTTTAGCCGCTAACAAGCTGATGCTTTTTAAGCTAAATGCACCAAATGGATGGCCTTGCACGCACGTGCTATCGGAAAAAGCCGCTGTAAAGCGGCTTTTTCTTTTGCTGCTTCACATCCCCAAATTCGGTGCCAGCGCGCGCTCCACCTCGGCTACATCTGCGCCGCTGCGCTCGGCCATGTCTTGCGCCTGGTCTTCGCCCACCTTGCCGACGCTGAAGTAGGTGCTGTCGGGGTGGCTGAAGTAGAAGCCGGAGACGGCGGCGGCGGGGGTCATGGCGTAGCTGTCGGTCACGGCCATGCCGATGTCCTGCGCTTGCAGCAGGGCGAACAGCGGCTTCTTGATGCGGTGATCCGGGCAGGCGGGGTAGCCGGGGGCGGGGCGGATGCCGGTGTATTTCTCGGCGATGAGGTCTTCGTTGGACAAACCCTCATCCGCCGCGTAGCCCCACCAGTCGGTGCGCACGCGGTGGTGCAGCCATTCGGCGCCGGCTTCGGCCAGGCGGTCGGCCAGGGCCTTGAGGGTGATGGCGCTGTAGTCGTCGTGCGCGGCCATGAATTGGGCGACTTTCTCGTCCACGCCAATGCCGGCGGTGACGGCAAAGGCGCCGATGTGGTCTTTCAAGCCATTTTGGCCTTCAGCGCTTGTCTGGTCTGTGCAAGCAGCTCCTGATTTTGTAGCATTGACGGGCGCGATGAAGTCGGCCAGGCAGCGGCTGGGGCGCATGTGGCCGTCGGCGCCTTCTTCCTTCACGGTTTGCTGGCGCAGGCCGTACCAGGTCAGCGCCACGTCTTGCCGCGCTTCGTCGGCGTAGAGCGCGATGTCGTCGTCGTTCACGGTGTTGGCGGGCCAGAAGCCGACCACGGCGTGGGCGGTGAGCCAGCGGCCTTCGACGATTTTCTTCAGCATGGCTTGCGCGTCCTTGAACACGCGCGTGGCTTCTTCGCCCACCACTTCATCGGTGAGGATGGCGGGGTATTTGCCGGCCAGGTCCCAGGTCTGGAAGAAGGGCGTCCAGTCGATGAAGGGCAGCAGTTCTGCCAGGTCGATGTTTTTGATGGCGCGTCGCCCAATGAACTTGGGCGTTGGCGGCTGATAGCTGGCCCAGTCGATGCGCGTCTTGTTGGCGCGCGCCTTCGGCAAAGGCCACAGCGGCACCTGCTTCTTGTTGGCGTGCTGGTGGCGCACGCGCTCGTAGTCGGCGCGCACGTCGGCCCAGTATTGGACGGCCTGCTCGCCCAGCAGCCCCTGCGCCACGCCCACGCTGCGCGAGGCGTCGGGCACGTAGAGCACGGGGCCGTCGTAGTGCGGCGCGATCTTCACCGCCGTGTGCACGCGGCTTGTCGTCGCGCCGCCAATCAGCAGGGGTACGCCGCGCTCGCGGAAGTAGGCGTCTTTCTGCATCTCGCCTGCCACGGCCTGCATTTCTTCCAGGCTGGGGGTGATGAGGCCCGACAGGCCGATGATGTCGGCGCCTTCTTCCTTGGCCTTGGCCAGGATTTCGTGCGCGGGCACCATCACGCCCATGTTCACCACCTCGAAGTTGTTGCACTGCAAGACGACGGTGACGATGTTCTTGCCGATGTCGTGCACGTCGCCCTTGACGGTGGCGATGACGATCTTGCCTTTGCTGCGCACGTCTCGGCCAGCGGCTTCGTCGCGGCGCTTTTCTTCTTCGATGTAGGGCACGAGGTGGGCCACGGCCTGCTTCATGACGCGGGCGCTTTTGACCACTTGCGGCAGGAACATCTTGCCCTGGCCAAACAGGTCGCCCACCACGTTCATGCCGTCCATCAGCGGGCCTTCGATGACGTGCAGCGGGCGGCCACCCTTGGCCAGAATGTCCTGATACGCCTCTTCGGTGTCTTCGGTGATGAAGTCGGTGATGCCGTGCACCAGCGCATGCGTCAGGCGCGCGCCCACGGGCGCGGGCTGCTCGGGCGTGCCGCGCCACTCCAGCTTTTTGCTTTCGTCCTTGGCCGCGCCTTTGGCGGATTCGGCGATCTCCAGCAGGCGCTCGGCGGCGTCGGCGCGGCGGTTGAGCACCACGTCTTCCACGCGCGTGCGCAGCTCGGGCTCCAGCTCGTCGTACACGCCGACCATGCCGGCGTTGACGATGCCCATGTCCATGCCGGCGCGAATGGCGTGGTAGAGGAACACGGTGTGGATGGCCTCGCGCACGGGGTCGTTGCCGCGAAAGCTGAAGGACACGTTGCTCACGCCGCCCGAAACCTTGGCACCGGGCAGGTTCTGCTTGATCCAGCGGGTGGCTTCGATGAACTCGACGGCGTAGTTGGCGTGCTCTTCGATGCCGGTGGCCACGGCGAAGATGTTGGGGTCGAAGATGATGTCTTCGGGGGCAAAGCCCACTTCGTCGACCAGCACGCGGTAGGCGCGTTCGCAGATCTCGATCTTGCGTGCGTAGGTGTCGGCCTGGCCTTGCTCGTCGAAGGCCATCACCACGGTGGCCGCGCCGTAGCGCTTGATGAGCCGCGCCTGGCGCTTGAACTCCGCCACGCCCTCTTTCATGCTGATGGAGTTGACCACCGGCTTGCCCTGCACGCAGCGCAGGCCCGCTTCGATCACGCTCCATTTCGAGCTGTCGATCATCACCGGCACGCGGGCGATGTCGGGCTCGCTCGCCATCAGGTTGAGAAAGCGCACCATGGCCGCTTGCGAGTCGAGCATGGCCTCGTCCATGTTCACGTCGACGATTTGCGCGCCGTTTTCAACCTGCTGGCGCGCCACGGCCAGGGCCGCTTCGTACTCGCCGTTCAGGATCATGCGCGCGAAGGCCTTGGAGCCGGTGACGTTGGTGCGCTCGCCCACGTTGACGAACAGCGTGTCCTGGTCGATCACCAGAGGCTCAAGACCGGACAGGCGCAGGGGGGCGACGGAGACTGGGGCAGACATGGCAACTCACCTGAAACGCTGGAAAAGCAGGCGAGCGTGGTTGCAAGGGCGGGCGGCGCGCCAAGCCTGACGGGCCTGGGGGCAGCCCGCTGCAACGCTCCTTGGCGACGAAGAGGCGCGATTTTACGGACTTCCTCCGCAGCGGCGCGGGCGTGGCCGCAACCCAGGCACCCGCGCTGTCTACTCGCCGCGCACGGCCTTGACCATGCGCTGGGTGTTCACGCGCATCATGTCCACATAGGTGGGCGCGGGGCCGCCGGGCGCGGTCAGCGCGTCGGCATACAGCTCGCCCGAGGGCTTGAGGCCCGTCTCGCGCGCGATCTGCGCGATCAGGCGCGGGTCGGATACGTTCTCGACGAACAGCGCGCGGATGCCCTCGCGCCTGATTTGCCGCACCAGCTGCGCCACGCCTTTGGCCGATGCCTCGCTCTCGGTGCTCACGCCCTGCGGGGCCAGAAAGCGCACTTCATACGCCTGGCCGTAATAGGCATAGGCCGCGTGCGAGGTGATGAGCTTGCGCTGCGCGGCGGGCACGGGCTGCCAGGCGGCGCGGATGTCGGCATCCAGCGTTTGCAGCGTGGCGTCGTAGCGCGCGGCGTTGGCGCGGTAGGCGGGGCAGCTGGCGGCATCGGCGGCGCACAGGCCGTCGGCGATGTTCTTCACGTAGATGCGCGCGTTGGGCACGCTTTGCCAGGCGTGCGGGTCGGCGGGGCCGTGGTCGTGGTCATGCTTGTGGCCGTGCTTGTGGCTGTGGCCATGGCCATGTGCGTGGCTGTCCTGGCGGCCTTCGATGGCTTGCACGCCTTGCGTCAGCACCACGTGCGGGCCTTGGTAGCCGGTGCTTTGCAGCAGGCGCGGCATCCAGCCTTCATAGCCCAGGCCGTTGGAAAACACCACTTGCGCCTGCCCCACTTGCCGCGCGTGGGCGGGCGTGGGCTGAAACACGTGGCTGTCCTGGCCGGGGCCGACCAGGTTGTGAACGCTGACGCGCTCGCCCCCCACTTGCTGCACCAGATCGCCCAGCAGGCTGAAGCTGGTGACCACGCGCAGCGGCTCGGCAGCAGGCGCAGGCGCGGCCAGGCACAGCGCCAGCGGCGCGGCCAGCAGGGTGCGCAAGACGGTGGTGGGGTGCATGATGGGGTTCCTTGAGATTCAATAAAACAATAGCTGCTTTCGTACGTTATAAAAGAAAATAAGATAGTTTTATATATAAATTTCTTTTATAACTTACGCAAGAAGCTCCTTTTTTTATGCTTTCAAGTGCCGTTGCCGCCCGCGCTGCCCCTGTCGCCATGCGCCGTGGCGGCCCACGATGAGCGAGGCCAGATAGGCCGCGCCCAGGCACAGCACGATGGTGGGGCTGGTGGGCCAGTCGGCATGAAAAGAGATGAGCAGCCCCGCCACGCTGGCCGCCAGCGCCAGCGCGACCGACAAGGCCATGAGCGCGGGCAGGCTGCGCACCCACAGGCGCGCCGTGGCCGCGGGCAGCACCATGATGCCCACCGCCATCAGCGTGCCCAGCGCGTGAAAGCCCGCCACCAGGTTGATGACCACCAGCACCAGAAACCCATAGTGCGCCAGCGCCGACCAGCGGCTGCTGACGCTGCGCAGAAAAGCCGGGTCAAGGCATTCGAGCACCAGCGCGCGATACAGCAGCGCCAGCGCCGCCAGCGTGGCCACGGCAATGCCCACCAGCAGGCCCAGCGCCGCGTCGTCCAGCGCCAGCACCGAGCCGAACAGCACGTGCATCAAGTCCACACTGCTGCCGCGCGTGCTGACGATGAGCACGCCCAGCGCCAGACTGAGCAGGTAGAACGCCGCCAGGCTGGCGTCTTCGCGCAGCACCGTGCTGCGCGCCACCAGGCCCGACGCCACGGCCACCACCAGCCCGGCCACCACGCCGCCGATGGTCATGGCCGGCAGCGACAGCCCCGCCACCAGATAGCCGATGGCCGCGCCGGGCAGGATGGCGTGCGCCATGGCGTCGCCCGTCAGGCTCATGCGCCGCAGCAGCAGGAACACGCCCACCGGCGCGCAACCGAGTGCGAGCGCCACGCAGCCGATCAGCGCGCGGCGCATGAAGCCGAACTCCGCCAGCGGGCCGATGAGCATGGCCCACCCGCCGGCGTCGGCCCACTCGGCGCTCATGTGCGCGGCTCCGGGGTGTGCGTGTGTGCATGGGCATGCCCGTGGTCATGCACCAGCGGGTGCGCACCCGGCGGCACCTCGCACACCGGCGCATGCGCGTCGAAGGCCTCGGGCATGGCGCGCATGCTTTGCAGGTGGGCGGGCGTGAGCACCTCGTGCGTCGGCCCCCAGGCCACCGGCTCGCGCGCCAGCATCAGCGTGTGGGCAAAGGCGGCGCGCACCTGCTGCATGTCGTGCAGCACCGCCAGCACCGTGCGGCCCTGGCGCTGCCAGTGTTGCAGCAGGGCCAGCAAATCGGCGCAGGTGCGCTCGTCGATGGCGGCAAACGGCTCGTCCAGCAGCAGCACGCTGGCGTCTTGCAGCATCAGCCGCGCAAACAGCGTGCGCTGCAACTGCCCGCCCGAGAGCGTGTCGATCGGCTGGCGCGCATGGCCATCCAGCCCCACCTGCGCCAGCGCCGCGCGCACGCGCTGGCGCTGCGCGGCTGAATAGCCGCCCAGCGCACCGCATTCGTGCCACAGCCCCATCGCCGCAAACTCGCCCACGCTGACGGGAAACCCCCGCTCCAGCGTGGCCTGCTGCGGCAGATACGCCACGCGCTGGCCCGCCAGCCCGTCGATGCGCCCGCCCAGCGGCCTGAGCAAACCCGCCAGCGCCTTGATCAGCGTGGACTTGCCCGCCCCATTGGCCCCCACCACCGCCAGCATGGTGCCGGGGGCGATGGTGCCGCTCAGGTGGTGCACGGCGGGGTGGCCGTCGTAGCCCAGCGTCACGTCGTGCAGGTGAATGGCGTGCGGCCCGCTCATGTGGCCCATGCCCACAGCAGCCACAGCACCACGCCCAGCCCTGCTGCCAAGCCCAGCCGCCATGCCGCCGAGCGCAGCAACAGCGGCGCGCGGCGATGCAGCGGTGCGTGGTCGGGCAAGGGGGCGTCGGAAGAAGAGGCGTTCATGGGCTGAAGCGCTGGCAAAATGCAAGTGACTTGCAAAAAAGCGCCGGGTGCGCATCATATCGCAAGTCAGTTGCAATAATTGCCCCGAAGCCGCTCGCTGTCTCCTGAATCCTTTGCACCCGCCGTGTCCCTCCCGCCCGAGCCCATCAACGCTGCCGACCCAGCCGCCACCGCGCTGCACGCACGCCTGCGCGCGGCGGGCCTGCGCCGCACGCGCGCGCTCGGGGCCGTGCTGGCCTTGTTTGCGCAGGCACCCACCTGGTCGCCCACCCACCACCAGGTGGCCGAGCGCCTGAGCGAGGCGGGCGAGGCCGTCAACCCGGTCACGCTCTACCGCCTGCTTGACCGGCTGGTGAGCGCGGGCGTGCTCGCGCGCCACACCGCCGCCGACGAGCGCGCGTGGCGCTTTCAGTGGTGCGGCGCGCAGCCCGAGGGCGAGGGCGGCGACGCCCACCCGCATTTCGAGTGCGACCACTGCCACAGCCACTTCCTGCTGACCGACGCCGACGCCCCCACCCAGGCCGTGGCCGACGCCCTGCGCCGCACCCTGGCCGCGCACGGCCACCAGGCCGCCCGTGTGGACCTGGCCGTGCACGGCCTGTGCGCCGACTGCCGGGTGCCGGACGCACCCTGAGCGTCGAGCCAAAGCCGGTGGTTTTAAGCTTGGGATGAATAACCAAGCAAAACCCCCATGGCCGACTTGATCCTCTCCGCCCACCCGGTCGACGCACCCGTGCGCACCCGCATCCTTGCCGCCCTGCAAGACATCGAGCGCCAGCACCGCGTCACCGTCCTCTTCGCCTGCGAGTCGGGCAGCCGAGGCTGGGGCTTTGCCTCGCCCGACAGCGATTACGACGTGCGCTTCATCTACGTCAACCGCCTGCCGTGGTATCTCAGCGTGCAGCCGCGGCGCGACGTGATCGAGCTGCCCATCAGCGACGTGCTGGACGTCAGCGGCTGGGACTTGCGCAAGGCGCTGGGCCTGCTGCGCGAGTCCAACCCCACGCTGCTGGAATGGCTGCGCTCGCCCATCGTCTACCGGCAGGACGATGCGGCCATGGCCGCCTTCCACACGCTGGCGCACACGCATTTTTCGCGCGTGCGGGCGTGGCACCACTACGTGGCGATGGCGAAGAAGAACTTTCGCGAATACCTGCAAGGCGATGAAGTGCGCACCAAGAAATACCTCTACGTGCTTCGCCCACTGCTGGCCGCGCGCTGGATTGCCATGCATGACGAAGGCGTGCCGCCCATGCGCTTTGCCGCGCTGGCGCAAGCCGTGCTGGATACCGACCGCGATGCCGCATTGATCGCCGCCATCAACGACCTGCTGGCCGTGAAGATGCGCGCAGGCGAAGCCGCCCTGGGCCCGCGCCGCGAGGTGCTGCACGCCTTCATCACCGAAGCGCTGGCCCACCACGCCGCGTACCCCCTGCAAGCACCCGCCACGCATGGCGATGCGCGCGCGCTGGATGCGTACCTGCACGACACCGTGCGCCGCTTTGATGCGGCAGGAGACGCCACGTGATTGAAATAGACGGCGCGCAAGGCGAAGGCGGCGGGCAGGTGTTGCGCACGGCGCTGGCTTTGTCGGTGCTGACGGGCCAGCCGATAGACGTGCAGCGCATACGCGCGGGGCGCGCCAAGCCCGGCCTGATGCGCCAGCACCTGACCTGCGTGCAGGCGGCGCAGGCCATTTGCGGCGCGCAGGTGCAGGGCGCGGCGCTGGGCGCGCAGGCCGTGCGCTTCGTGCCCGGGGCGGTGCGCGCGGGCGATTACCGCTTTGCCGTCGCCAGCGCGGGCAGCGCCATGCTGGTGCTGCAAACCGTGCTGCCGCCGCTGTTGCTTGCCGATGCGCCCAGCACGCTCGGTTTGAGCGGCGGCACGCACAACCCAATGGCGCCCTGCTTTCACTTTCTGCGCGATGCCTATGCGCCGCTGCTGGCGCGTCTGGCACCGGGGCAGCCCGCGCCGCTGGCGCTCACGCTCAAGCGCCACGGCTTTTACCCGGCGGGCGGTGGCGAGGTGCAGGCATGCATCACGCCGCCTGCCGTGCCGCTGCAAGCGTTTGACCTGCCCGCGCGCGGCGCGCTGCTGGCCCGCCATGCCGAGGTGCTGGTGCCCGGCCTGCCGCGTGGGGTAGCCCAGCGCGAGCTGCAAAAGCTGGGCGCGGCACTGGGCCTGTCTGCCGACGATCTGCACCACGGTGCGGTGCGGCAGGACGAAGGCCCGGGCAACGCGCTGATCGCCACGCTGGCGCACGCGCACGTGACCGAGGTGTTCACCGAATACGGCACGCGCGGCGTCAGCGCGGAGGAAGTGGCTGCGCGCCTGGTGCGGCAGGTGCGCGACTACCAGCGCGCACTGAACGCGCAGGGCGAAGGCGCGGCGCTGGGCCCGCACCTGGCCGACCAGTGGGCGCTGCTGCTGGCGCTGGCCGTGTGGCAGGGCGGGGGCGAGGCGGCTTTCACGTGCAGCGAGGCCACGCCGCACCTGCGCACGCAGATGGACGTGGTGGCGCGCTTTCTGCCGCTGCGCTGGCATGTGGCCACGGACGGCGCGGTGACGCAGGCGCGCGTGCAGCGCGCTGATGGATACTGAGCGGTTGGGCACCCAGGCCCCCCACATCCAAGGAGACCCCCCATGCTGCTGACCCAGGACCAACAGATGATCCGCGACGCCGTGCGCGCCTTTGCGCAAGAGCAGTTGTGGCCGCACGCCGCCGAGTGGGACCGCACGCACGCCTTTCCCAAGGAGGCGCACAAGGGCCTGGCCGAGCTGGGTGCCTACGGCATCTGCGTGCCCGAGGCCTATGGCGGCGCGGGGCTTGACTACGTGACGCTGGCGCTGGTGCTGGAGGAAATCGCCGCGGGCGACGGCGGCACCAGCACCGCCATCAGCGTGACCAACTGCCCTTACAACGCCATCCTGATGCGCTACGGCAGCGAAGCGCAAAAGCAGCAGTGGCTGGCCCCCGCCGCGCGCGGCGACATATTGGGCGCGTTTGCGTTGACCGAGCCGCACGTGGGCAGCGATGCGTCTGCCATCCGCACCGCGGCGGTGAAAGACGGCGATGGCTACGTGCTGAACGGCACCAAGCAGTTCATCACCAGCGGGGCCAACGGCCAGGCCGCCGTGGTGATCGCCGTGACCGACAAGGCCGCGGGCAAGAAGGGTTTGAGTGCCTTCATGGTGGGCACCGACAACCCCGGCTGGCAGGTGGCGGGGCTGGAGAAAAAGCTGGGCCAGCACTCAAGCGACACCGCGCAGATCCGGCTGGAGAACTGCCGCATTCCCGAGGGCAACCGCATCGGCGAAGAAGGCGAGGGCTACAGGATTGCCCTGAGCGCGCTGGAGGGCGGGCGCATCGGCATCGCCGCGCAAAGCGTGGGCATGGCGCGCAGCGCGCTGGACGTGGCCATTGCCTACGCCAAGGAGCGCGAAGCCTTCGGCACGCCCATCTTCAACCACCAGGCCGTGTCGTTCAGGCTGGCCGATGGCGCCACCCGGCTTGAAGCGGCGCGCCAGCTCATCTGGCACGCCGCCAGCCTGCGCGACGCGGGCTTGCCCTGCCTGAAGGAAGCGGCCATGGCCAAGCTGTTTGCCAGCGAAACCGCCGAGGCCGTGTGCAGCGCCGCCATCCAGACGCTGGGCGGCTACGGCGTGACCCAGGACTTTCCCGTCGAGCGCATCTACCGCGACGTGCGCGTGTGCCAGATCTACGAAGGCACGAGCGACGTGCAGAAGATCATCATCAGCCGCGCGCTGTGAGGTGCCCGTGTCGTGCCACACCTCAAATGCCGGTGCCCGCCTTGCTCCCGCCCCCGCTGGGCTGGCGTATGCACACATCTTTGCAGGCCCATCCCTGCATCCCAACCCGTCATTCCCGCGCAGGCGGGAATCCAGCGTTGGCGCAGGTGCTGAGGCTGGATTCCCGCCTGCGCGGGAATGACGCCGCCATGGGCGCTTGCAGATGCAAACAACCTGTTTGCTTGACCCACAGCGGTGCCCAAATCAAAGGCCATCCACCGTCGCAAAAGATGTGTGCATGCACAAGCTCCCGCTGGGGGAGGGTCGGGGTGGGGGTGAACCACGGTGAACTTATCGAAGGTGGTCAGCCCCCATCCCAGCCTTCCCCCAGCAGGGGAAGGGGCCAAGGCCGCGTCTGAGATGTCATGACAATAAGTACCATTTGATAGCTGCTTGCGCATGTTTTAAAACGATTTCAAAATGAAATACATTTGAAAATGTTTTATTACGTGCACAAGCAGCTCATTTTTTCATGATTCTGAACACCCACAAGCCATGAACATCCTCATCCTCGGCGCGGGCCGCGTGGGCGAAAGCGTGGCCGAGACGCTGGCCTCCGAGGCCAACGACATCACCGTGGTCGACCCCGACCCGCAGCGCCTGCAAGCGCTGGAAGAGCGGCTGGAGGTGCGCGGCGTGGTCGGCAACGGCATTCAGCCGACGGTGCTGCGCGCGGCGGGCGCGCCCGATTGCGACCTGTTCATCGCCTGCACCTCGCTGGACGAAACCAACCTGGTGGCCTGCAAGGTGGCGCACGACGTGTTCGGCATTCCCACCACCATCGCGCGCCTGCGCTCGCCCGAGTTCGCAGACGGCGACAAGCTGCTGGGCAAGGACGGCTTTGCGGTGGACAAGGTGATCTGCCCCGAGGCATCCGTCACGCGCTACATCCACCAGCTCATCGAATACCCCGAAGCCTTGCAGGTGCTGCGCTTTTCGCAGGGCCAGGCGCATCTGGTGGCGGTGCGCGTGGCGCCCGGCAGCTTTCTGGCCGGACACACCATTGCCGAATTTCGCGCCGCCCGCGCCGACGTGGCCATGCGCATCGTGGCGCTGTACCGGGGCGAAGGCGACCTGCCCTGCGACGGCGACAGCCGCGTGCAGGCGGGCGACGAGGTGCTGGTGCTGGTGGCGCGCGAGGAAGTGCGCGCCGCGCTGCACGCCATCGGCAACCCCGACCGCCCCGTGCGCCGCGTGATGATTGCCGGCGGCGGCAAGGTGGGCCTGCGCCTGGCGCGCGAGCTGATCGGCAAATGCCAGGTCAAGCTGATCGAGTCCGACCGCAAGCGCTGCCTGTACCTGGCCGGCGAGCTGCCCGCCGACATGCTGGTGCTGCAAGGCGACGCCGCCGACGAGGAGCTGCTGCTGGACGAGAACGTGGGCGACATGGACCTGTTCATTGCGCTGACCAGCGACGACGAGGACAACATCCTCTCGTCCATGCTCGCCAAGCGCCTGGGCGCGCGGCGCGTGATGGCCCTCATCAACCGCCGCGCCTACGCCGACATGATGCAGGGCAGCACCATCGACATCGCCATCTCGCCCGCGCACGCGGTGATCGGCGAGTTGCTGATGCACGTGCGCCGGGGCGCGGTGGCCGCCGTGCACAGCCTGCGCCGGGGCGCGGCCGAGGCGCTGGAGGGCATTGCCCACGGCGACGCGCGCACCAGCCACCTGGTGGGCCGCCGCGTGGAGCAGATCAGCCTGCCCGCAGGCGCGCGCGTGGGCGCCATCGTGCGCGGCGAAGGCCCCAAGGCGCAGGTGCTCATGCCCACGCACGACACCGTGATCGAGACCGACGACCACGTCATCATCTTCCTGCCGCACAAGCGCATGGTGCGGCAGGTGGAGAAACTGTTTCAGGTGCGCGCAACATTTTTCTGACCCCCTGAGTCGCCTTCGGCGCCTTCCCCCTTGAAGGGGGACGCCGCTGGTCGCCGGGGGAACCCCGGCTCAGGCGGCTGCCGGGATGGCCTGCTCCGCGGCCGGATGAAATGCGTTTACCCACACGCTGCGCGAACGCCGCTGCACTACCATGCCTGCCCATGAAACGCCACGCCGCCGTCTTCCTCGTGCTTTCGTGGATCGTCATGGGGTTTTCGTTTGCCTTTCTGGTGCCGATGGCGTGGGACTGGTTTCATGAAGACGGGCGCAACACGCGCGTGTGGGCCTGGTGCTTTGCCTTCACGCTGGCCACCGGCGGCTGGCTGTGGGCGCGCGTGCGCCACACCGAGCGCGAACTGGCGGTGCGCGACGGCTTTCTGCTGGTGACGCTGGTGTGGGTGGTGCTGCCCGCTTACGCCGCGCTGCCGCTGCTGCACGTGGTGCCGGGCATCGGCTTCGCGCGCGCCTATTTCGAGGCCATGAGCGGGCTGACCGCCACCGGCGCCACCACGCTGTCAGGGCTGGATGCGCTGGCCACCTCGGTCAACATCTGGCGCTGCTTTCTGCAGCTCATCGGCGGGCTGGGCATCATGCTGCTGGCCGTCGCCATCCTGCCCATGCTGGGCCTGGGCGGCACGCAGCTCTACAAGGCCGAGATGCCCGGCCCCATGAAAGACCAGCGCCTGACCCCGCGCGTGGCCGAAACCGCGCGCGGGCTGTGGAGCGTGTACTTCGTGCTCTCGCTGGCCTGCCTGCTGGCCTACCGCGCGGGCGGCATGAGCTGGCCCGACGCCTTCATGCACATGTGCACCACGGTGGGCCTGGGGGGGCTTTCGTCGCACGACGCGAGCTTCGGCTACTGGAACTCGGCGCAGCTGGAGTGGGTGGCGGTGCTGTTCATGGCGCTGTCGGGCATCAGCTTTGCGCGCTACTTCATGGTGTGGCGGCTGCGCTCGCTTGCGCCCGTGGCGCACGACACCGAGGTGCGCGCCTACGCCGGCATCCTGCTGGGGGCCACCGCGCTGGTCATGGCCATGCTGCTGATCGAGAACGTGTACCCCGATGCCGGCACCGCGCTGCGGCAGGCCGCGTTTCAGGTGGTGTCGGTGGCCACCACCACGGGCTACGCCACCACCGACTACATGCTGTGGCCCAGCTTCGTGCCGGTGCTGCTGCTGTTTCTGGGCTGCTTCGTCTCGTGCGCGGGCTCCACGGGCGGGGGCATCAAGCTGGTGCGCATGCTGGTGCTGGTCAAACTGGCGCAGCGCGAGCTGGTGCGCATCGTGCACCCGCGCGTGGTGCGCCCTATCGTCATGGGCCGCAGCGTGCTGCACAACGACGTGGTCTCGGCGGTGATGGCCTTCATGCTCATCTACGGCGGGGTGATGGTGCTACTCACGCTGGTGCTGCTGGCCTCGGGCATGGACGTGGTGACGGCCTTCAGCGCCATCATCGCCTGCCTCAACAACATCGGCCCCGGCATGGGCCGCATCGGCCCGGCGGGCAACTTCGGCACCCTCTCCGAGTTCCAGGTCTGGGTCTGCTCGCTGGCCATGCTGCTCGGGCGGCTGGAGCTGCTGTCGGTGCTGGTGCTGTTCACGCCGCAGTTCTGGAAAAAATAGGCTTCCCCCTGAGTCGCCGGAGGCGCCTCGGTGCTCGCCGTCAGAGGCAGCGGCCCTTCGGCCCGTCCAAGTCTGCGCAGGCAGGCTTGGAGCCGCGGGCCTCAGCCCCCGGAGGGGGGACGCACCCGGTCGCCGGGGGAACCCCGGCTCGGGGTGGTGCCCTGGGATGGCCTGCTCCGCGGCCTTCTGAGGGCCGCAGCGTGGGTGCTTGCACCCACGCCAGCCAGCTGGTGGCGCCAGAAAATCAGTCCACCTTGGCGCCCGTGTCGGCCACCACCTGCTTCCACAGCACCAGGTCGTGCTTGACCAGCGCGCCCAGCTCGGCCGATGTGCCCTTGAAAGGCTCGGCCCCCACGCCGGCGAGTTTGTCGATCACTTCCTTGTCGTCCAGCGCCTGGCCGATCTCGGCTTGCAGCCGCTCGATGAGGGGGCGGGGCGTGCCTGCAGGGGCGAACACACCGTACCACGGCGTCTTGCCGAAGCCGGGGATGGTTTCGCCAATGGTGGGCACGTCGGGCAGCGCGGCCACGCGCTTTTCGTTCACCACGCCCAGCACTTTCAGCTTGCCGCTCTTGATGAAGGCGATGGACGAGGGCAGGCTTTGCACCGACAGCGGCACCTGCCCGCCCACCACGTCGGTGGCGGCCGCTGCCGCGCCCTTGTAGGGGATGTGGGTGAGCCTGAAGCCGGCGGCCTTTTGCATCATCTCGCCGATGAGGTGGTTGAGCGTGCCGTTGCCCGCCGAGGCAATGGTGACGTCGCCGGGCTTGGCCTGGGCCAAGGCGATCAGCTCGCGCACGTTGCGGGCGGCAAAGCCGGGGTGCGCCACCAGCACGTAGCCTGCGGTGGCCAGCGGGGCCACGGGGTCGAAGTCTTTCACGGGGTCGAAGCCCGGCGTGCTGTACAGCCAGGGGTTGATGACCTGCGCGCTGTCGGCCTGCACCAGCAGGGTGTAG
>JAUNTQ010000227.1 GCA_030538605.1 Pseudomonadota bacterium
GCAGATCAAGAAGTTCTTCCTGCTCGACACGCAACTCACGGCAGAAGACGAAGAGCTGACCCCCACCATGAAGCTCAAGCGCAAGCTGGTGCAAACCAAATACGCCGCGCAGATCGAGGCCATGTATCGCAAGTGACCCCCCCATCTGCGGGAGCGGGCTTGTCCATTCATTTTGATAGCGCCTTGCGCTTGCCCCACAACGGTTTCAAGCCAAAAACACCTGAAACCGTTGCACACCGTGCGCAAACAGCTCTTTTTATTGCAGCAGCCTCAGGGTTATCGCTGTAAGAAACAAGACCGTCACTGCCCACAATGAGCGCACCGTCGTACCCGCCGGGCTGCGGCGCCAACCCAGGGAACCCACCCATGACACGCATCGCTTTCGGCAACCTCACTGCCTTGACCGCCAGCTTGCTGGCCCTGGCCACCGCGCCTGTGCAGGCGCAGCCCGCGCAGCCAGCCGTGCAACAGGGCGTCAGTGCCACGGAAATCGTGCTGGGCACCATTCAGGACTTGTCCGGCCCGCTGGCCGGTTACGGCAAGCAGGCGCGCATGGGCATGCAAATGCGGGTGGACGAAGCCAACGCCGCTGGCGGCGTGCACGGGCGCAAGCTGGCGCTGCGGGTGGAAGATTCTGGCTACGAGCCGCGCCGCGCCGTGCTGGCGGCGCAAAAGCTGGTCAACCAGAACAAGATCTTCGCCATGATCGGCCACCTCGGCACGGCGCAGAACGTGGCCAGCTTTCCCGTGCTGTTCGACAAGAACGTCGTCAGCTTCATGCCCCTGACGGCCGCGCGCGAAATGTACGAGCCCACGCACCGGCTGAAGTACGCCATGCTCGCCACCTATTACGACCAGATGCACTCGGTGCTGCCGCGCATGGTCAAGGAAAAGAACGCGCAAAAGGTCTGCGCCATCTACCAGGACGACGAATTCGGCCTGGAGGTGCTGCGCGGCGCCGAAGCCGCCATGAAGGACATGGGCAGCGCGCTGGCCGAAAAAACCAGCTTCAAGCGCGGCGCCACCGACTTCTCCTCGCAAGTGGCGCGCATGCGCGCTGCCGGGTGCGACCTGGTGGTACTGGGCACCATCATCCGCGAGACCATCGGCACCATCGCCGAGGCGCGCAAGATCGGCTTTGCCCCCACCTTCCTCGGTTCTGCGGCCGCCTACAGCGACCTCATCCACAAGCTGGGCGGCAAGCCCATGGACGGCCTGTACGCCACCATGACGGTGCAAAACCCCTACGTGGACGACGCCTCGCCCGCGCTGCGCGAATGGGCCGGCAAATACCAGGCGCAGTTCAAGGAAGAGCCCGCGGTGTTCTCCGCCTATGGCTATGCGGTGATCGACCTCTTCGTCAAAGGCGCCGAAAAAGCCGGCCCCCAACTCACCACCGACCGCTTCATCGCCGCCATGGACACCTTCAGCGCGCCCAGCGACATCTTTGGCAGCCCGCCCGTCAACTTCACCGCGCAAAAGCGCATCGGCAGCACCACCTCGCGCCTGTCACAAATCCAGAACGGGCGCTGGGTGCCGGTGTCGGACTACATCAAGCCGTGATGACACCCCCCCTGAGTCGCCTGCGGCGCCTTCCCCCCAGGGGGACGGTGCCAGTGGCCGGTACAAGCCCGGCCACGGCACCCCCCGAATGGTCTGCTCCGCGACCTTCTGGCTCTTGGCAATACCCCACTGCCGCTGACCACCACAAGGCCATGTGCTCACCCCTGTTTTCTTAACCCCGGAGACTGAAACCACCATGAGCTTTCGCCACACCATCGCCGCGCTGGCCTGCACGCTGGCCTTCGCCCCCGCCCTGGCCCAGCAGGCCCA
>JAUNTQ010000079.1 GCA_030538605.1 Pseudomonadota bacterium
TGAATGTGTCCACCATGTCTGCGAACAGGTGTCCACCATGTGTCCGGGCTATACATCCCTTCAGGGAGAGGGAGCAAAACCGGAGCCGAGCGAAGCATCCTGATGAAGTATTTCCGTACACCCCGATAGGGTTTTGTGTTGAATCACTGAGTGTTGTCTGAAGCCATCGCCTCGAACTCGTTTGGCGTGTGACAAGCCCAAGGCTGAATGCAGGCGCTGGGCGTTGTAGAAGTTGACGATGTAGTCCGTCACATCTTGCTGTGCCTCGGCCAGGTTCGCGTACTGTTTCTGCCACACGCGCTCCATCTTCAGACTCAGGAAGAATCGCTCGGTCACCGCGTTGTCCCAGCAGTTGCCCTTGCGGCTCATGCTTTGCACCATCGCGTGCGCCTGCAACAGTTCGCGGTGCTCGCCACTGGCGTGCTGACTGCCCAGGTCGGTATGCATCACCACCCCGGGCAATGACTGGCGGCTGCTCAGGGCCAGCGCCAAGGCGTCGCACACCAAGCTGACGGGCATGCGCCTGGCCATGGCCCAGCCGATGACTTTGCGTGAGTACGCCTCGATGACGACAGCCAGGTACGCCCAGCCGCTGGCGGGCCTGGTACAGGCCACTGCGGCTGAGGCCAAATGTGCGGCTGAGTTGTGTCATGCCTGCCTTGTTGCCTGATGCGTTCATCAGCTCACGCATCATTTGATCTCCCGGGCGAACAAGGCCGATGCTTTTTTTAGCAGTGCGTTGTCCGATTGGAGTTGCCGCACCTGCGCTTCGAGCTGCCGGATGCGCTGCTGCTCGGGCGTCAATGGCCGGCCCATGCCGGGCTTGCCCGCCAGTTCGTCGTCATATTGCTGCACCCAGCGACGCACGGCGCTGTCTACCAGATTCATGTCCTGGCAGACCTGGCTCACGCTGATCTCTTGTTCTGCACCATCTTGGCCACTTACAGCTTGAAGGCGCTGTCAAAGTGCCACCGCTTGCAGTGTTGGTCACTTACAGACTGGCTGCTGCCCTTTATGCGAACCTCACGATCGGCGGCCAATGGCTTTCAGCCGTCATTCAAAGCATGGAATTCGTTGGCCATGAACTGACGTTCAACGACAAACAGACAACCTGCGGGTGTTCCATCCGGCTTGGTCGTTGCGTACAGCCCCAGTGCATTCCAGCTTTTCTGTCCGGCACTGCTCGCCGCTCTCCACAGCATCAGCCATGGGGCTTGTACTCACCCCGGTGCCGCATGAATCGGTGATAGGACATACGCAGATGCAATTGCATGACCTGGCGCGCCAGTTCGCCATCCCGGGCCTCCGCGGCCAAGGTCAAATCCTGATGGTGATGCAGGCTTTGCAGAAGTTCTTCCGGCGTGTAAAGGTAGAACGAGCGCACGATGATGGGCATGTCGATCATCGTGTCGAGGATGGTTCGCAGGCGCGGCGAGCCAGCATGATCCAGCAGTGCGTGGTGGAACGCCTTGTTCGCCTCCTGGATGCGCGCTATGGCGTCGTAGCCTCCCGCCTCGATGGCCGCAGCCATCGCTTGGTTGCTGGCTTTCAGCCGGCTCAGTAACTCGATGCTGCCGCGCTCTGCGGCCAGGTAAGTGGCGTAGGGCTCCAGCATCATGCGCAGTTGGAACGTCTCCTCGATGTCCCAATCGCTCCACTGGGCGACATGGATGCCCTGACCCGCATCGGAGGTGGCGAGCCCATCTTCGACCAGTCGCTTGAGCGCAGCGCGCACGGGCGTGCGGCTGATTCCGAACTCCCGCGCGAGCGGTTCCTCCTTGAGCTGGGTTCCCGGCGTGTAGTGCCCACCGACCAGGCGCTGACGCAGGATTTCATAAGCCTTTTCACTGCCTCTTTGCATCAGATCGCGATCGCTGTTGTGTTTGCCGGGGAGTTTATCTGCCTGTTTGCGGTATTTGCTGGAAGTCTTTGTTTGTACTTGATATGTACAGAATTGCGCTTTTATAGGTGTATTCCCTGGGATATGTTGAGTTATTTGTATTTTGTTTGTACTATTTCGGTGTTGAAGGAGATAGCATGAAGGTTGCGATCATTGGACTTGGAGAGGTTGGCCGCTGCTATGCACAGCCATTGCATGCACACGGTATCGAACTGAGCTTGTGCGAGGCAAGGCCGTCGGCGGCAGCCCAAGAGTTGGCGGACGCATGGCGGCTTCCAGTGCATGCCCAGCCCGATAGCTGGCTGGCCAATGCGGATTGGGTGCTGTCCTGCGTGACAGGTGCGGTAGCCCTTGCTGTCACCGAAAAGGCAGCGCAGCACATGAAGCGAGGCGCTGGACTGGCTGACCTCACGACGGCAAGCCCTGCACTCAAGCGACAGGCTGCGGAGCATGCGGCGCAACAAGGCGTTCGCTACGTGGATACCGCCATCATGGGTGCCATCTCGCTGAACCGGATTCGCACGCCACTTCTGGCCGCTGGCGATGGCGCGGACGAGTTGAGTGCCCTCCTCGCCGACGTGGGCGGCCGCGTCCAGGTCATCGACCAGGGGAAGGCTGGCGACGCCATCTCGCTGAAAATTCTGCGCAGCGTTTTCACCAAGGGCATGGAAGCGCTGGCGGTGGAACTGCTCACCAGCGCCGAGAAGCAGGGGGTGCGCGAAAAGCTGTACGAGCAACTGAGCGACATCGACCAGACACCACTGCGCAGCTTCATCGACATGCTGGTGCGCACGCATGTCATCCATGCCAAGCGCCGCGCCCATGAGGTGCATGACGCGCAGCAGGAACTGACCTCTCAAGGGCTGCCATCCCAGGTGCTTCCAGGTGTTGAGCAACGCTTCCTCAGCACGGCCGCAAAGCTCGAACGCAGCCCGCTCCCGGTCGCTGAACCCAACATCGACCAGGCCCTCCAATGGTTGCTCGCCTCGGATGAGCAGCGCTGATCTCCACCGCTTAGCCACAGCCCATCATGACTTCACCTGACAAGATCAAACAGCTGCGCGACCTCGGCGCCGCTACCGTGTACGAAGCCCAGGGAGCCAAGGGCGCGCTCGACAGCGGCATGAAGCCGATCGACCCCACCTCGCGCCTGGCCGGGCCGGCACTGACTGTCGATGTGCAGCCGGGCGACAACCTGATCCTTCACTACGCAGTGCTCCAGGCCAAGCCTGGCGATGTGCTCGTCGTCGATGCGAAGGGCTTCATGGAAGCCGGGCCATGGGGCGATGTGTTGACCATCCAGGCGATGAAGCTCGGCATCGCAGGCCTGGTCATCAACGGTTGCGTGCGCGACGCCAACTTGATCATCGACTTGGGCTTTCCGGTGTTCTGCCGTGGTTTGTCGATCAAGGGTACGGGCAAGAACCAGCCCGGCAAGGTGAATGTCCCGGTCTGCATCGGAAATGTCGTCATTCACCCCGGCGACATCATCGTCGGTGACCGCGATGGCCTATGTGTCGTCGCCCAGGGTGATGTGGACAGCGCGATCGCCGCGAGTCTTGCCCGCGAAGAGAAAGAAGCCCAGCAGCGCAAGGCCATCGAGGCCGGCACCACCAACACCGTTTCGTTGCTGAACTTGGGCGACACGCTCAAGCGCTTCAATCTGGTTTGACGCATCACCCCATTTCATAAATAAGGAGACATAGACATGCGCACTCTCAGCAAACTCATCGCTTCGTTCGCCGCGTTCGCGGCCCTGACGGCGCCAACCTGGAGTGAAGACGCCTACCCCTCCAAGCCCGTTCGGATGATCGTTGCTTTTGCCGCAGGCGGCTCTGCAGACATCAATGCGCGTGGAGTCGGTGCGCAGCTGTCGAAAGACCTCGGTGCCACCATCGTCGTGGGCAACAAGGGCGGTGCTGGCGGCAATCTGGGCGCTGTCGAGGCGAAGCGGGCTGCGCCCGATGGCTACACCTTCTTCTATGCAACGTCGGCGGTGGTCTTGGCACCTTCGCTCTATGCATCGCCTGGCTTTGATCCGCACTCGGACTTCGTGCCGGTGTCGCTGACGGCAACCATTCCGCTCGTGCTCGTCGTGAACAAGAACGTGCCGGCAGCCACCGTTGCCGAGTTCGCCACCTGGGCCAAGGCACAGAAGAGCCAGATGAACTACGGCTCGTCGGGCACCTGGGCGCTGCTGCACCTGGGCGGTGCGCTCTTCACCAAGGAAATGGGAATCGAAGCGACGCACATCGCCTACAAGGGCAGTGCACCGGCCGTGACCGATCTGCTCGGCGGCTCGACGCAGTTCATGTTCCTGCCGATCAATGAAGCCATGCCGCACATCAAGAGCGGTGGGCTGCGCGCACTCGCGGTCTCCCACGACAAGCGCGTCGCATTGCTGCCGCAAGTTCCGACCCTGCGCGAAGCCACGGGCAAGACGACCATGGACATGGGCGCCTGGCAGGGCCTGATGTGTGCCCAAGGGCACGCCCCCAGAGATCGTGACCAAGGTATCTGCCGCGTTGCAGGAGTCGATCAAGAACAAGGAGCTGATCGAACGCCTTGAAGGCCAGGGCTCCATCATGCTGGGCGGCACACAGAAGCAGTATGTGGACTACATGCGTGCGGAAGGTGAGCGCTGGGCCCGCGTGATCAAGGAAACCGGCGCCAAGGTCGACTGACCGGCGCCTAGAAGCCAAAGGGCTGCGCAGTCCACAGCGCAGCCCGCATATCCCAACACCTCTCTCGCCACGCCCCGACCAATGTCGTACAGGCCTGCTGCGCCGTCCGATATGTCAAGCAGGCTTGTAGAAGCTCAACTGAAGCTTCTCGCGCTCGATGGCGCGGGCCACGGCGGGCACCTGGGCGGTGCGCTGCACGTGGGCCCACAGCTCGGGCCAGTCTTCGGGGTTGAGGCCGGCGATGGTGCCCCAGCGCAGCAGCGTGAGCGCATAGGTGTCGAGCGGGCCGCAGTGCACGCCGCCCAGCCAGTCGCGGCCTTCGGCGTGGGCCTTTTTCACCATGGCTTGCAGCTCGTCCATGCGCTGGCGGTATTGCGCCGCGGCCTCGGCCTTGAGGGCGACCTGCGCGGCTTCATCGCCGGTGAACTTGCCGGGCATGAAAAAGTGCGTGAACGTGGGGTGAACGGTGTTGTTCATCCAGGCCAGCATCTCGACGAAGCGCGCGCGCGCCAGCGGCTCTTTGGGGATGAAGGCGCTTTCGGGGAACTTGGCGTCGATGTAGGCAATGATGGCCATGATCTGGGTGATGACCTCGCCTTCGTCGGCCAGCACGGGCACCTGCCCGCGCGGGTTCAGGGCCAGGTAGTCGGGGCTTTTGTGCTCGCCCTTGTGCAGCTTGATGGCCACCGACTCGAAGGTGGCACCGGCCAGCTCCAGCATGGTGTGGGGCACGAACGAGCAGGCGCCGGGCGCGTAGTAGAGCTTGAGGGTCATGGGGCGTCTCCTTGGGTGGGGGGGTGAATCAGCGACAGGGCAAAGCATAAGCGCTGCGCATGCGCGCGCAGCCGCGTCCTCAGCTCTCGACGCGGGCGAAGCGGCTGCCCAGGCGGTAGCGGATGGCGGGGTGCCAGCAGCGCACCCAGGTGACGGCCTGGCCGGCGCTGAAGGTGCGGCGGGTGAGCAAGAGGCACGGCTCGCCTTCGGGCATGGCGAGCAGCTGCGCTTGCGCGGGCGTGGGCAGCACGGCATCGACGAGGTGCTCGATCTCGTCATACGGCACCGATTGCATGAGGTAGTCGCCCGGCGTGGTACGCGCGAAGTCTTGCCCCAGAAACTGCGGCGCGCAGCGCGGGTTGACCCAGCGATCTTCGAGTTGCACGGGCACGCCGTTTTCGCGGTGCAGGCACAGGGTGTGAAAGCCGCGCGCGCCGACGGGCAGGCCCAGCGCCTGGGCAGCTTCGGGCGTGAGGGCGGTGCCTTCAGCGGTGTGCATGTCGCACTGGTGCGTGTGGCCGCGCGCGCGGATGTCGCTGGCAATGCTGGCGATGCGCAACAAGGTGGACTGCGGCTTTTTCTCGGCCACGAAGCTGCCCACACCGGCCACGCGCCTGACGTGGCCCTCAGCCACCAGTTCGCGCAGCGCACGGTTGACGGTCATGCGCGAGAGGCCAAACTCGGCCACCAGCTCATGCTCGGACGGCAGCCGGTCGCCCTCCGCCCAGCGCCCGCTGGCCATGCCGGTCAGCAGGTGCTGTTTGACGCGGGCGTAGTGGGCGGGCATGGGTGGATGGAGGAGAAAAATACCGGGCGCAGAGCAGGCAGAAAGCCATCAAACCTGCCAGCACTGTCATTCCCGCGCAGGCGGGAATCCAGCAGCAGGGCAGGCATAGACACTGGATTCCCGCCTGCGCGGGAATGACGAATGCTTCAAGTCGTCAGCATTTTTTCAGACAATTTTTGCGTCCTTTGCGAATCCTTTGCGTCCTTGGCATGAGGCTGTTCAGGATGCCCTCAATGCGTCGCCGCCGCCATGC
The DNA here is from genome assembly GCA_030538605.1 of Pseudomonadota bacterium. GTDB lineage: Bacteria > Pseudomonadota > Gammaproteobacteria > Burkholderiales > Burkholderiaceae_C > Ottowia. The sequence goes on from JAUNTQ010000079.1 coordinate 6,399, forward strand.
TTTCGGCGCGGATTTCTTCGGTCAGGCGCGCCTTGAGCGCCATGAACTCGGGCGTGGTTTTCAGCGTGTAGTGGCGCGGGTGGGGGAAGTCCACCGCGATTTCGCTCTTGATGCGCCCGGGGCGCGCGCTGAACACGGCCACGCGGCTGGCCATGAAGATGGCTTCGTCGATGTCGTGGGTGACGAAGAGCACGGTTTTCTGCGCCTGCTCCCAGATGCCCAGCAGCAGCTCTTGCATGAGCACGCGGGTCTGGTTGTCGAGTGCGCCAAAAGGCTCGTCGAGCAGCAGTATCTTGGGGTCGCCCGCCAGCGCGCGGGCAATGGCGGTGCGCTGCTGCATGCCGCCGGAGAGCTGCTTGGGGTAGTGCTGCTCGAAGCCGCGCAGGCCGACTTTGGCGATGAAGAAGTCGCTGCGCTCTTTCTGCACGGCGGCGCTGGCACCGCGCTCGCGCAGGCCGAAGCGGATGTTCTGCTCCACGGTGAGCCAGGGGAAAAGGGTGTAGCTCTGGAACACCATGCCCCGGTCGGCACCGGGGCCGGTGATGGGCGCGCCCTCCAGCGTGACGCTGCCAGTCGTGGGAAAGTCCAGCCCCGCCACGATGCGCAGCAGGGTGGATTTGCCGCAGCCCGAGGGGCCGAGGATGGTGACGAAGTCGTTCTCGCGCACGTCCAGGCTGATGGGCTGCAAGGCCTGCGTGGGCGGCTTGCCGCGCTGGCCCGCAAACACGCGCGTGACGCCGCGAACGGCAAGCTGGGCAGTGGCGTGGGTCATGTTCTACAAAAAGTGAGCTGCTTGCGCACGTTTTAAAACGATTTCACATACAAAACATACTAAAAATGCTTTAAACCTTACGCAAACAGCTCCTATATTTCAAGTGTCATTAAAAGCAGCACGCGAACGCAAAGAACCCGGAGAACGCCCCCTTTTTGGCTGTTCTTTTGCGTCCTCTGCGCAATCTTTGCGTCCTTGGCATGAGGCTGTTGCGGCAGTTCAAAGCGACGCCCAGGCAAACAAGCGCCGGTTCGCCGCCTTGAAAGCGAAGTCCGACACCAGCCCGATGCAGCCAATGGTGATGATGCCGAAGATGATCTGCCCGGTGTTGAGCAGCGCCTGGCTGTCCACGATCATGTGGCCGATGCCGCTGGAGGCGCCAATCAGCTCGGCCACGATGATGTACGTCCACGCCCAGCCCAGCACCAGCCGCAGGATTTCGGCGATCTGCGGCGCCGCGCCGGGGATCAGCACGCGCCGCACCACGCCGTTGCCGCTGGCGCCCAGCGTGTAGGCGGCTTCGACCAGATCCTTGCGCGCGCCGGCCACGGTGACGGCCACCATCAGCACGATCTGGAAGAACGAGCCGATGAAGATGACCAGCAGCTTTTGCAGCTCGCCAATGCCGGCCCACAAGATCAGCAGCGGAATGAAGGCCGATGCAGGCAGATAGCGGCAAAAGCTGACGAAAGGCTCCAGAAACGCCTCGATGGGCTTGTACGCGCCCATCACGATGCCCAGCGGCACGCCGATGGCCGCGGCCATCAGAAAGCCGCCCACCACGCGCCACACGGTCATGCCGATGTCGTGCAGGAAGTTGTATTGCGTGAACAGCGCCATGCCCTCGCGCACCATCGTCACGGGGCTGGCCAGGAAGGTGGGCGAGACATAACCGCCCAGCGTGAAGAACGCCCAGACGGCAAAGAACAGCACGAAGAAGGCGATGCCCAGCGCAACGCGGGCGGCGGGCGAGACGGGTTCTAAAGGGCGCACGGGCGGATCGTCGAATTTAAAAACAATAGCTGCTTGCGCTTACGTTGTGGGCGCTGAATGGCATATGCATTCAGAAAACCGTTGAACGCAAAGAGCGCAAAGGCTTCGCAAAAGCCGCAGAAAGGGGTTTGCTTTTTTCTGCGTGTTTTGCGCCACCTTGGCGACTTTTGCGTTCAAGGGGTTTCAAGGTGCGTAGCCCCGCGCTTCACTTGATGAACTGCGTGTCGATCATGGCGCTGAAGTCTTCCGGCGCTTTGCGGATGACGCCCGCCTCCAGCAAGATGGCGGCGGCCTGTTTCATGAAGTCCTGAATCTCGCCGGCGAAGAACTTCTGGTTGGCCTCGCGGTCTTGCCAGCGCAAGAAGCTGGCCGACTTGGCGAACTGCTCGGCCGATTGCTTGACCGCGCCGCCCATGATCTCGTGCGACTTGGCGGGCTCGGCCTGGATCATGTCGAGCGCGTCGAAATAGCTCCTGGTGAGCGCGGCAGCGGCCTTGGGGTTGGCCTTGAGCCATTTGGGATCGCAGCCCACGGTATCCAGCACCATGGGGTAGTCGAGCGTGGTGGCCAGGATCTTGCCCGCCTGCGGGTTCTCGCGGATGGTGGACAGATACGGCTCGTACGTCATGGCCGCATCGTTGCGGCCCACCACGAAGGCTTGCGCGGCGGGCTGCGGCTCCAGCGAGACGATCTTCACGTCCTTCATGCCCATGCCGTTCTTGGCCAGCATCCAGGCCAGACCGAAGTAGGGCGCGGTGCCTGGCGCGCTGACGGCGATGCTCTTGCCCTTCAGGTCGGCAAAGCTGTTCACGTCGTTGCGCACCGCAATGCCGTCAGCGCCGTAGGACTTGTCGAGCTGGAAGATCTGCGTGATGGGCACGCCGTTGGCGTTCCAGGCCACGTGCGTTTCCACCGTGGTGGCCGCGCACTGGATGGCACCCGAGGCCAGCGCCAGGTGGCGGTCTTTTTGCGGAATCATGCGCAGCTCGACATGCAGGCCGTTCTTCTTGAAGATGCCCGCGCGGTCGGCCAGGGTGAGCGGGGCAAAGCCCGTCCAGCCGGACATGCCCAGCACGATTTTGGTGTCTTGCGCGTGCGCCGTGCCCACAGCGGCAAGGGCAAGGGCGGCGGCGGCAAGAAGGCGTTGGGGTTTTGGCAGGCGCATGGCTCACTCCGTGAAAGATCAGGACATCACAATGAAAGCCGGGCGTGGCACACCCGGCAGGCGACGTGGGCGGGCAAGCATGGTGCATGCCAAGGCCGCGTTTTTTCGGCACCGCAGGGTAACGCGCACGGGCTACTGTCTATACAGGGCTAACCCGCAACACCCGTGCCTCGTCACCCGGCGCGCCAAGCCGCGAATGATAGTGATGCGCCGCTTGGCGACAATCGGAGCCTTCCTGCCCTGCCTGCCCACCGTGCCCTTGACACCCGACACCGCCCCCGCCGCCGCCAGCGCCCAGCCCCACGCCATCTTGCGCGAGGTGTTCGGCTACGACGCCTTTCGCGGCCAGCAGCAGGCCATCGTGGACCACGTTTGTGCAGACGGCGACGCGCTGGTGCTCATGCCCACGGGCGGGGGCAAAAGCCTGTGCTACCAGGTGCCCGCCATCGCGCGGCAGCGCGCCGGGCGCGGGGTGACGCTGGTGATCTCGCCGCTGATCGCGCTCATGCACGACCAGGTGGGCGCGCTCAAGGAAGTGGGCGTGCGCGCGGCCTTTCTCAACTCCACGCTCGACTACGACGCCACCCAGCACATCGAGCAGCAACTGCTGGCTGGCGAGCTGACCTTGCTCTACGCCGCGCCCGAGCGCGTGGGCACACCGCGCTTTCTGGGCCTGCTGGACACGCTGCACGCGCACGGTGCCTTGAGCCTGTTCGCCATCGACGAGGCGCACTGCGTGAGCCAGTGGGGGCACGACTTCCGGCCCGAATACCGCCACCTCACCGTGCTGCACGAGCGCTGGCCCAGCGTGCCGCGCATTGCGCTGACGGCCACCGCCGACGACGTCACCCGCGCCGACATCATCGAGCGCCTGCACCTGCAAGACGCGCGCCTTTTCGTCAGCAGCTTCGACCGCCCCAACATCCGCTACACCGTGGTCGAGAAAAAAGACGCCAAGCGCCAGCTGCTGAAGTTCATCGAAGGCCACGAGGGCGAAGCCGGCATCGTTTACTGCCAGTCGCGCAAGCGCGTCGAAGAGCTGGCGCAAACCCTGTGCGAGCAAGGCATCGACGCGCTGCCCTACCACGCGGGCCTGCCCGCCGCCGAGCGGCAGGCCAACCAGGACCGTTTTCTGCGCGAAGAAGGCGTGGTCATGACGGCCACCATCGCCTTCGGCATGGGCATCGACAAGCCCGACGTGCGCTTTGTCGCCCACGTGGACATGCCCAAGAACATCGAAGGCTATTACCAGGAAACGGGCCGCGCCGGGCGCGATGGCCAGCCCTCTGAAGCGTGGATGGCCTACGGCCTGCAAGACGTGGTCAACCAGCGCCGCATGATCGACGAAAGCCCGGCCGAAGAAGCCTTCAAGCAAGTCATGCGCACCAAGCTCGACGCCCTGCTGGCGCTGGCCGAAGCCACCGACTGCCGCCGCGCGCGGCTGCTGGCCTACTTTGGCGAGCAAATGGCTTCGCGCCCGCCTGCCGATGGCGACGCGCCGCACCACCCGTATTGCGGCACCTGCGACAACTGCCTCACCCCGCCCGCGCTGTGGGACGCCACCGACGCTGCGCGCAAGCTGCTGTCGGCCATCTACCGCGCGCGCGCCGCCACCGGCATCGGCTTTGGCGCGGGGCACATCATGGACATCGTGCGCGGCAAGCACACCGACAAGGTGGCCCAGTTCGGCCACGAGCGCCTGCCCACCTTCGGCGTGGGTGCCAGCTACACCGAGCCGCAGCTGCGCAGCGTGCTGCGCCAGCTCATCGCCGCAGGCGCGCTGCACGTCGATGCCGAGGCCTACAACACCCTCGTGCTGCTGGACGCCGCCCGCCCCATCCTCAAAGGCGAGCAGTCCGTGCACCTGCGTGCAGACACCCGCGCCGGAAGCCGCGCAGACAGCCGCACCGCCGCCAGCGGCCGCGCCCCCCGCAAGGGCCGTGCCGAACGCGGCAGCGCCAAAGCCGCCGCCGCTGCCCCCGCCGAGCTCGACAGCGCCGCGCAGGCGCGCTTTGCCGCCCTGAAAAGCTGGCGCGCCGAAGTCGCGCGCGAGCACAACCTGCCCGCCTACGTCATCTTCCACGACGCCACCCTCAGCGCCATCGCCGCGCGCGCGCCGCGCACCTCAGACGAGCTGCAGGACATCAGCGGCATCGGCGCGACCAAGCTGGAGCGCTACGGCGAAGAAGTGCTGCGCGTGTGCGCCACCGTGCCTGCCGCCTGACACGCATCGCCCCGCGCCGTCAACGCGCGCAGCTGCTTTCGTTACGTTTCTTTCCACTTGTTTGTGCGAAATGTCCGGTGCGCCGCCGGTGCGCCGTTAGGATTGCCCGCTTGTCACCAGGAGATACGCATGGCACTTCAAGGACCGTTTTTCGGCAAACGCGAGAGCGAACCCACCCCCGCGCGCCCCACCGGCGCACTTGGCGCCGGCCTGGCCGCCGCCTCGCCCGCGCCGGCCCCCAGCATGCAGCCCTTCGGCAACGCTGCTGCCGCGCCCGTTGCCGGTGCCGGTGCCGACAGCGGTGCCAAGCTCACCGTCGGCCCCAACATCAAGCTCAAGGGCGTGGAAATCACCGACTGCGACACGCTCGTGGTCGAGGGCACGGTGGAAGCCACGATGGATTCGCGCGTCATCCAGATCGCCGAGGCGGGCGCCTTCAAGGGCTCGGCCGAGATCGACATCGCCGAAGTGCGCGGCACCTTCGACGGCACCCTCACCGTGCGCGAAAAGCTGGTGATCTTCTCCACCGGCAAGGTCACCGGCACCATCCGCTACGGCAAGATCGTGATCGAAGAAGGCGGCCAGCTTTCGGGCGACATCACCTTCGGCACGGCCCCCGCGAACAGCAAGCCCAAGGCCGCCGCCAGCACCCCCGCCCCCGCTTCTGCCAAAAGCGAGCCAGCCAGCCTGACCAGCTGACCCCGGCGACCTCAAGGCCGTTGCGACGGCCTTGCAAGAAGCGCTCGTCAGAATAAAAGAGGAGCTGCTTGCGTACGGTTTAAAACGATTTCAGATATAAAACAGTCTGAAAATGCTTTAAAACTTACGCAAGCAGCTCCTTTTTTTGTTTCTACGGTTGATGCCATGAATCACCCGACAGCCCACCGTCCGTTCGGGCTAAGCTTGTCGAAGCCTGTTCCACCACCCGCCAAGTCCTTCGACAAACTCAGGACGAACGGCGTTGGATGATTACTGGATCTGGCTAGAACACGCCTCAATCTCCCCCACCACAGCCACCGCATCCCGCGCTGCCGCTGCACCCTCCGCTGCCGCCACCGTCACTGCCTGCGGTGCCTGCGGTGCCCCCGCAGCCGCTGCCACCGGCGCTGTCGCGCCGGGCCATGGCCTGCTTGAGCGGAAGCATGTCATCGGCCAGCGCGGCGGTGCCCAGCAGGGCCAGGCCCAGGGGCATGAGCGGGTCGAGGCGGCTCAGGTCTTTGCGGCGGCGCAGGCCCAGCCGGGCGCGGCGCACGGCTTCCTGGCCTGCGCGGGTCAGGCGCTGGGGCAAGCGCCACCAGAACACGGCCCCCACCACCAGCGAAACAATGCCCAGCAGCAGCAAATGGCCCACCGGCAAGCCGCGCTGCCAGCCGTGCAGCACGCGCAGCCCGCCCACCACCCACAGCACCACCCAGGCGGCGCGCAAGGCCCAAGCGCCCCCGCTGTGCGCACGCCGCTGGCGCGACGCGCCGCGCAGCAGGCCGCGCGCGTGCAGCTGCGCGTGCAGCGTGTCCAGCGCCGTGCCAACGCTTTCGGCCGCTTGCGCCGGCAGCGTGTGGGCGGCGCCCTGCGCCTGCAAGGCTTGCGCCAGCGCGTGCGGCGGCGGCACGCGTGTGCCAAGGGCGGCGCTGGGCGTGCTCAGCCAACGCTCGCGCTGCATGGTCTGCGCCATCGCCGTGGCCACGGCGCGGTCGGCACCAGCGGCCAGATAAGCTATCTCCACCGCACCCAGGCCGTGCATGTGGGCGGGCGTCGCCCATGACGCGCGCGGCGGGTACATGAGGCGCGCCGCGCCCCAGGCCACCAGCACCAGCAGCGCCGCCAGATAAGCCAGCACGAAGTGCGGCCCGCTGACGCCCGGCAGCACGGTCACGCCCGGCACGCAGCCGCTGACGATGAGCGCCGGCACCAGCAGGGCGACGGCCAGCACGCGGGCGACAGGCAGCGCGCCGGGCGCAAGCGGCGCGCCGCGCAGCCCGCGCGTGACGGAAAAGCCGCGCGCCCAGCGCGGCTTGCGCCACACCCAGTGGCTGTGCAAGTCCACGCGCTGGTGGCGCGTGGCAAAGCGTGCGGCGGGCGCGGGCCAGATGTCGGGCGGCGGCGGCTGGCCAAAGGCCGCTTCGTAGGCGGCCAGCGTGTCGGCATAGCAGCGCTGGTGGCGCGCCCCTTCGTCTGCACTGCCACGGCTGGGAAAGTGGTGCAGCGCACGCCCCAGCACGCGCGGGCAGAAGTCGCCGAAGTAGGCGCGGCTGTCCAGCAGATGCGCGTGCCAGGCCTCGTCCACCGCGTCGCTCGGGCACACCTGCCCGTTCAGCCGCACGGCCAGCCAGAGAAAGCGCCGGTACTCGTGCAGCACGCGCTGCGCATGCGCGGGCGGCCAGCCGTTGGCCTGGGCCATGCGGGCGCAGAGCGTGCGGGCATGGTCTGCGTCTTCAAACGCGTGGGCGTGCAGGCGCTGCCACAGTGCGTCGGCAGCGGTGGCGTCGGGCAGACG
>JAUNTQ010000228.1 GCA_030538605.1 Pseudomonadota bacterium
GCGGCGGCGTATCAGCCGCGGCTGGACAAGCTGCTCAAACCCCTGCTGGACGTGATGCAGACCATGCCCAGCTTTGTCTACCTGATTCCGGTGCTGATGCTGTTTGGCCTGGGCAAGGTGCCGGCGCTGTTTGCCACGCTGGTGTATGCGGTGGCGCCGCTGATCCGGCTGACGGCGCTGGGCATTCGCGAGGTGGATGCGCACGTGGTGGAGGCCGCGCGCTCTTTCGGCAGCAGCCGCTGGCAGATGCTGCGCTGGGTCATGCTGCCGCTGGCGCGGCCCACCATGATGGCGGGCGTCAACCAGGCGGTGATGATGTCGCTGTCGATGGTGGTGCTGGCGTCGATGATCGGCGCGCGCGGCCTGGGCGAGCGCGTGCTGGCCGCCATCCAGACGCTGAACATCGGCGCGGGCCTGGAAGCGGGCGTGGCCATCGTCATCCTGGCGATGGTGATCGACCGCATCACGCAGGCGTATGGGCGCTCGCAGCGCACGCGGCGGGCATTGATCGAGGAGACAACGACGTGAGCTATCAACTCTGGTATTGGGACGGCCTGCCTGGCCGTGGTGAATTCGTGCGGCTGGCGCTGGAGGCCGGCGGCATCGCCTATCAGGACTGCGCCCGCCAGCCGGGGGCCGACCTGCCCGCCGACTTGCAGGCCGAGCGCCCGCACCCGCCCTATGCGCCGCCCTATCTGGTGGCAGGCCGGATGACCATTGCGCAGACCGCCAACATCCTGCTGTTTCTGGGCGAAAAACATGGCCTGGCCCCGGCCACGACCAGCGGGCGGCTGTGGGTGAACCAACTGCAATTGACCGTGGCCGACGTGGTGGCCGAGGCGCACGACACCCACCACCCCCTCTCGATGAATGCGTACTACGAAGACCAGAAAGCACCCGCCCTGGCCCGCGCGCAGAGCTTTCGCAACGAACGCCTGCCCGCCTATCTGGGCTATTTCGAGCGGGTGCTGCAAAGCCAGGGCCAATGGCTGGCCGGGCCGCAATGGAGCTATGCCGACCTGTCGCTGTTTCAACTGGTCGACGGCCTGTGCCACGCCTTTCCCGAGCGCATGCGCACGCTGGCGCCAAGCCACCCGCTGGTGATGGGCCTGCACCGCCGCGTGGCGGCGCTGCCCGCGCTGCAAGCCTATTTCGGCAGCGCGCGGCGCCTGCCCTATGGCGACGGCATCTTCCGCCACTACCCCGAGCTGGATGGCACCTGAGCCGATGGCCGACATCCGCTTCGAACACGTCTCCACCCTCTACGGCGGCAAGGACGAGCAAGCCGCGCTGGCCCTGCTGCACGCCGGGGCCGACGCCGCCACGCTGCGCGCGCAGGCCGGTGCCAGCGTGGGGCTGAACCAGCTCAGCCTGCACATCCCCAGCGGCGGGCTGTTCTGCGTGATGGGCCTGTCGGGCTCGGGCAAGTCCACGCTGGTGCGGCACATCAACGGCCTCATCACACCCAGCCAGGGCCGCGTGTGCGTGGGCGACACGGTGGTCAATCAGCTGGACAACGCGGCGCTGCGGCACTTTCGCCAGCACCGGGTGAGCATGGTGTTTCAGCACTTCGGCCTGCTGCCGCACCTGACGGTGCTGCAAAACGTGTGCTACGGCCTTCGCGTGCGCGGCACCCCCGCCGCCCAGGCGCACGAAGCCGCGCGCCACTGGCTGGCCGAGGTCGATTTGCCCCAGGTCGAAGCGCGCTACCCCGACGAGCTGTCTGGCGGCATGAAGCAGCGCGTGGGCCTGGCCCGCGCGCTGGCGGTGGACACGCCGGTGCTGCTGATGGACGAGGCGTT
>JAUNTQ010000080.1 GCA_030538605.1 Pseudomonadota bacterium
TGCCCGTGCAGCAGGCGCGCACCCAGGTGCGCAACCTGCGCCAGTGGCAGCCGCCGCACCTCGACACCTACACCATCGACGGTGCCTGGGCGCTGCAAGACCGCCATGCCCTCAGCTACTGGGACGCGCTCATCGTCTCGTCGGCCCAGCAGCAGGGCTGCCACTACTTGCTGAGCGAAGACATGCAACACCAGCAGCGCTTTGATGCGGTGCAGGTCATCAATCCCTTTCTCGTCGCGCCCGACGCATTGCCCCAAGCCACCGATGACTGAACCTGCCAACCCCCCAGTGTCGCGTCAAGCCTCAAATGTCGGTGTCCGCACCGCCCCGGGCGTGCGTGGCGGCGTTGCTGCTCTTGCCAATACCGACAGTATTGGCGGCGATCAGCGCCTTGCCACGAGCGCCGATGACGGCACGGCCATCCGACGTTTGAAACTTGACGCGACACTAGCCCGCATCCGCCCCGACGTGCAGGCCATGCACGCCTACCCCGTGCAAGACGCCACCGGCCTGCTGAAGATGGACGCGATGGAAAACCCCCACACGCTGCCGCCCGCGCTGCAAGCCGCGCTGGGCCAGCGCCTGGGCCGCGCGGCCATCAACCGCTACCCCGGCGCGCAAGTGCCCGCGCTGAAAGCCGCGCTGGCCAGCCACGCCGGCCTGCCCGAAGGCTGGGCGCTGATGCTGGGCAATGGCTCGGACGAGCTCATCACCCTGCTGGCCGTGGCCTGCGACCAGCCCGGCGCGGCCATCCTCGCGCCCGCGCCCAGCTTCGTCATGTACGCCATCAGCGCGCAGCTGCAGGGCCTGGGCTTTCACACCGTGCCGCTCACGGCCGACTTCGAGCTGGATGAAGCGGCCATGCTCGCCGCCATCGACACGCACCGCCCCGCCATCGTCTACCTGGCCCACCCCAACAACCCCACCGGCACGCTGTGGGACGCGGGCGTGATCGAGCGCGTCATCGCCGCCCAGGGCGCGCACGGCGGCCTGGTGGTGATGGACGAGGCCTATCAGCCCTTTGCCGCCCGCAGCTGGCTCGACGCCGTGCGCGCCGCGCCCGGGCAGCACCGCCATGTGCTGGTGATGCGCACCCTCAGCAAGTTCGGCCTGGCCGGCGCGCGCATCGGCTACCTGATGGGCGACGCGCACCTCATCGCCCAGATCGACAAGGCCCGCCCGCCCTACAACATCAGCGTGCTCAACCTCGAATGCGCGCTGTTCGCGCTCGAACACGCCGACGTGTTTGCCGCGCAGGCGCAAGACATCCGCACCCAGCGCGCCGCCGTGGCCGATGCGCTGCAAAACCTGCCCGGCGTGCGCGCCTACCCCAGCGAAGGCAACATGATCCTGGTGCGCGTGGCCGCCGACGCCGCCGGTGCCGAGCGCGTCTTCCAGGGCATGAAAGCGCGCAAGGTGCTCGTCAAGAACGTTTCTACAATGCACCCCTCGCTGGCCGGTTGCCTGCGCCTCACGGTGGGCAGCGCACAAGACAACGCGCACATGCTGGCCGCGCTGCAAGCCTCCTTATGACCACCCCCATCTCTCTGGCCAGCGCGCACGAGCCGCGCACCGCCCGCGTCGCGCGCGACACGGCCGAAACGCACATCACCGTCGCCCTCAACCTCGACGGCAGCGGCACGGCCAAGCTCGCCACCGGCATCGGCTTTTTCGACCACATGCTTGAGCAGATCGCCCGCCACGGCCTGATCGACCTCGACGTGCAAGCCCAGGGCGACCTGCACATCGACGGCCACCACACCGTCGAAGACGTGGGCATCACCCTTGGCCAGGCCGTGCACAAGGCGGTGGGCGACAAGCGCGGCATCACCCGCTACGGCCACAGCTACGTGCCGCTGGACGAAGCCCTCAGCCGCGTGGTGATCGACTTCTCGGGCCGCCCCGGCCTGGTGCTCAACGCCCCCTTCACCAGCGGCATGATCGGCCAGCTCGACACCCAGCTCATCCACGAGTTCTTCCAGGGCTTCGTCAACCACGCGCTGGTCACGCTGCACATCGACAACCTCAAAGGCAGCAACGCCCACCACCAGGCCGAAACCATCTTCAAAGCCTTTGGCCGCGCCCTGCGCATGGCGCTGGAGCGCGACGCACGCGCCGCCGGGCAAATCCCGTCGACCAAAGGCACTTTGTAAAAAAAGTGCCTCCAGCGCTTATCCATCAAGCGCAAGCAGCTATGAATACCGTAGTCAATCAAACCGTCGCCGTGGTCGACTACGGCATGGGCAACCTGCGCTCGGTGGCGCAGGCCGTGACCCACGCCACCACCGACACCCACGTCAACGCCATCATCACCAGCAGCCCCCAGGCCGTGCGCGACGCCCACCGCGTCGTGCTGCCCGGCCAGGGCGCGATGGCCGACTGCATGCGCGAGCTGCGCGAATCCGGCCTGCTCGAATCCGTGCTGCAAGCCGCCGCCACCAAGCCGCTCTTTGGCGTGTGCGTCGGCATGCAAATGCTGCTCGACCACAGCGCCGAAGGCCGCACCGCCGCTGGCACCCCGGGCCTGGGCCTGATCGGCGGCGAAGTCGTCAAATTCGACTGCGCAGGCCAGACCGCCCCCGACGGCAGCCGCTACAAAGTGCCCCAGATGGGCTGGAACCGCGTGCACCAAAGCCGCCCGCACCCCGTGTGGGCCGGCGTGCCCGATGGCGAATGGTTCTACTTCGTCCACAGCTTCTACGCCCGCCCGCACAACGCCGCCCACAGCGTGGGCGAGACGGCATACGGCACGCGCTTCACCAGCGCCGTGGCGCAGGGCAATATCTTCGCCACCCAGTTCCACCCCGAGAAAAGCGCCACCCAAGGGCTGGCGCTGTACCGCAATTTCCTGCACTGGAATCCGTGAGCCACCACGCCTTTTTTTGCAACTGGAGGAGCCATCTTGAACAACCTGTCAGAAGCAGCGAACGCCGCCCTGCCTGATTTTTCTCGCCACGAAGGCCGAGACGAGCAGACCGCGGAAACCGTGCGCAAAACCGAGCTGATTGCCGCCAGCGTCAGCCTGGGGCTGCTGGTGCTGTGCATGCTGCCCGTGCTGGGGACTTTCTTTTCCAATTTGTGGAAAAACGGTTTTGGCTCGGCCCTGGGCAATGGCTTGCTGACGCTGGTCATCATGGCCTTGGTGTTTCTGGGCCTCAACCGCTTGGTGGGCGCGCTGCTGCTGCGGCCCTACCGGGCGCTGCAATACCGCGCCAGCATGAAGCGCATGACCGAAGCCTTGCCCAGTCTGGGCATTGCGCCCGCCGTGCTGCACCAATGGCAAGCGCCCAACCCCGGCGTGCTGGCGCTGGATACGCAACGCGGCGTGCTGTACGTGAATGCGCGCTCGGCGAACTACCAGCGCCTGTTTCTCACCGCGCACGAAATCATCGGTGTGAAGGTCGAGCGCGAATCCGAAATCCACACCCAAACCACCCACGGCGGCAGCATGGCCGTGTTTTCCAGCGCGGGCTTTGGCTACAACTTCGGCAGCCGCTCCAAATCCACATCCGTCACGGTGGAGCGGGCCTTTCTCGAAATCCACTACCAGCTGCCCGGCGCGCCTGCGCCTGAGTGGGTGGCGATTCCTTTTGGCGAAAACCGTCGCGAGGCCGACTCCATGGCCGTCGCCATTCAAAGACTCTGACTTTTCCTGTGACCCGTCATGCTGCTCATTCCCGCCATTGATCTGAAAGACGGCCATTGCGTGCGCCTGCAACAAGGCGACATGGACAAGGCCACCACCTTCAGCGAAGCGCCCGCCGACATGGCCGCGCACTGGCTGGCGCAAGGCGCGCGCCGGCTGCACCTGGTCGACCTGAACGGTGCCTTTGCCGGCAAACCGCAGAACTTGTCCGCCATCAAGGCCATCCTGAAAGCCGTGGGCGACGACATCCCCGTGCAACTGGGCGGTGGCATTCGCGACCTGGACACGATCGAAAAATACATCGACGCCGGCCTGCGCTACGTCATCATCGGCACAGCAGCGGTGAAAAACCCCGGCTTTCTGAAAGACGCCTGCACCGCCTTCGGCGGCCACATCATCGTCGGCCTCGACGCCAAGGAAGGCAAAGTCGCCACCGACGGCTGGAGCAAGCTCACCGGCCACGAAGTGGTCGATTTGGCCAAGAAATTCGAGGACTGGGGCGTCGAGTCCATCATCTACACCGACATTGGCCGCGACGGCATGCTGAGCGGCATCAACATCGACGCCACCGTCAAACTGGCCCAAGCACTCACCATCCCCGTCATCGCCTCGGGCGGCCTGGGCAGCATGGCCGACATCGAGCAGCTCTGCGCCGTGCAAGGCGAGGGCGTCGAAGGCGTGATCTGCGGCCGCGCCATCTACTCGGGCGACCTGGACTTCGCCGCCGCGCAGGCGCGGGCGGACGAGTTGGGCGGCTGATCCCTTTTAAGCGCTCACCCGCCGCATTCAACCGCCACCGTCCACAAGGGGCGTTCTGCGGTGCTCATCAGCGATGGGTTGCCAGCGATTTTTGCCTGCGCACAGGCTTGCTGCGTGGTGCGGGGCTGGCAGAGATACAGGCAGGCACCGCGGGGGATGGTGGTCGTAGCGAAACAGGGTGGCTGTGCCACTACGGTGGCGGACAAACCCCAGCGCGATGGTCGAATCTATTCCTTGGCCCTGGTGTGTGAACCAGACACTCTGGCCAGCCTTCAAGGCGGCTTGCGCGCATTGCACTTGTTGGGTGGGACTGGTTCGGGCCTCGGTGTGGCCGCATGGCACCGCGTCGGGCCCGGCAGCTGCGGCCACGGCGCGCGAGAATTTGCGCAGGGAGATTTGTTCCGCGAGCCAAGGGTAAAACACGGCGGCAGCAGCCAGTGCAGCCACCATTGCCGCAACAAAGCCGAAAACGCGATACGGCAGGCGCACGGCGGCCCCGTCAGCGAATCAACTGCACCCGCACGCCAATCACCGCTTCGTCCAGATCGGCCCAGACGCGGTCGGCCGTGACGGCGGTGGCCTGCATGCCGCGCGCCAGGGCCAGGCAGGCGCGGTCACCCAGTGAGAGGCCGAATTCGCGTGTGCTGGCGCGCAATGCGGCGCAGGCGGTGGCCTGGTTTTCGTCGAAGTCGATCACGTCCAGGCTGAACTGCGCCAGGCCGCGCGCCAGCTCTTGTGTGGGCAAGCCGAAGTCGAGCAGCTTGGTGCCGACTTCGGCCAGGTTCACGCTGCTGATGACGCAGTCGTTCGTCAGCAGCAGTTCCATCGCGGCTTCGGCGCCCGGCTCGCCCTTGCTGATGGCGATCAGCACCGATGAGTCGATGACGTGGATCACGCCTGGCTTTCGCGCGCGTTGTCGGCGCGGCGCTCGGCAATGAATTCGTCGGTCAGGCTGCGCCCCGGGGTGGCGGGCAGGTGGCTGTCAAAATAGGCGCGCAGCTGGGCGTAGCGCTGTGAGGCGGGGGTCAAGACCAGGCTGCCGTCCTTCACTTCCACATGCACGCGGCTGCCGGGCTTGAAGCCCAGCTGCTCGCGCAGCGCCGCAGGGATCAGCACACGGCCGTTGTCCGATATGGCAAGACTTGTCATGGTGGCTCTTTCTTGGGGTTGAAATCAAATTCTGTCACATTCATAAAAACTGTCAAACGCCTCATGCTTGCCAAACGCATCATCCCCTGCCTGGACGTGACCGGTGGCCGCGTCGTCAAGGGCGTCAATTTCGTCGAGCTGCGCGACGCGGGCGACCCGGTCGAAATCGCTGCGCGTTACAACGAACAGGGCGCGGACGAACTCACGTTTCTGGACATCACCGCCACCAGCGACGGGCGCGACGTGATCCTGCACATCATCGAGGCGGTGGCCAGCCAGGTGTTCATTCCGCTCACGGTGGGTGGCGGTGTGCGCACGGTGGATGACGTGCGGCGGCTGCTGAATGCGGGGGCGGACAAGACGAGCTTCAACTCCGCCGCCATTGCCACCCCGCAGGTCATTCAAGAGGCGTCGGCCAAATACGGCTCGCAGTGCATCGTGGTGGCGATCGACGCCAAGCGCCGCGTGGGCGACGAGGTGGCTGCGCGCGGCGAGGGCTGGGACGTGTACAGCCACGGCGGGCGGCAGAACACGGGGCTGGACGCCATTGCCTGGGCACGCCAAATGGCCGAGCACGGCGCGGGCGAAATCCTGCTGACCAGCATGGACAAGGACGGCACCAAGAGTGGCTTCGACCTGGCGCTGACCCGCGCCGTGGCCGACGCGGTGACCGTGCCCGTGATCGCCTCGGGCGGCGTGGGCACGCTCGACCACCTAGCCGACGGCGTGACGCTGGGCGGCGCCGACGCGGTGCTGGCTGCCAGCATCTTTCACTACGGCGAATTCACCGTGGCCCAGGCCAAGGCGCGCATGGCCGAGCGGGGCATCAGCGTGCGGATGTAGTGGCGTGGTCCATCACGTCAATATATTTTCATGGCTTCTTGCGTAAGTAATAAAGCGATTTCACATATAAAAGTATAAAAAAATAACTTATAGACTGCGCAAGAAGCTCATGTTTTTTGAGATCTACTCCACCACCATCCCTGATGGCGACGCTTCGCCAAGCGCCATGTCGCGCCTTTTTGAATAGGCACAAAAAACGCGGCCCCGCTGCGTGATAAAACCGCTGATTCGCCTTTGTTTCACCCCGCCACTCCCCGAGGAGCCTTCATTGACCGCCACCCCCCGCCTCGACGACTTTCTGCGCACCATCGAAAAGCGCGACCCCCATCAGCCCGAGTTCCTGCAGGCCGTGCGCGAAGTCATGGTTTCGCTCTGGCCCTTCCTCGAGAAGAACCCCAAATACCGCGAGCACGGCCTGCTGGAGCGCCTGTGCGAGCCTGACCGCGTGATCCAGTTCCGCGTGGCCTGGGTCGATGACAAGGGCCGCACGCAAGTCAACCGCGCCTTCCGCGTGCAGCACAGCATGGCCATCGGCCCCTACAAGGGCGGCATGCGCTTTCACCCCAGCGTCAACGTCTCCATCCTCAAGTTCCTGGCCTTCGAGCAGTGCTTCAAGAACGCCCTCACCACCCTGCCCATGGGCGGCGGCAAGGGCGGCAGCGACTTCGACCCCAAGGGCAAGAGCGACGGCGAAGTCATGCGCTTTTGCCAATCGCTCATCGCCGAGCTGTATCGCCACCTCGGGCCTGACACCGACGTGCCTGCGGGCGACATCGGCGTGGGTGCGCGCGAAGTCGGCTTCATGGCCGGCATGATGAAAAAACTCAGCAACGACGCGGGCTGCGTCTTCACCGGCAAGGGCATGGCCTACGGCGGCAGCCAGATGCGGCCCGAAGCCACGGGCTACGGCACCGTGTACTTCGCGCAGGAAATGCTGCGCCGCAAGCAAATGGGCTTTGAAGACCGGGCGGTGAGCATCTCCGGCTCGGGCAACGTCGCGCAATACGCCGCCGACAAGGCCATCGACCTGGGCGCCAAGGTGCTCACGCTCTCCGACTCGGGCGGCACGCTGGTGGCCGAGCAGGGCATCTCGCGCGGCATGCTCGAAGACCTGATGCACTTCAAGAACGTGCAGCGCGGCCGCCTGCAAGACTTTGCCGAGCAGCACAAGCTCAAGTTCCTGCCAGGCCAGAACCCCTGGAGCGTGCCCGTCGACATCGCCTTGCCCTGCGCCACGCAAAACGAGCTGGACGCGCAAGACGCCAGGCACCTCATCGCCAACGGCGTGGTCTGCGTGGCCGAAGGCGCCAACATGCCCAGCACGCTGGAGGCGGTTGACCTCTTCCTCGAAGCCGGCACGCTCTACGCGCCCGGCAAGGCCAGCAACGCCGGCGGCGTGGCCACCTCGGGCCTGGAGATGAGCCAGAACGCCATGCGCCTGTCGTGGACGCACAGCGAAGTCGATCTGCGCCTGCACGAGATCATGAAAGACATCCACGGCAACTGCGTGCGCCACGGCGAGCGCGAAGACGGCAGCGTCAACTACGTCGAAGGTGCCAACGTGGCCGGCTTCGTCAAGCTGGCCGACGCCATGCTGGCGCAAGGCGTGCTCTGAGCGCCTGCGCCTGCCCACGCGGCCGGGCCAGCCCTGGCCGCGTGGTGAAACAAGCAGGGCTACACTGACCCGATCACCTCAAGGAGCGTCCGCCATGTCAGCCCTCGCCGCCATCCAGCCCGAACTCGTCAGCGTGCAGGACTACCTGCAAGGCGAAGCCGCGCGCGAAGGCCGGCACGAATACCTGGCCGGCCAGGTCGTCGCCATGACCGGCGCCAGCCGCAAGCATGGCTTGATCGCCACGGCGCTGTCGGGCTTGCTGCTGCCCCACGCCCGCCAAAAGGGCTGCCAGCTCTTCATCGCCGACATGAAGGTGCGCATCGACCACGAGGGCGACACCTGGTTCTATTACCCCGACCTGGTGCTCGACTGCCACAGCGGCGAGGCCGAGGAGGGCGAAGCCGCCTTCGTGCGCCAGCCCTGCCTGATCGTCGAAGTGCTCTCGCCCAGCACAGAGCACATCGACACGCGCGAAAAGCTGCTCGCCTACCGCCTGCTGCCCGGCCTGCGCGGCTACCTGCTGCTGCGCCAGGACCGCGTGCAGGCCGACCTCTACACCCGCGCTGCAGGCAGCCCCTGGCAGCACGAGCGCCACACCAGCGGCACCCTGCGCCTGCCCTGCCTCGATGCCGAGGTGGCGCTGGCCGACGTCTATCAGGATGTGGCGGGTCTGGTTTAAGACAAAACGGGCTCCAGCGCTTTCTGGGTAAGCGCAAGCAGCTATCAAAAACGTAGTTTTCCGTGTGGCGCCGCCGCCCGCTGCGCCGCTGCGCCAATCCCCGACAATCGCCGCATGAACTGGCTCGACGAAGTGAAGTGGGACGCGCAGGGCCTGGTGCCCGTGATTGCGCAAGAGCAGGGCACGGGCGACGTGCTGATGTTTGCGTGGATGAACCGCGAGGCGCTGGCGCAAACCGCCGCGCTGAAGCGCGCCGTGTACTACAGCCGCTCGCGCGGCAAGCTGTGGTTCAAGGGCGAAGAATCAGGCCACGTGCAAACCGTACACGAGATCCGCATCGACTGCGATGCCGACGTGGTGCTTTTGACAGTCACGCAGCTCGGGCACGATCCCGGCATTGCCTGTCACACCGGGCGGCACTCCTGTTTTTTCAGCGTGCTGAAAGACGGCGCCTGGATCGCCACCGAGCCGGTCTTGAAAGACCCCGAAGCCATCTACAAATAAGCGCCATGTCCGCAGAAGACTCCCTGGCGCGTTTGAGCGCCGTCATCGAAAGCCGCAAGCCCGCCAACGGCGGTGACCCCGAGGCGAGCTACGTCGCGCGCCTGCTGCACAAGGGGCCAGACGCCTTTCTCAAGAAGATCGGCGAAGAAGCCACCGAGGTGGTCATGGCCGCCAAGGACGCCGACCACGGCGCGCCGCGCGAAAAAATCGTCGCCGAAATGGCCGACCTGTGGTTTCACGGCATGGTGGCGCTGGCGCATTACGGCCTGAGCGCCGCCGACGTGGTGGCGGAACTGGCGCGCCGCGAGGGGCTCTCAGGCATCGAGGAAAAAGCGCTGCGCAAGGTGCGCGAGCGCGAAACACAGGAGCTGCCCAAGCCATGAGCAACAACGACATCATCGACGTGGAACCCGTCGGCACGAAGGCCGATGAATCCCTGCGCGCCTGGGGCTGGGTGAGCTACATCCTGCACCTGGTGGTGGCCGTGGCCACCGTGGTGCCCGGCGCGCAGGTCAGCATTGCGCTGCTCATCATCGCGCTGGTGATGGACCTGGTGAAACAGGACGACGCCACCGGCACCTGGCAGGAAAGCCACTTCAAATGGCGCATCCGCAGCGTGATCTGGGCGGGTGTGCTTTATCTGGTCACGTCGCCGCTGTTCCTGCTGCTGTACTTGCCGGGCGCGATTGCCTGGCTCGTCATTTCCATCTGGTTCCTCTACCGCATCGTGCGCGGCATGGTGGCCATGAACAAGGGGCGCGCCGTTGGCAGCTGATCGCGAAAAGAAAAAAACCGTGGCAGTGCGCGCCAAACCCGGCAAATGCCGCGAGGTGGCCAGCGCCGATCGCCACGCCATCAACCTGGCGCTGCAAGGCGGCGGCTCGCACGGGGCCTTCACCTGGGGCGTGCTGGATGTGCTGCTGGAAGATGGCCGCCTGTCGTTCGAGGGCGTCTCCGGCACCAGCGCCGGGGCCATGAACGCCGTGGTGCTGGCCCATGGGCTGGCCAAGGCCGCCGAAGACGGCCTGAGCGACGCCGAGGCGCGCCAAGCCACGCGCGACGCGCTGGCGCGCTTTTGGGGCGGCGTGGGCACCATGGGCACGCTGATGAGCGGCATCCCGCTGCCGCCCGGCGCGCAGTCCTTTTTCAATCTGTGGGGCCAGATGTTCACCCCCGCGCAGACCAACCCCTGGGGCCTGAACCCGCTGCGCCGCCTGCTGGAGCGCGAGGTCGATTTCGACCGGCTGGCCGCCTACCAGCCCACGCGCGCCTTCGTCTGCGCCACCAACGTGAATACGGGGCGGGGCGAAATCTTCGGCGGCAAGCGCCTGTCGGCCGATGCGGTGATGGCATCGGCCTGCCTGCCCATGCTGTTCCAGACCGTGATGATCGACGGCCAGCCCTACTGGGACGGCGGCTACGCCGGCAACCCCGCCATCTACCCCCTGATCTACGACACGCAAAGCAGCGACGTGCTGCTGGTGCAGATCAACCCGGTGGAGGTGAATTTCGACCCCAACGCGGGCGCGCATGAAATCATGGAGCGCATGAACGAGATCACCTTCAACAGCTCGCTGCTGGCCGAGATGCGCGCCATCGCCTTCGTGCGCCGCCTGCTCGAAGACAACAAGCTCGACGCCCAGCGCTACAAGCGCGTGCTGCTGCACCGCGTGGACGGCGGCAGCGCCCTCAGCCACTTCGGCGCCAGCAGCAAGCAGCGCGCCACCAGCAGCTTCGTCAACGAGCTGTTCACGCTGGGCAGGCAAGCGGGCGCGGCCTGGCTGCGCCGCCACTGCGCCGACGTGGGCGTGCGCGACAGCGTGGCCATTGCCACATCCACCTACCCCGACGAACCCGAGGACGACTGACCCCCGTCGTCCCTCCGCGCCCCAAGGAGAGCGCTCTGCCATGAGCACACCCGCACACGACCCCAGCTGCATCTTCTGCAAGATCGTCGCCGGCCAGATCCCGTCGAAAAAAGTCTACGAAGACGAGCAGGTCTTCGCCTTCCACGACATCGCCCCCTGGGCGCCCATCCACTTTCTCATCGTGCCCAAGGCGCACATCCCGTCCATGGCGCAGCTGGGCAGCGAACACGCGGCGCTGATGGGCCACATCATCACGCTCGCCCCCAGGTTGGCCACGCAAGAGGGCTGCAAGCCCTATCCCGACGGCGGCTTTCGCGTGGTGGTCAACACCGGCACCGAAGGCGGGCAAGAGGTGCATCACCTGCACGTGCACGTCATGGGCGGCCCGCGCCCCTGGGCGAAGGGCTGAGGCATTCCTTTCGAGACGCTTTTGCGTCTTTCTTCGCAAGAGGCAGGCCGCCAGCAGGCGGGCCAAGTCACATCCCTGAACCCCCGCCGTCTAGAATCCTTTTCAACCGCTGCAAACGCGCCGCTTTCCATCAGGCGCAAGGAGAAGCATCATGGGTACGTTTTCCATCTGGCACTGGCTGATCGTGCTGCTCATCGTCGTCATGGTCTTTGGCACCAAGAAGCTGAAGAACATGGGCTCTGACCTCGGCTCCGCCGTCAAGGGCTTCAAGGACGGCATGAAAGACGGCACCGCCGACACCCCGGCCGACCAGCCGCCCGCAGGCCAGGTCACCAACACCGCCGCCGCCGCGCAAAAAGACACCATCGACGTGCAGGCGAAGGAAAAAAGCTGAGGCTTTTTCCGGTTGAGCGTTCGGCGTCTGGCGTTGAGCGTGATGCAGGCGGCTTTCGCTGAGCGCTCAACGGTCAACGCTTGAACCCACCCCATGCTGGATCTTGGCATTTCCAAAATGGCGCTGATCGGCGCTGTCGCGCTGATCGTCATCGGCCCCGAAAAGCTGCCGCGCGTGGCCCGCACGGTGGGCACGCTGCTGGGCAAGGCCCAGCGCTACGTGGCCGACGTGAAGGCCGAAGTCAACCGCGCGATGGATCTGGACGAGCTCAAGAAGATGAAGGAGTCGCTCGAAGACGCGGGCCGCGAAGTCGAAAAAGGCCTGAACGCCACCAAGTCCGACCTTGACAAGACCTGGGCCGATGCCACCAGCGCGCTCGAAGGCGGCAGCACCCCCGCCTACGACAGCGACGGCACCAGTCCCGCCTGGGAGCCGCCCCCGCCCACCTACCGCCGCCCCGACAAGAACTGGCGCCTGAAGCGCGGCGCCACCCCCCAGTGGTACAAGGTGCGCGCGGGCGTGCGCCGCCAGGTGCAATCCGGCGCGGCGCGCGTGGCGCGCTTCAGACCCAAGCGATGACCCATGATGACGCCGCTTGCGCGTTCTGCATGACGGATGACCTGCCGCGCACAGGCAGGCGTCAGGTTTTTTCCATTCGTCATTGAAGCCGCCCAGTCGGCGCTCTCATTTGTCATCCCTTCATGAGCAACCCCAAGCCTGACCCCGAAGACGAACTCGCCGGCACCGAACAGCCCTTCGTCACCCACCTGATGGAGCTGCGCGACCGGCTCATCAAGGCCGTGGTGGCCATTGGCGTGGTGGCGGCCGCGCTCGCGCTGTACCCCGGCCCCGGCCAGCTCTACGACCTGCTGGCCGCGCCGCTGGTGGCGAACCTGCCCGAGGGCGCCACGCTGATCGCCACCGACGTCATCTCGCCCTTCATGGTGCCGCTGAAGATCCTGCTCATGTCGGCCTTCATGATCGCGCTGCCCTTCGTGCTCTACCAGGTGTGGGCCTTCGTGGCGCCGGGCCTGTACTCGCACGAGAAGAAGATGGTGCTGCCGCTGGTCTTCTCCAGCACGCTGCTGTTCTTTGGCGGCGTGGCGTTTTGCTACTTCCTGGTGTTTGGCAAGGTGTTTGCCTTCATCCAGAGCTTCGCGCCCAAGAGCATCACCGCCGCGCCAGACATACAGGCGTATCTCAACTTCGTGCTCAGCATGTTCCTGGCCTTTGGCCTGGCGTTCGAGGTGCCGATTGCCGTGGTGGTGCTGGTGCGCATTGGCGTGGTCACGGTCGAGCAGCTGAAAAACTTCCGCGGCTACTTCATCGTGCTGGCTTTCGTCATCGCCGCCATCGTCACCCCGCCCGACGTGATCTCGCAGCTGGCCCTGGCCCTTCCCATGTGCCTGCTCTACGAAGTCGGCATACGCGCCGCCGGCCTCTTCGTGCGCCACACCCGCGCGCCCGACGAAGAGTCAAAACCCGAAAACCCCTGACCGCCCCTTGCGGTGGTCGTAGGGCGGAACCCCGAAGGGATTCCGCCGCCTCGCTTCGCTTTTCATTATTTTTATGAGCTGTTTGCGCAGGTTGTAAGCCATTTTCATATATAAAAGTATCTGAAAACCTTTTAAAAACTACGCAAGCAGCTCCTGAAATTCAACATCACCGCTGCCTCTGCTGCCGAGGCTGGGGCCGCTGCGACGGCGTCACGCTCGCCTGCACCGTCTCGCCACGGCGTTGCAGCGTGAAAGGTGTGGCCTGGCCCGGCACCAGCGCGGCAATGCGCGAGAGCAGCTCCGACACACTGCCCACCGGCTCGCCCCCCACCTGCGTGATCACATCACCGGGGCGGATGCCCGCCTGCGCCGCAGGCCCGCCGTTCAGCACGCCCGTCACGATCACGCCTCGCAGCGTGTCCACGCCAAAGGTCTGCGCCAGCTCCGGCGTCAGCTCGTTCGGCTCCACCCCAATCCAGCCGCGCACCACCCGGCCCGTCTTCACGATGCTCTCCATCACCTGCTTGGCCGTGCTCACCGGAATGGCAAAGCCAATGC
>JAUNTQ010000229.1 GCA_030538605.1 Pseudomonadota bacterium
TGCGCGAGGCCAGGTACAGGTTCTCGTCGACTTCGTCGGCGATCACCAGCACGGAGTCGAGCTTCATGGCCTTGAAGCGGGCAGCCAGCTGCTTGGTCTTGGGTGAATCGACCTTCATCGACTCGACCACGGCCAAACGGCCATCGCGCGCGAGCTGCGAGAAGATGGACGCCATGCCGGCGCGGTACATCTTCTTGTTGACCTTTTGCGCGAAGTTTTCGTTCGGCTGGTTCGGGAAGATGCGGCCGCCGCCGCGCCACAGGGGCGAGGAGGTCATGCCGGCGCGGGCATTGCCTGTGCCTTTCTGGCGGAAGGGCTTCTTGGTGCTGTGCTTGACCTGCGAGCGGTCTTTCTGGGCACGCGTGCCCTGGCGGGCGTTGGCCTGATAGGCAACGACCAGCTGATGCACCAGCGCTTCGTTGTAGTCGCGGCCAAACAGGGTTTCAGGCGCGTCCACCTTGGAGGCAGCCTGCCCCTCGGTGTTCAGGAGTTCGAGTTGCATTACTTGGCTCCCTCGTTCGCGGCGTCGGCGCTGGCCTTGGCCTTGACGGCAGGACGCACGGTGACGAAACCGCCGCGCGAGCCGGGCACAGCACCCTTGATCAGCAGCAGCTGGCGGGCTTCGTCGATGCGGATGACATCCAGGTTCTGGGTGGTGACGGTTTCGTCGCCCATGTGGCCGGTCATCTTCTTGCCGGGGAACACGCGGCCCGGGTCCTGCGCCATGGAGATGGAGCCAGGCACGTTGTGCGAGCGGCTGTTGCCGTGCGAGGCGCGCTGCGAAGCGAAGTTATGGCGCTTGATGGTGCCGGCGTAGCCTTTGCCGATGGAAGTGCCTTGCACGTCCACCTTCTGGCCGACGGCAAACACGTCGGCCACGGGCACTGCCGTGCCTGGGGCGTATTTGCCTGCCACGTCGCCTTCGACACGGAATTCGCGGGTGATTTCACCGGCTTCCACGCCTGCCTTGGCAAGGTGGCCGGCTTGCGGCTTGGTCACGCGCGATGCACGGCGGGAACCAAAAGTGACCTGCAAGGCCACGTAGCCGTCGCTGTCCTGGGTCTTGATCTGGGTAACGCGGTTGTTCGATACGTCGACCACCGTGACGGGCACTGCTTCGCCGTCATCGGTGAACACACGCATCATGCCCACCTTGCGCCCCAGCAACCCCAATCGATTGCTTTGACTCATTTGTTGCTCCAAAACCTTCGCCGCGCCGAGCTTCAATTGGCCGGTGCGTTTGGTGTGCGAAGGGGAAGTTGATGTTTCCTGGCCCCGAGAAAAGGCCAAGCCCACGATGATAACGCGGGCCTTGCCGATTGGCAAGGCCCGCGTGTTGGGGTGCTGATGCACCCGTGGCTTATTGCAGCTTGATTTCGACGTCGACGCCGGCGGGCAGGTCGAGCTTCATCAGCGCGTCAACGGTCTTGTCGGTCGGGTCGACGATGTCCATCAGGCGCTGGTGGGTGCGGATCTCGAACTGGTCGCGGCTGGCCTTGTTGACGTGCGGCGAGCGCAGGATGTCGAAGCGCTTCATGCGCGTGGGCAGGGGCACGGGGCCCTTGACCACGGCACCGGTGCGCTTGGCGGTGTCAACGATTTCAGCGGCGGACTGGTCGATCAGCTTGTAGTCGAACGCTTTGAGGCGGATGCGGATTTTCTGCTGGGCCATGCGTTGCTCCTTACTCGATGATCTTGGCAACGACGCCCGCGCCCACGGTGCGGCCGCCTTCGCGGATGGCAAAGCGCAGGCCTTCTT
>JAUNTQ010000081.1 GCA_030538605.1 Pseudomonadota bacterium
GCGCACAGCGCCGTCATTGAAGGACACAGGCCGAGGTCATTGAGCGCAGCGAAGTCATCTCTCAATCCCCATCCGCATCCGAAAACCCCATGCGCACGTCGAGCGCGCTGGCCACTTCGTCTTCGGCCAGGCGCTTGGTTTGCGCCAGCTCGCGCACGGCATGGTCGAGCGTGGCGGCCTGGCGCGGGTCGATGGCGCGCAGGGCGTCGTCGGTGGCGGCGATGCGGGCGGCCCAGCGGTCGGCCAGGGCGATCAGGCCGCGCCCGCGCAGATAGGCTTCAAGGGTGACCACGCCCGCGCCGGGTGCGGGGGCCGCGCCATCCATCACCGCCAGGCGGCGCAGCGCCTGCCAGTGCGCGGCCCAGGCGGCGGCGGTCTGGCCGCTGGCGGCGCGCGGCCAGGCGGGCGGGGCCTGCGGGCCGCGGCTGGCGGCTTCGCGGCGCGGCTTGTCGATGCTGGCCCAGCGCAGGCGTTCGGCGCTGCCGACCCATTGGTTGAGCAGCTCGGTGAAGGCGGCGCTGGCTTGCTCGGGCGTGAGTTCGCCGTCGGCAGCGGCAGCGTCGGCGGCGGTCTTCAGCTGCGCGGCTTCACGCCCGATGTCGGCCGCGACCTGCACGGCGTAGGCGCATTCGGGCGTGGCGGGCTTGACGTCGGCTTGCCACAGCAGCCATTCGAGCCCGGGCAGGCCCTTGGCGGGGGTGCCCACGCGCTGCATGTCGGCGCTGGTTTGGGGCGCGCGCTCCACGGCGCGGCGGATGAGGGCGGGCCGCGCGGGCTGAAAGTCGATTTGCCGCTGGGCGCGCCGCTCGATCAGCGCGCCCAGCGGCACGCCGCTGTACTGGCCCCAGCTTTGCAGGGCTTGCACCCAGGCTGCGCGCGCGTCGGCCAGGCGCGGCGCGGCCTGGGCGGCGAGCGCATCGCACAGCGCCTGCACGGCGGGGGGCAGGGCGGCGGCGCTGGCGGCAAAGCGCGCGGCCAGTGGCGCGCTCCAGTGCTGACGCAGGCCGCGGGCGACGTCCAGCGGGGTGTAGAAGGGCACGGCGACGGTGGCGGCCTGGGCGTGCGCGGGCAGCGGCTGGGCGAGTGCGGTGGCGGCCAACAGGGCCAGGGCTGCGTGGGTGGCTGCATGCGCGCATCGCATGGCGATGGGCGGCTGTTGGCTTGGGCTCATTCCCCCACTGGGGGAAGGCGGGGATGGGGGCGAGCCCGCTTCCACGGTGCAACCGGGGTGGCCCCCACCCCGACCCTCCCCCAGCGGGGGAGGGGGCAACCGCCGTCCGGCACTGCGCAGCATGCGCATCCACAGGGCAAGAAGGGCAAGCTTGCGTTGGGCGGTCATCACAGCGACTCCACGAACTTCACCAGCGCCTGGCGGTCGGCGCGCTTCATCTTCAGCACGTGCTGCTTGGCGTCTTCGGCTTCGCCGCCGTGCCAGAGGATGGCTTCGAGCACGCCGTCGGCGCGGCCGTCGTGCAGCAGGCGCTGGTGGCCGTTGACGTCGCGGATCAGGCCGATGCCCCACAGCGGCGGCGTTTTCCACTGCCGGCCATTGGCCTGAAAGTCGGGCCGGCCGTCGGCCAGGTCGGGCCCCATGTCGTGCAGCAGCAAATCGGTGTAGGGCCAGATGCGCTGGCCGCTGGCCTTGGGGCTGGTCAGGCGCGGAAAAGGCCCTGCCTGGGTGACGTAGCTGGGTCGGTGGCAGGTGGCGCACTGCGCCTGCGCAAACAGCGCCTGGCCGCGCAGCACCTGCGGGTCGCTGGCGTTGCGGCGCGCTGGGGGTGCAAGGGTGGCCTGGTAGAAGACCACGTCGTCGAAGGTGGCCTGGTCGATTTCGGGCTGCTCGGCGCTGGCCTCGGCGGCGGTGACGATGCCGCCTTGCCCGCCGCGCTTGCCGCCGCCGTGCGGCGCGGCCAGGCAGTCTTTCTGCGCGGGGGTGCAGGTTTCGTGCGGGAAGAGGGGGCTGGTGATGCCCATGTCGCCCAGAAAGGCACCGGCCGTCTGGTGCGCCACGGTGGCGACGTTGGCCTTCCAGCCAAAGCGGCCCATGCGTTCGGCACCGGCTGCGGCGTCCCACACGCGGTTGGGCTGACCCTTGATGGGGCCGGGCGCGGCGGCCTGGGCGGCGGCGTTGGCCAGGATGTCGGCCTCGTCAATCGCTTCGATCAGGCCCACGCCGGGCAGCTGCGGGGCGATGCGCGGGCTGATCATGATGCCTTCGGTCAGCGGGCCGTAGCCGAGGTCGGTCAGGGTGTAGATCGGCTGGTGCAGCGTGTAGCGCGTGCCGTCGGCAAAGCGGCCGTGGATGGGGCGGCTGCGGATTTCCACCCGCCCTTCGGGGCGCACGCCCTGCACGGCGGCGTTGTTGAACTGGTCGCCGTACACGGGGTCGGGCCGCACGCCGGCTTTGGGGTCGGCAGGGCCGGGCACGGACAGGCGCATCAAGAGGGCCACGGTGGGTTCGGGGTCGGGGCCCAGTGTGCGGCGCCAGTCGGGCGGCGCGCCGCGCCCGTCCTGCACGTGGCAGCCGCCGCACGAGCGGGCGATGAAGTGCGGCCCCAGGCCGTCGCGCGCGGTGGTCGATGCCGGCGCTTCGACCCAGTTGCGGCGAAAGAAGGAGTTGCCAATGACAAAGCGCGTGCGCTCGGCATCGTCGAGGTTGACGAAGGGAAACGAGAACGCGTTGCGCCCCGTGGCGGGCACGGTGGTGGCGCCGCCGGTCTGCACGCCAAGTTCATCGTCCAAAGTGGCTTTTGCGCTGGCTGCAACCGCGCAAAAAGCTATCAATAAAGTAGCGGCCGCAGTGCCCGAGGGCCGCGCCGTCATGGCTGCACCAGCGTCAGATTCTTGATGCCGATGGCGTGGGCCGATGCCACCAGCAGCTTGGACTGCTCGGTCAGGCTGTCCACCGCCTTTTGCACGCGCTGGCGGCCGGGGGCGTCGGGGCCGCCGATGATTTCGCGGTCGAAGGGCGCTTCGATGGCCTCGGTGGCTTTCAGCGACGCGTCGAGCTGCGCGGTGGTCTTGTCGGCCAGCGGCGCGTCGGCGGCGGCGACCAGATCGCGCACGCCGGGGCCGCTCAGGGTGCTGCCGTCGCGCCGCCGGTACTGGCCCAGCCACACGTTGCGAATGCCCAGCGCGTTGGTCACCATGTCGCGGTGCGTGTTGTCGGAAAAGCAGGAGTGTTCGTCTTCCTGGTCTTGTGAGGCCAGGGCCACTTCCATGCGTTCGCCCGCCAGTTCGCCGCGCGAGAGCGAGCCCAGGCCGACGATGATCTTGCGCACCGATTCGCGGCCGCCGCGTGCAAAGCGCGCGCCGTAGTTCTTGCCGCCCGGCGCCCAGGCGCGCACCAGGGCGTTCAGGTCGTCGATCAGCAGCTCGGTCACCACCTTCAGGTACTGGCGGCGGCGGTCGGCGTGGGGCGTCTGGCCATCGACGTAATCGTTGAACGAGCGCTCGCCCGGGCCGGTCTCGCTCAAATCCTGGCCCCACAGCAGGAATTCGATGGCGTGCCAGCCGGTGCTGACGTTTTCTTCGCCGCCGCGCTCGTTCATCCTGGCCAGATTGGCCTTGGTGATCTTGAACTTGGGGTTGTTGATGAGGCCCGAGCCGGGCTTGCCCTGCACGTAGTCCACGTAGGACTCGTCCAGCGGCCAGGCGTTGAGCTGGCCTTCGGGGCCCTGGTCGTCGTCGATGGGGCCGCCGTAGAAGCGGAAGGCCTCGGTCTGGCCGTAGAACTCGCGCGCGGCCAGCCAGCTTTGGCGCGCGGCGGCCAGGGTGTCGGCCGACGGCGCGGCGATGAAGGCGTTAATGGCCGTCTGCATTTCCTGGGCCGCGGCCAGGGTGTCGGCGTAGTTGGCATGCACCAGCTGGGCGTAGTGCCGGGCCACGGCGGCGGGGGTGACCGGCGTGGCGGGCGCGCCCGTTTGTTGGGCCGCCGCCTGCGTGCCCGAGAGCGCGCCCAGGGCCAAAAGAATCACCGCATACCGTCGCTGCATGGAAAAGCTCCTCGAATCCAAGTGAAAGGGGCGCTGGCATCGGCAGCGCTGAGAAAGCAAATCTTAACAAGAATAATTCTTATTTAATAACATGGTGCTAGAACCGATACGGTGCGTGCCGCCTGCGCGTGGTGCTCCCGACATGGGTGCATCGCGGGCTTTGTGGTGGGTATATGAGTTTTACGCCCGACAATACTGCGCTGACAGAGAGTGAATGTGGGGGTATGTGTGAAACTGCCGCACACGGCTTGCGGCTTGCGGCTTGCAGCACGGGCTCGCGCGTGGCGGCGTGCCCGGTTTTTAGGGTGACGCGGCCTGGTCGGCCGATGGCGCGTTGACGTGGCGCTGGCGCCAGCGGCCTGGCGTGTCGCCCATGAGGCGCTTGAAGACCTGGCTGAAGGCGGCTTCGGACTGGTAGCCCGATTGCGCGGCCACGTCGGCCAGGCTGTGGGTGCTGCCGGCCAGCAGCAGCGCGGCGTGGGTCATGCGCACGCGGGCCAGAAAGTCGCCCACGGTGAGGTCGCCCGCGCGGGCCTTGAACTGGCGCGCGTAGGTGGCGCGGGACATGGCGGCTTTGTCGCCCAGCTCTTGCAGCGTCCAGGGGTGGGCGGGGTTGGTCATGACGGCCTGGATGGACGGGCCGATGCGCGGGTCGCAGGCCAGGGCCAGCAGGTTGGCGGCGTCGGGGTGCTGCTGGGTGTACACGCGCAGGGCCGAGGTGAGCAGGGTCTGGCCCAGCGCGTTGACGATGGCGGTGGTGCCGGGCTGGGGCTGGCCGGCTTCGGCGCGCAGCAGGTCGGCCAGGGCGCGCAGCGCTTCGGTGACGGGGGTGTGGCGCAGCGACACGTGCACCACGGGCGGCAGCGCGTGCATGAGCAGGCCGCTGGCGTGGCGTGCCCAGGTGTAGCGGCCGCACAGCAAATCGACGTCTTGCACGCTGGGCAGCGGGGACAGGGTTTTCAGCGTCAACGCGCCGCAGGGGTGGCTGCACAGCTGGCAGGGCGCGCGTGGGTCGGCGGGGTCGGCCAGGGCGTCGAGCGTGGTGTGGGCCTGCCCGCGCGTGAGCAGCAGCAAATCGCCCGCTTGCAGGCGCAGCGCGGGGCCGCCGTGGATCTGGATCTGGCACTGGCCTTGCAGCAGCAGGTGAAAGGCGGCTTCGCCAGCGGGCAGCTGCTCGTGCCGCACGGCGAAGGAGCCGGCCAGCAGGCAGCGGGTTTCAAGGTGGACTTGCGTGTGGCTGAGGCCGGGGATGAAGCTGAGGCTGTCCATGTGGGGAGAGCGCAAAAAAGAAAGGGGCGGTGAAGGCCAAAAAGCATCGCCGTGCACTTGAATCAAGCGCACGGCGATGGCGTCTTGCACAAGCCGCCTGACGCACGGTCAGGCGGCAGCACGCGAGCTTACTTCTTGGCGTTCTTGAGCAGGTAGTCCATCACCTGCGCACGTTCTTTTTCGTCCATGCCGGTGCGGGGGAACATGCTTTCGGTGATGCCTTGCCACTGGCGGGCGTTGTAGGCACCGGGCTCGCGCGGGCCGTGGCAGACGGTGCAGCGCTGGTAGTAGAGCTTTTCGCCGGGCAGCATGGCGCTCATCGACTTTTCGCGCAGGGCCACGGCGCGGTCGAGGCCGGCGAATTTCTCGTCCAGCTTCAGGTCGGCGCGCACGGTGATGGCGGGCTGGTCGAACGCCTTGGTGCCGCCGGTGTCCACGCCTTCGGCCTTGCGCAGCCTGGCCAGGCAGGTGTTGGCGGCGCAGGCCTGGCTGAGGCCGCTGGTGCGGCGGCTGGAGGTGATGAAGTTGACCTGGCCGTTGTTGCAGCGGCCCTTGCTGTCGAGCTGCGGCCACGCGCCTTCGTACAGGCTGAGCACGCCGGGCATGATCTTGTCGGTGACCACCGCGCCGGCCAGCACCGAGCCGCGGTCGTTGTGCAGCTCGACCAGATCGCCGTTGCGAATGCCGCGCTCGGCCGCGTCCTTGCGGCTGATGAGCACCGGCTCGCGCCCGCGCACCTTGTAGCGCTTGCGCAGCGGCTCGGCGTTGTCCATCTGCGAGTGCAGGCGATAGTAGGGGTGGGGGCTGACCACGTGCAGCTCACCCTTTTTGGCGTTGCCCAGGTATTCGGCAGGCTCGATCCACTTGGGGATGGGCGGGCAGTCGGCGATCTTGAACTTGTCGATGGCCTCGCAATACATCTCCAGCTTGCCGCTGGCGGTGTGCAGCTTGTGCTTGACCGGGTCGGCGCGGAATTCGCCGTGGCGCGTCCACTGGCGGTTGGCCTCGGGCACGGGCACGTGCACCACGCCTTCGTCCCAGAACTGCTCGAACGGCATGACCTTGGCGGCGGACGAGCCTGCGTAGGCTTGCTTGACGTAGTCCATCTGCGTCTTGCCTTCGGTGAAGGCGTATTCGACGCCGAACATCACCGCCAGGCGGCGGAAGATTTCGAAGTCGTCCAGCACGTCGCCCACGGGCGCGACAAGCTGGCGCATGGCGTAGATCTTGTTCAGGCTGTAGAAGCCGGACGAGGTGATGTCGTTGCGCTCCACCGTGGTGGTGGCGGGCAGCACGATGTCGGCCCAGCGGGCAGAGCCGTTCCACCAGCAGTCCTGCACGATGACGGTGTCCACCGTCTGCATGGCGCGCGCCAGCTCGTTCAGGTCTTGCTGGTGCGAGAAGAAGTTGTTGCCCGCGTTGTAGATCAGCTTGACCTTGGGGTAGGTGTGCTGGTGGCCGTCGTAGCTGAATTCCTTGCCTGGGTTCAGCAGCATTTCGCTGATGCGCGAGGCGGGGCAGATCTTCTTGATCGGGTTGCGGCCCTGCGACATGCCGGTGGGCGGCCGCCCGCCCGAGCGCACCGTGCCGCCGCCGCCAAAGTGCCAGCTGAAGCCGATGCCCTGGCCCGGCAGGCCGATGTTGCCCAGGATGCAGGCGAAGTTCATGATGGCCCAGTAGGGCATCTCGCCATGCTGGCCGCGCTGGATGGCCCACGAGCCTGCAATCTGCGTACGCTTGCTGGCCATTTGCTCGGCCAGCGCGCGGATCTTGCCGGCAGGGATGCCGGTGATCTGGGCGGCCCACTCGGGTGTCTTGGGCGGCGTGCCGTCGGCGTCCTTGCCGTCGAGGTAGGCGAGGAACTTGTCGAAGCCCACCGTGTACTTGTCGATGAAGGCCTGGTTGTGCCTGTTCTGGCTGACCAGGTACTGGCTCATGGCCAGGAACAGCGCGGTGTCGGTGTTGGGGACGATGCGCACCCACTCGGCACCCAGCTTCTCGGCGGTGGGCGTGACCTGAGGGTCGATCGAGATGAACTGGCAGCCGGCTTTCTTGATCTCGTCCCAGCGCACTTCCATCTCGTGGTCGGCGGCGGTGAATTCGATGCGGTTGTTCTTGTCGGGGTCGGCCCCCACGAACACCATCAGCTCGCAGTGGTCGCGCATCACCTCCCACGAGGTCTGGGGCGAAAACGCCTCCATGTCGCCCATCAGAAAGGGCATCAGCACCAGCGCGGTGCCCGCCGAATAGTTGCTGGTGGTGAACGAGGTGCCGCCCAGCAGGTTGAAAAAGCGCCCTTGCAGCACGTTGGGCCGGAAGATGCCGCCGTGCGACCAGCCGCCATAGCTGCTGCTGAACAGGCCCTCGTTGCCGTGGTTTTCGATGGTGTCGAGGATGGCCTTGGCCGTCAGGTTCAGCGCCACGTCCCAGCTCACCTGCACCCATTCGTCCTGGCCGCGCAGCTCGGGGCGGCGCGCCTTCATGTCCTGGCCGGCCAGCACGGCGTCGAGGTAGCTCTTGCGCACGGTGGGGCCTTTGATGCGCGACTTGTCATAGGTGCGCGCCAGCATGCCTTCGGTGGACATGGGGTTGGGCCGCATGTCGGACTTGCCCGGCGTGGCACCCACGAAGCGGCCGTTTTCGATGCGGGCCTGGATGGCACCGTAATGGTCGGCGTGCGGGCGGGTGCCGGTGAAGGTTTTCAGCGCCTGCTCGGCGGCCTTGGCTTCGGCCTCGGCATTGCTGGCCAGGGCCTGCTTGAGGGGGGCCAGCTCCAGCGTGGTGGCGGCCAGCCCGGCAGCGGCAGCACTGGTGCCCAACCATTGACGACGGCTCAGAGTCATGATTTTCTCCTGATAATCAACTGCTTGAAAAAATGCAGATTTGATTATCTTGGTGAAAATCGTTTATCGTGCTTTGCGATGACAAAATATGGTCTGTATATCGTCAGTGGCTGATTTGGCGCAGCGCTTCAAAACCTTGATTGTTTTGCGTGGAAAGTTGAGACGATTCGGTATGGATGCTGTTTTTCGGGTGATTGAAAAGCTACTTCGGCCAGTGGTATGAATACAAATAAAACGCCCGTCAGCGCTTGACTGACGGGCGCTGAAAGCTACCAAAACAGTAGCTTTCTTCAGGGCGGCTTCTTACATGCGCTCGAAGATCGCCGCAATGCCCTGGCCACCGCCGATGCACATGGTCACCAGCGCATATTTGCCGCCGGTGCGGTGCAGCTCGTAAATCGCCTTCACGGTGATGATGGCACCCGTTGCGCCAATCGGGTGGCCCAGCGAAATGCCCGAGCCGTTGGGGTTGACCTTGGCCGGGTCGGCCCCCAGGCCTTTGGTGACGGCGCAGGCTTGCGCGGCAAAGGCTTCGTTGGCTTCGATGATGTCGATCTGGTCGAGCTTGATGCCCGTCTTGGCCAGCACGGCCTTGGTGGCGGGCACGGGGCCGATGCCCATGATCTTGGGCTCGACGCCTGCCGTGGCGTAGCCCACCAGGCGCGCCATGGGCGTGGCATCGCGCGCCTTGGCGGCGGCGGCTTCCATCAGCACCACGGCGGCGGCGGCGTCGTTGATGCCGCTGGCGTTGGCGGCGGTGACGGTGCCGTTTTCCTTGATGAAGACGGGCTTCATTTTCTGGAAATCTTCCAGCTTGGCACCGGCGCGGAAGTGCTCGTCCTTGTCAAAGGCCACTTCGCCCTTGCGGCTCTTGAGCATGATGGGGATGATCTGGTCGGCAAAGCGGCCTTCGGCCCAGGCTTTTTCGGCGCGCTGGTGGCTCTCCAGCGCCAGCGCGTCCTGCTGCTCGCGGGTGATGTCGAACTCTTTGGCCACGTTTTCGGCCGTCACGCCCATGTGGATGGTGTGGAAGGGGTCGTGCAGCGCGCCGACCATCATGTCCACCAGTTTGGTGTCGCCCATGCGCGCGCCAAAGCGGTTGGTGAGGTTGGCATAGGGCGCGCGGCTCATGTTCTCGGCACCGCCGCCGATGGCCACGTCGTAGTCGCCC
Organism: Pseudomonadota bacterium; assembly: GCA_030538605.1. Taxonomy (GTDB): domain Bacteria; phylum Pseudomonadota; class Gammaproteobacteria; order Burkholderiales; family Burkholderiaceae_C; genus Ottowia. The sequence goes on from JAUNTQ010000081.1 coordinate 9,279, forward strand.
AGCAAGATGCCCTGCGCGGCGCTGACGATGGCCTGCAGACCCGAGCCGCACAGGCGGTTGACGTTGAAGGCCTGCGTCTCGTTGGGGCAGCCGCCGTTGATGGCCGCCACGCGGGAGAGGTACATGTCGCGCGGCTCGGTGTTGACCACGTGGCCGAACACCACCTGGCCCACGTCCTTGCCCTCGACCTTGGCGCGCGCCAGCGCCTCCTTGACGACGGTGGCGGCCAGATCGACCGGGGCCACGTCTTTCAGGCTGCCGCCAAAAGTGCCAATGGCGGTGCGCACGCCGCCTGCAACAACAACTTCACGGGTCATGGTTCGAGTCTCCTTCAGGGGGTTGGGTGAAAAAACGGGAATTCCGCACACAGTATGCCGCCACCGGCTCACGGCACGCTGACAGCGCGCCGCGCCATGTGACAGTCATCAATCTGTCACCTGGCATGGCTATGGTGGCCGCCTGCAAAGCACCCCCGGAGCGAACCCAAGTGAGCGAAGAAGAACTGATGCGCCGCCTGCGCGGCGACCTGCTGGACGGCTACGACGAAGAGCTGGAGATGGAGCTGGAAGACCGCAACATCGACCAGGTGGCCGGCGTGCTGACCGACTCTGCCGACTACAAGGCCGAGCGCCAGCGCTACTTTCGCGAGCTGTTTCGCCTGCAAGGCGAGCTGGTCAAGCTGCAGGACTGGGTGGCCACCACCAAGCGCAAGGTGGTCATCATTTTTGAAGGGCGCGACGCGGCAGGCAAGGGCGGTGTCATCAAGCGCATCACCCAGCGCCTGAACCCGCGCGTGTGCCGCGTGGTGGCGCTGCCCGCACCGAACGACCGCGAAAAGACGCAGTGGTACTTCCAGCGCTACGTGCCGCACCTGCCGGCCGGCGGCGAGATGGTGCTGTTCGACCGCAGTTGGTACAACCGCGCCGGCGTCGAGCGGGTGATGGGCTTTTGCACCGATGAGGAGCTGGAAGAGTTCTTTCGCACCGTGCCCGAGTTCGAGAAGATGCTGGTGCGCTCCGGCATCGTGCTCATCAAGTACTGGTTCAGCATCAGCGACGACGAGCAGAACCTGCGCTTTCTGGGCCGCATCCACGACCCGCTCAAGCAGTGGAAGCTCAGCCCCATGGACCTGGAAAGCCGCCGCCGCTGGGAGGACTACACCGGTGCCAAGGAAGAAATGCTGCAACGCACCCACATCGCGCAAGCGCCGTGGTGGGTGGTGCCGGCCGACGACAAGAAGAAGGCGCGCCTGAACTGCATCACGCACCTGCTGTCGCAACTGCCCTATGAGGAAGTGCCGCGCCCCGAAGTGCGGCTGCCCCCGCGCGAGCGGCGCGAAGACTACGAGCGCCACCCGGTGCCGGACAGCATGGTGGTGCCGCAGGTGTTTTAACCCCCCTGAGCCGCCTTCGGCGTCTCGGTGCTCGCCGCCAGAGGCGGCGGCCCTTCGGCCCGTCCAAGTCTGCGCAGGCAGACTTGGAGCCGCGGGCCTCAGCCCCCAGGGGGACGCCGCTGGTCGCCGGGGGAACCCCGGCTCGGGCGGCCTGGAAGGGTCTGCTCCGCGACCATTTGAAAGGGCCTGCTGCGCGGCCCTGATGTGAAGCATGACCTTCGCTTTGCGGGGTGATGGGGTTCGTCATTTGTCATGCGCTCGCCAGAGCGCGGTCATTCGTCATGCGTTTCATGTGATGCGGACGGCACGCAGGATGCAGGCTGGGTAGAGCGCAGCGAAACCCAGCGTTCTTGCGCACCGGCTTGCTGGGTTTCGCTGCGCTCTACCCAGCCTGCAAAAACTGTCTTTTTCGCGTCCTTCGCGAATCCTTCGCGTCCTTGGCATGAGGCTGTTCAACCCACCGTCGCTGCGCGCGCTTCGCTCACTCGCCCAGCATCATCACCTGCACCTCATCGCCCGCCGCCACGTGGCCCTGCTCGTGGCCGAGCACGATCAGGCCGTTGGCTTGCACCATGCTGGAGAGCACGCCTGAGCCCTGGTTGCCGGTGGTGCGCACGGTGAGGGTGCCGTCCGGCTGCTGGGTGACGATGCCGCGCTGGTATTCGGTGCGGCCGGGCTTTTTGCGCAGGGGCGTTTCGCTGCGTGCGCGCAGCAAAGGGACGGGGGCCACATCGCGCGCGCCCATCATGCGCAGCAGGGCAGGGCGCACGAAGGCGAGAAAGGTGACCATCACCGCCACGGGGTTGCCGGGCAGACCGAAAAGCAGCGCGCCGGGTGCGGCGGGGTCGCCCTTCAGGTAGCTGATGGCGCTTTCGGGCGGGGTGTCCAGGCCGGCTGCCTGCGCGCCTGCGCCGCCGATGCGGCCCACGGCCATGGGGCGGCCCGGGCGCATGGCGATGCGCCAGAAGGCCACGTCGCCCAGCTCGCGCATCATGGCCTTGGTGTGGTCGGCCTCGCCCACGCTCACGCCGCCGCTGGTGATGATGGCGTCGGCCTGCGCGGCGGCGCGGGTGAAGGCGGCGCGCAGCTCGGCAGGCTCGTCCTTGACGACGCCCATGTCGATCACCTGCACGCCGAGCTGCGTGAGCAGGCCGTGCACGGTGTAGCGGTTGCTGTCGTACACCGCGCCTTCGCGGGGCGGCTCGCCCACGCTCAGGATTTCGTCGCCGGTGGAAAAATACGCCACGCGCAGGCGACGCCAGACGGTGACTTCACCCAAGCCCAGGCTGGCCACCAGGCCCAGGGCGGCGGGCGCAAGGCGCTCCCCTTTGTGCAGCGCGGGGCGGCCTTGCATGAGGTCTTCGCCTTTCAGGCGGCGGTTGTCGCCGAGCCGCACCACGTCGGCGGGCAGGGTGACGGCGCTGCCGCTGGCCTGGGTGAATTCCTGCGGCACCACGGTGTCGAGCCCTTCGGGCATGACGGCGCCGGTCATGACCTTGACGCATTCGCCCGGCCCGAGCTGGCCGCGCCAGGGCGTGCCGGCCAGCGCGGTGCCCACGCAGCGCAGGGTGAGCGGCTGGCCGGGCCTGAGCTGGCTGCCGGCAAAGGCGAAGCCGTCCATGGCGGAGTTGTCGTGCGGGGGCACGGACAGGGGCGAGACGATGTCTTCGGCCAGCACGCGGCCCAGCGCGGCCGTGAGGGGCACGCGCTCGGTCTGCGCCACGGGTTCGACCAGACGCTGCAAAAAGGCGGTGACCGCGCTGGCAGGCAGGGCTTGCGGGTCGTAGCCTTCGAGTTCGGCGGCGATCTGGGCGATGGTTTTCATGGGGAGTGAAAAGGGCGGATGAGAGGGACGCAACTTGTTCAACAGCCGAACGCAGAGGCCGCAGAGGGAGCGCAGAGGGAGCGCAGAGGACGCAGAGTGGTCAGGAAGATTCAATTAAAATATAGCTTCTTACGTATGTTTTAAAATGTTTTCATATGCTTTTATATCTGAAAATGTTTTAAACCGTACGCAAGCAGCTCATTTAATTATAGTTTCCGAACCATGAACAGCTTGTCGTGGTATTGGTCGTCGAGTTTGATGGCACGGGGTAGCAGGCCGTAGCGCTCAAAGCCGGCGTTTTCATACAGCCGCACGGCGGCGGTGTGGCTGGCGGTGACGCTGAGCACCACGTGCTCCAGCCCCTGGAGCTGGCGCACGAATTGATCGAAGGCCGAGAGCAGGGCTTTGCCAATGCCGCGCCCGCGCGCGCCGGGCGTGATGATCATGCCCACCAGCGCGGCCTCGTGGCGCTTTTTCAGGCGCGCTTCGCGCTCGCACACCACCGCGCCCAGCATGGCACCGTCGGAGGCGAACGCGCCCAGAATGAAATGGTCGTCCGGCGGCTGGCCCAGGCGCGTGGCGTAAGTGGCTGCGGGCAGGGCGCTGGCGGTGTCGAAGTCGCTGGTGAAGGCCTCGGGGTCGCTTTTCAGGCCCGCATCGCGCAGCGCCTTGTAGGCGGGCAGATCGGCGTCGGTCAGCAGGCGGATGGTGTGCGCGGTCATGGGCGTGTCTCCTCTGGGGGTGTCGGCGGCGGGGTGGTCTGCTCCAGTTGGTGCAACTCGGCCAGGGTGTTGGCGTTGGCAAAGGCCAGCGGGTCATCGCCCGGCGCGTCGAAGGGCACGATCACCTGCCGGTGCTGCGCCGTCCAGGCGTCGATCTTGCGCCCGCCGCCTTGCGTGAAGCGCGCCAGGCTTTCGCGCAGCCCCGCGCGCAGCAGGCAGAACACGGGCTGCGCACGCACGCGCGTGCTGCCGTGTGCATCGGTCTCAGGCGCGGCGGCCATGGCGATGTCGGCCTCTTGCGCTTGAAGCGCATGCGAAAGCCGCTCGCAAAGCGATAGCGGAAAGCGCGGCACGTCGCAAGGCAGGGTGAGCAGGA
>JAUNTQ010000082.1 GCA_030538605.1 Pseudomonadota bacterium
AAAGGGGACACTTCTATCTGGGGCTATGGGGACATTACGACTTGGGGCTCACACAGGGCCAGGGGCAACAGGGCCGTCCCTACAATTCGCGCCATGCCTGCACCGACCTACACCCGCGCCGCCCAACTGCCCGACATCCTGCGCCAGCGCCTGGTCATTCTGGATGGCGCCATGGGCACGATGATCCAGCGCTTCAAGCTGACGGAGGAGCAATACCGCGGAGCCGGCAACCCCGGCGACTCATCGGTGTTCGAGCGCTTCAAGGACTTCCCCAAGGACGTCAAGGGCAACAACGAGCTGCTGTCGATCACCCGGCCCGACGTCATCAGCGCCATCCACGAGCAGTACCTGACCGCCGGGGCCGACCTGATCGAGACCAACACCTTTGGCGCCACCACCATCGCCCAGGCCGATTACGACATGGCCGATCTGGCGCGCGAGATGAACGTCGATTCGGCCCGCCTGGCGCGCGCGGCGTGCGACAAATACAGCACGCCCGGGCACCCGCGCTTCGTCGCCGGCGCGCTGGGCCCCACGCCCAAGACGGCCAGCATCAGCCCCGACGTCAACGACCCCGGCGCGCGCAACGTCAGCTTCGAGCAATTGCGCGCCGCTTATCTTGAGCAGACGCTGGCCCTGATCGAAGGCGGCGCCGACGTGCTGCTGGTCGAAACCATTTTCGACACCCTCAACGCCAAGGCCGCGCTGTTCGCCATCGACGAGGCGTTCGAGCAGACCGGCGAGCGCCTGCCCATCATGATCTCGGGCACCGTCACCGACGCGTCCGGCCGCGTGCTCAGTGGCCAGACCGTCACCGCCTTCTGGTACAGCGTGCGCCACGCGCAGCCGCTGTCGGTGGGCCTGAACTGCGCGCTGGGCGCGGCGCTGATGCGCCCCTACATCCAGGAGCTGAACCGCGCCGCGCCCGACGTGTTCATCAGCTGCTACCCCAACGCCGGCCTGCCCAACCCCATGAGCGAGACCGGCTTTGACGAAACGCCCGAGGTCACCAGCCGCCTGGTGCACGAATTCGCCGCCGAAGGCCTGGTCAACATCGTCGGCGGCTGCTGCGGCACCACGCCCGACCACATCGGCGCCATTGCGCGCGCGGTGGGGCCGCTCAAGGCGCGCGGCGTGCACGCGGCGGGGTTTTACGCCGAGGCGGCCTGAGCCCCTTCAAGCTGAAAGCGGCCAGCGCCACGCCACCGCCGCCACCGCATCGCCTGCCCAGGGCGGCAGCTTGACCCGCACGGCGTGAATGTGCGCCAGCGCGGCGGCCAGCGCGTCGTTCCACTCCACCAGGCCCAGGCCGGCGCATTTCAGGCGCGCTTCGTGGCAGGCCCAGCGCTGCAGGATGGCTTCATTATTGATGGCTGATTGCGCTTGCTGCACAAGCGCTGACGGACTTTTTGGCTCCAAATACAGCGCCGCGATATGCGCGAGTTCGTTGGCGCTGGCGGTCACGCCCAGCCGCACCACATCCACCCCTACCGGCCCCGCGCCATGCCAGGCGATGAGCGATACGCCGGTGTCGTGGCTGATGGAAAGAGCGGTGCGACTCAAGCGCGCCGCCAGCGCCGCGTCGTCCACAGGGATCGATGGCTGCCAACGCACACTGGGCGCTTGGCCGCGCTGCTGGCCGATGGCGATGGCCGCCGCCGGCACGCCCAAGGCCGCCGCCAGCCGCGTGCGCAGGGCGTCGCGCGCGGCCTGGCGCATGCGCTCGCGCCCCGCTTCGGGCCGTGCCGGCGCATCGCCTGAATGCCGCAGCGCCCACACCTCGGGCGCGCCGGGCGCGGCCCAGCTGGCAAAGCGGCAGCGCGCCAGTGCGGCATCGATCACGTCGTCGAATCAGAAATCGACCAGACTCAGGCCGATGGAAAACACGGTGCGCTTGAAGTTGTAGTCCAGCAGGCTGTCGCCATAGCCGTGAAACAGCGACGTGTACAGCCGCAGGCCCGAGAAGGTGTTGCCCAGCCCGTCACCCAGCGAGCGTGTCCATTCGATGCGGCCCGAGCCGCGCTGGTTGAAGCCGGTGTAGGTGGCGCGCAGAGTGTTCTTGCTGTCGATGTTCCAGCCCACCGTCAGGTCGCCACGGCCCAGGTAGCGCACGATGTCGGGGTTGTTGTTTTTCTCGTCCGATTCGGACAGGCGCTTCCACAGGCGCATCTGCACGTTGAAGCGGTTGTCCTTTTCAAAACCGGCCATCAGGTAGACACGGTTCCAGCTGCGCGAGAGCGGGTCGCTTTGCCCGTTGGACTGGTGCGCCAGCCCCAGCCCCGAATAGCGCCACAGCCAGCCGCCCGGCAGCTGCAGCGTGGTGGGGTAGACGTAGATCAGCTCGGGCATGTGGTCGGTGTTGCGAAACGGGCGCGACAGGCTGCTGTTGAACACCTGCCATTCCGACTGCTGGCTGTAGGCCGCCCAGAGCGAATCGCGCAGCGTGCCGTCCTTGGGCGTGAGCAGGCCGCTGGCCAGCTTGGTGCGCACCGACAGCTGCAGGCGCATGGCCTGTTTGCTGTAGTCGATGGATTCGGTGGCGCTGTTGAGCGGGTTGGGCGACGTGGGCTGGCGGTTGACCTGGTCGCTGCCCGCAATCGCCACCGTGTTGGGCCGGAACGCGCGCAGGCCGAAGGTGGGGCAGCTGGAGCCCGATTCCAGCTCCCAGAAGCGCGAGAGTTCGGAGAACTGGCGGTCGCGGCAGCCTTGCTCCAGCCCCACGCCGACGATGCCGACCGAGCCCGTGGGCGGCGCGCCCGGGGCGCTGTCGGGTTGCGCGGTGGCCAGCGCGGCGGCCACGTCCGAGCGCACGGCCGCCGCCTGCGCGCTGGGCGCGACGTTGCGCGCGGCGGGCGAGGTTTCGGCCGAACGCGTGCGCTCCTCGATGGCGCCCAGCAGTTGGCGTTGCTCGCGCGCCCAGTCGTCAAAACAGACCAGCCGCTCGTTGTCGGCCATGCCGGTGCAGCGCTGCCAGGCGGCGCCCTTCTCGACGCGCTGGGCGACCTCGGCGGCCCCGGGCGTGGTTTGGGCGGTCGCGGTGCCGGCCAGCAGGCTGACGCTCAAGGCGATGAAAAGATGAAGGCGGGCGGGAGGGTTCACGAGAAGGATCCGATACAACGAATGGCGCGTAGAAAAGCCAGCGCCGGGCGCGATGTGATTGTGCATGGCGCTTGTGACGCCGCGTGTCGCGCGCAGCGCGCACCAGGTGGACGCCAGCAACCCGACGGCCGCGGAGCAGGCCATGCGGGGGGCCGTGTCCAGGGTCTTCCTGGACACTGGCGCTGCCCCCTGGGGGAAGACGCCGCAGGCGGCTCAGGGGGAGCTGTTTATCGCCAAGGCGCCGCCGGCAGGCCGTGCCAGCGCGTGCGGGCCGGAATGCCTTCGCCCTTCATCACCAGCGTCAGCGGCCCCAGGTGCGCGCCGTCGCCCACGGTGGCGCCGTACAGCACAGTGCAGCGCGGGCCGAGGGTGACGCGGCTGCCGATGCGCACGGTGCCGATCTTCATCACGCGGTCTTCGAACAAATGCGTCTGCGGGCAGCACAGCGCGTTCAGCTCGCTGTGTTCGCCGATGTGCACGCAGTCAAACTCGGTCATGTCGGTGGTGTCCAGATACGCGCCGCGCCCGATGCGTGCGCCCAGCAGCCGCAAGGCGTCGTTCAGCCAGGGCGTGCCGCGCAAGTAGCGCAGAAACCAGGGCACGGCAATGCCTTCGTACAGGTTGGTGGCGGCTTCGGACAGCCAGACGAAGGGCGTCCACATGGGCACGGCGCGCGGGCGGTAGCGCCCCACGGCCAGCCACTTGAAGGCGGCCACCAGCAGCAGCGTGGCCAGGCCGAACAGCACGCCGCCCACGGCCAGATCCAGCGCCACCGCGCCCCAGCGGCCTTCTTCGGCCAGGGGCATGGCGTCGAGCACGATGGCGTAGCCCACGGCAATCACCAGCGCGTGCGGCGCGGCAATGCGAAACGCCTCGACCGTGGCGCGGCCCAGCTTGCGCCAGCGCGAAGGGGCAAAGGTCAGGTGCTCGGCAAAGCCGGCCACCACCTCGCGCGCGGGCAGGTGCAGCGGGGGCGAGCCGAGCCAGGTGTCGCCCGGCTGCATGCTGGCGTGGCGCGGCACGGCGCTCATCACGCCGATGAGCACGTTCTCGGGGATGGTGCTGCCGTCGGGCACATAGGCACCGTTGCCCACGAAGCTGCGGCGCGAGACCACGGTGGGCTGCACCGTCATCCAGCCGCCGTCGATGTGTTCGTCGCCCAGCATCACGGCGTCGGCAATGAAGCATTCGTCGCCCAGCGTCAGCATGTCGGGCACCACGCCGAGGGCGGTGGAAAGCTCCGTCTCCTTGCCCACCTTGGCACCCAGCAGGCGGTACCACGGGGCTGAATACACGGTGGCGTAAATGCCGTGCAGCACGGCCAGGCTCGACTCCTGGATCTGACTGACCAGCCACTTGGCCAGGTACCGGTTGCTGTGGATGGGCCACGAGCCTGCCTTCATCTTGGGCAGCAGCGCCCAGCGGATGAAGGCCGACAGCAGCACCGTGGCCAGGATGAACACCGCACTGGCAGGCAGCGCCAGCAGGAAGAACTTGACCAGCCGCAAGCCGAACGCCTGCCAGTCGGTGATGCTGCCCGCATCCACCAGCGGGCGCACCGAGATTTCCGGAATGTCCAGCCAGTCGATCAGCAGGAAGGTGGGAAACACCGGCATGAAGAACAGCACCGCGATCAGCACCGCGCCGATGACGAACACCGCGCCTTCCCACACGCGCCGCGCGGGCACGACGGGCGGGCGCGCCGGCAGCGTGGCGGGGTCGAACTCGCCCCGCGCGCGCGCGGGCGAGCCGTGCCAGACCTTGCGCGGTGGAATGGTCTGACCGCTGGCCAGTGCCGACTGGCCTTCGAGGTGGGCATGGTCGCCCAGGCGCGTGTCGCCCTCGATCACCACGTAAGAGCCGACGCAGGCGTGCGCGCCGATGTCGATGGTGCCGATGTGCAGCAGGCCGCCTTCGACGCGGGCGTTTTCCAGGTTGACGGCGTTGCCGATGCTGGTGCCTTCGCCCAAGCGCAGCAGGTGCGGCACGCGCACGGTGACCGAGCCCAGCACCACCTCCGGCCCCACCTGCGCGCCCAGCAGGCGCAGCCAGGCCGCATACAGCGGCGAGCCGTTGATCATGTACACCGGCACGGTGTCGCTCAGCCGGTCGGCCAGCCACCAGCGGTAATAGGTCAGGCCCCACAGCGGGTAGCTGCCGGGCCGGATGTGGCCCGCGATCACCCGCCGCCCCAGCCACGCCAGCACGAAGTTGAGCGCAATGGCCCCCAGGAAAGTCAGCACCGATGCCAGCACCGCCCACGCCACCGAATCGCCCGGCTCGCCCGTGTGGAAGTGGTAGGCAAAAAACGGTGCCAGCCACTGCGCCATGGTCAGCAGCACCAGCAGCGGAATCGCCAGCGCCTGCGCCACGCCGCAGCGCCAGCGCCGCCACGCGCTGTGCAGAACGAAGGGGCGCTCGGCGGTGGCCTCGGCACCCACCATGCCCGCTTGCAGCGCCTGGGCGATCAGGCCGACCTGGCGGTTCTGGTAAATGTCGGCCACCGTGGCCTGGGCAAAGCGCGGGTCTTGCCGCAGTGTGCTCGTCAGGCGCGCAGCGAACAGCGAGTGGCCCCCCAGGTCGCTGAAAAAATCCAGCCCGCGGCGGATCGGCTGGCCGGGGAAGAGTTTGTCCAGCGCGGCAAACAGCACCTCTTCGGCCGGCGTCTCGGGCGCGTCGCTGCCTTCGGCCGGCGCGGCCGCCGACAGCGGCTGGCTTTTCAGCACCTTGCGGTCGATCTTGCCGCTTTGCAGGCGTGGCATGGCGGGCAGCGCCTCGAAGCGCGCGGGCACCATGTAGGGCGGCAGCTTTTCGGCCAAGCCCGCGCGCAGGGTCTTGATGTCGGGCCCGGCGGCGGCCCCCTCGGGGGGCAGCGCACCACGCGAAGCGGGGGAGTGTGGGGGATCTGCTGCTTCGCCCGAGGGCACGTAGAAGGCCACCAGCTGGTCGATGCCGCCTTCCTTCCTCAGCAGCACGGCCGTGGTGCCCACGCCCGCCTGCGCGGCCAGCACGGCCTCGATCTCGCCCAGCTCGACGCGAAAGCCGCGGATCTTCACCTGGTCGTCGGCGCGGCCCAGGCACTGCATCTGCGTGCCGTTTTCCACCCGCGCCAGATCGCCCGTGCGGTACAGGCGCGCCTCTTGCGCGTTGCGTGCCCAGGGGTTGGGCAGAAACTTTTCCGCCGTCAGATCGGGCCGGCCCAGATAGCCCGCCGCCACGCCGGGGCCGGTGATGCACAGCTCGCCCGTTTCGCCAAACGGCAATAGCTTGAGCGGCGGCACCACGCCGCCCACGATGCTGTCGGGGTCGATCACCTCGATCACCAGCAGCCCGTAGTTGGGCAGCGCCTCGCCAATCGTCACCGGCTCGCCCGCTTTCAATTCAGCCAGCGATGCCGACACCGTGGCCTCGGTCGGGCCATAGGTGTTGAACATCTGCCGCCCCGGCGCCCACTTGTCGACCAGCGCCTGCGGGCACATCTCGCCGCCCAGATTGATGAGGCGCAGGCCGGGCACGTCTTGCGCAAACAGCGCCAGCAGCGTGGGCACGGCGTGCAGCACCGTCACGCCGTTGTCGATCAGCGCGCGCGGCAGCGCCTCGGGGTCGCCGACAATCTCTTTCGGCGCGATCCACAGGGTGGCACCGACCAGATAGCTGATCCAGATCTCCTCGAAGCTCATGTCGAAGGCGACACTGAAGCCCTGGTACACCCGGTCGTCCTCGCGCACGCCCAGGCGCGCGTTTTCGCTGCGCAGGAAGTGGCTGATGCTGCCCTGCGTGATGGCGATGCCCTTGGGCTTGCCGGTGGAGCCGCTGGTGTAGATGACGTAGGCGGTGTGCTCGGGGGCAGCGCCTTCGCGGCGGCGCAAGGCAGTGCCTTCGGGCAGCGGGGTCAGCAAGTCTTGCGCTGTCAGGATTTGATTCGAAATGCCTGTTTGCGCTTGAATGACAGGCGCAAACAGCTCTGAAATCAATAGCATTCTGGCCTGCGCATCCTGAAGGCAGACGGCCACGCGCTCGGTGGGCACGTCGGCATCGAACGGCAGCCAGGCCGCGCCGGTCTTGGCAATGCCCAGCTGCAGGGTCAGCAGGTCGATGCCGCGCGGCTGCCACAGCCCCACCATGTCGCCCGCGCGCACGCCCGCTTCGATCAGGCGGTGCGCCACACGGTCGGCGGCGGCATTCAATTCGGCATAGGTCAAACACCGCTGGCCAAAAATCAGCGCCGTCTTGTGCGGCACGCGCGCGGCAGTGGCTTCAAAAATGTCGGCCAGGATCTCGTGGCGCAGCAAGTCGGGCCGGTCAGGGCCATGGAGGATGGGCGGTGGGGTCATGGGTGGACTAAGGCGAGCGCATGCAGCGCGCGTGTGCATAACGCGCCGACCGACCGTGGCGGCGACACGGGCCGCGCTAGAGTCGCGCCCATGCCTGATTCATCGCCTGTGTTGTTCACCCTGCGCGGCCCCTGGCGCCGCGTGATTTACGTGACGCTGTACGAGCTGATCGCCATTGCCGTGGTCACCGGGGCGCTGCTGGTGTTCACGCGCGAAGGCGTGGCCAGCGCCACCGGCCTGGCGGTGGGCAGCTCGCTCATCGCGGTCGGGTGGAACCTGTGCTTCAACTGGCTGTTCGAGCAGTGGGAGCGCCGCCAGGCCGTGCGCGGGCGCAGCGTGCTGCGCCGCGTGGCGCACGCCATCGGCTTTGAAGGCGGGCTGCTGCTGTTTCTGGTGCCGTTTTTTGCCTGGTGGCTGAAGGTCAGCCTGTGGCAGGCGCTCTTGATGGACGTGGGGCTGCTGGTGTTTTTTCTGGTCTACACCTTCATCTTCACCTGGACGTTTGACCGGCTGTTTGGCCTGCCCGCGTCGGCGCGGTGATGCCGAGACAGGCGAAGGGGCGACTGGCATCGTGATGAAAGGCATTCAAGGCGGTTGCCACCCGTCAGCCCCGTCGCATACCATGAACGGCCTGCAACGCCATGCACCTCGCTCATGAAAAAAAAGCCTGCCCCTGTCGCTTTCCCGTTCCGTGACGTCGTCATCGTTCTACTGCTTGGCGGCTTTGTGCTTATCTTCAGCCGCTACGGCTTTGGCGTTTACTTGGTGCTGGCCGGCTTCGGCCTGGCGTATGCGCGCATCGCCTGGCTTCTGTGGCACGTGCTCACCTCCTGAGCCCGCCGCGTTTGTTCAAGGCCGCGCCAGACCGCTTGCACAGGCCACCACCGCCCCATGCTCCAGCTGACCGACATCGAACAGGCCGCCGCCCGCATCGCCGGGCAGGTGCACAGCACGCCCTGCCTGCGCTCGCGCACGCTTTCGGCCATCACCGGCGCCGAGGTGTTCCTGAAGTTCGAAAACCACCAGTTCACCGCCTCTTTCAAGGAGCGCGGTGCCTGCAACAAGCTCGCGCTGCTGACCGAAGCGGCACGGGCTGACGGCACGCCACTGGTCGGCGTGGTGGCAATGAGCGCCGGCAACCACGCGCAGGGCGTGGCCTTTCATGCTGAGCGCCTGGGCATTCGTGCGGTGATCGTCATGCCGCGCTTCACGCCGGGCGTGAAGGTCGCGCGCACCCGCTCGCTGGGTGCCGAGGTGGTGCTGCATGGCGACACGCTGGACGCTGCACGAGAGCACGCGCTGGGTCTGGCGCGCGAGCAAGGGCTCACCTTGGTGCACCCCTATGACGACACCGCCATCATGGCCGGCCAGGGCACGCTGGCGTTGGAGATGCTCACCCAGCAGCCCGACATCGACACGCTGGTGGTACCCGTGGGCGGCGGTGGGCTGATCGGGGGGGTGGCCACGGCGGCCAAGGCACTCAAGCCCGGCCTGCGCGTGGTGGGCGTGCAGGCGGCGCGCTTTCCGGGTGCGGTCAACGCACTCAACGGCAGCGCACACGCGCCGGGCGACAGCACCATTGCCGAAGGCATTGCCGTCAGCGGCCCCGGCGCGGCCTGCCTGCCCATGCTGCGCGCGCATGTGGACGAGATGCGGCTGGTGCAGGAGGGCGACATCGAGCAGGCCATCGTGCTGCTGCTGGAGATCGAGAAAACCCTGGCCGAAGGCGCAGGCGCCGCCGCGCTGGCCGCGCTGCTGAGTGCGCCCGACGACTTTCGCGGGCGCAAGGTGGGGCTGGTGGTCTCGGGCGGCAACATCGACCCGCTGCTGCTGGCCAACATCATTGGCCGGGGCATGGTGCGCTCGGGCCGGCTGGCGCGGCTGGTGGTAAGCACGCGCGACGTGCCCGGTTCGCTGGCGCGCATCACCGCACTGGTGGCCGAAAGCGGTGCCAACGTGCAGGCCATTCACCACCAGCGTGCCTTCACCCTGCTGGCGGCCCAGCACGTCGAGATCGAGCTGGTGCTGCAAACCCGCGACGCGGCCCATGTGCAGGCGCTGCTGGCGCGCCTGCGCGAGGCCGGCATGAAGGTGAGCGAAGCGCCGATGACCGGCTGAGCGCGAACGCCGAAGCCGGCTCAGGGGCGCGTCTTTTTCAACAATGCGCGCGCCTCGCGCTCGTGCTCGGCCACCTCGCTCAGGGTGGCTTGCAACTCGGCCATCTGCGCTTCGAGCTGCGCGCGGTGCTGGGCCAGCACCTGCAGGAACTGGTGCAGCTGCGGGCCGGTGTCGCGCGGGCTGTCGTACATGTCGATCAGCGCCTTGGCTTCATGCAAGGACAGGCCCAGGCGCTTGGCGCGCAGGGTGAGTTTCAGCCGTGTGCGGTCGCGCGTGGAATACACGCGGCTGCGCCCACCGGGGCCGCTGCGCGTGGGGTGCAGCAGACCCATGTCTTCATAAAAGCGCATGGCACGCGGCGTCAGGTCGAACTCGCGCGCCAGGTCGCTGATGGAATAGGTGGTGGCCATCGGGTGGATGCAATTGCCACGGCTGTCACGCACGCGCTGGGCACGCGCGGCAGCCGCTTCATAGAATGAAAACGTTTGTTGACGTTCACGTCAAGCAACCCATCGTATCGCACCCAGGTTGAAACCCATGTCCGCTGCCGACACCCTTGAGCGCGCGCTGCGCTACCCGCTGGATGAGACGCTGCCGCCGCGCGGCGCGGCCATCGAGGTGGCGCCGGGCGTGAAGTGGCTGCGCCTGGCGCTGCCCTTCGCGCTCGACCACATCAACCTCTGGCTGCTGCGCGACCGCCTGCACGGGCGCGAGGGCTGGACGGTGGTGGACTGCGGCATCGACCGCGCCGAGTCGCGCGCCGACTGGACGCAGGTGTTCGCCACCGCACTGGATGGCCTGCCCATCGTGCGCGTGCTGGTCACCCACATGCACCCCGACCACATGGGCCTGGCGCACTGGCTGTGCGAGCGCTGGGCCGCGCCGCTGTGGATGAGCGCCACCGACTATCTTGCAGCGCGCAACGCCTGCGAACTGGCCGAAAACTTCGGCGGCGAGCGCATGGCCGCCTATTTCGCCAGCCACGGCCTGCGCGACGAGCAGCACCTGGCCCAGGTGCGCGCGCGCAAGAGCTACTACCGCCAGCTGGTGCCCGCCGTGCCGCCCACCTACACGCGGCTGCACGACGGGCAGCCGGTGCGCATCGGCGGCCACGACTGGCGCTGCATCGCCGGCTGGGGCCATGCGCCCGAGCACATGGCGCTTGACTGCGCGGCGCTGGGGGTGCTCATCAGCGGCGACATGGTGCTGCCGCGCATCTCGACCAACGTGAGCGTGTACGAGCAAGAACCCGAGGCCGATGCGCTGCGGCTGTTTCTGCACTCCATCGACCGCTTCCGCCCCCTGCCCGCCCACACGCTGGTGCTGCCCTCGCACGGCAAGCCCTTCGTGGGCCTGCACACGCGCATCGACCAGCTGCACGCACACCACCACGAGCGGCTTGAAGAGTTGATGCAGGCCGCACGCGAACGGCCCGTGTGCGCGCATGACGTGCTGCCCGTGCTGTTCAAGCGCCCGCTCGATCTGCACCAGACCACCTTCGCGCTGGGCGAGGCCGTGGCCCACCTGCACTGGCTGTGGCATGGTGGCCAACTGGCTCGCACACAGGATGCCCAGGGCGTGTGGCGCTTTGCGCCGCCTGCACCGGGCAGGGACAATGGCTGACCCTTCGCGCCCGACATGGCCCGCCTTGGCCGCACGGCAGCGGCGCCCTCGTTAAACTAGCTGCCCGTCTTTGGAGATGCATCACATGAACTCTTCCCTGTCTCGTCGCGCCTGGCTTGCACTGGCATGCGCGGGTGGCTCGGGCTTGCTGGCGGCCTGTGGCTCCGGCTCCGTCGTGTCGGATCTCAAGCCCGCACGCTTTCTCACCGTGGGCGACGCGTTCATGGACGTGGGCCAGAACGGCTACCGCTTCACCGTCAACGATGGCTCGCTCAACTGGGTGCAGCAGCTGGCCGCGCATTACGACCTGGTCGTCAGCGCCGCCACCTCGGGCGGCTGGGGCTACGCGCAGGGCCACGCCATGGTCGAGGCCGAAGACTCCACCAGCGGCACCCAGGCGCCCAGCGTGGCCGCGCAGATCGACACACTGCTGGCGCGCACCACCTTCGACGCCGGAAGTGACGTGGTGATGGTGGGCGGCGGCATCGCCGACATCGTGCACGCCGTGAACACCTCGGGCATTTCCGACACCACCACCGCCACCGTGCGCGCCGCCGGCACGGCCCTGGGCCAGCAGGTGCGCCGCCTGCGCGCAGCGGGGGCCAGGCACATCGTGGCCATGGGTGTGTACAACCTGGGCCACACGCCATGGGCACGCGGGCTGGGGCTGGAAAGCGAGGTCAGCGCGCTGTCCACCGACTTCAACAGCGCACTGCTGCTGGAGCTGTCCACCATCATCGACAACACGGTGCAGACGCTCGATCCGGCGCAGTTCTTCAACCTGATGTTCAACAACCGCCGCGGCTTCCCGCTGGACAACGAGCGCGACCCCGTCTGCACCACGCCCGACGCGACCACCTGCACCACGGACACGCTGCTGCCCGGCGTCGACTACAACCGCTACCTCTGGGCCGACGGCCTGCACCTGACGCCCGCCGCGCAGCGCATGTTTGCCAGCGAGAGCCACTCGGGCAACGCCCTGAGCGTGTTCCGCCGCCGCTGGTAGGCGCGCCCGCGCGCACGCCTTGCTTTTTTTGCTCCAAGCCGGCCCTGTGCCGGCTTTGTTTTTTCACTGCTTTCCCAGGAGCCTTGCCACCATGACTTCGACCCCCCACCGCATTGCCGTCATACCGGGCGACGGCATCGGCAAGGAAGTGATGCCCGAAGCGTTGCGTGTGCTGCATGCGGCGCAGCGCCGCTTCGGCTTCACGCTCGACCTCACCCCCATCGACTGGGCCAGTTGCGACCATTACGCCCAGCACGGCGACATGATGCCGCCCGACTGGAAAGCGCAGCTAGAGACGCAGGACGCCATCTTGTTTGGTGCCGTGGGCTGGCCAAGCGCCGTGCCCGACCACATCTCGCTCTGGGGCAGCCTGCTCAAGTTCCGCCGCGAGTTCGACCAATACATCAACCTGCGCCCCGTGCGCCTGTTCGAGGGCGTGCCCTGCCCGCTGGCGGGCCGCAAGCCGGGCGAGATCGACTTTCTCGTCGTGCGCGAAAACACCGAAGGCGAATACACCAACTTAGGGGGCGTGATGTACCCCGGCACCGAGCGCGAAATCGTCGTGCAGGAAACCGTGATGAGCCGCTTTGGCACCGACCGCGTGCTCAAGTTCGCCTTCGAGCAAGCCGCCGCCCGCCCGCGCCGCAAGCTCGACGTGGCCACCAAAAGCAACGGCATCGCCATCAGCATGCCCTGGTGGGACGGCCGCGCCGACGCCATGCACCAGCACTACCCGCAAGTGGCGGTGGAAAAGCACCACATCGACATCCTCGCCGCCCGCTTCGTCTTGCAGCCGCAGCGCTTTGACGTGGTGGTGGCCAGCAACCTGTTTGGCGACATCCTGAGTGACCTCGGCCCGGCCTGCACCGGCACCATCGGGCTTGCGCCCTCGGCCAACCTGAACCCCGAGCGCACCTTCCCCAGCCTGTTCGAGCCGGTGCACGGCAGCGCACCCGACATTTACGGCCAGGGCATCGCCAACCCCGTGGCCATGATCTGGTCGGCCGCCATGATGCTGCAATTTCTCGGCGAGCAGGCCGCGCACGACGCCATCCTGCAAGCCATCGAAACCGTGCTCACCCAAGGCCCGCGCACGCCTGACCTGGGTGGACAGGCCGGCACGGCGGAGATGGGCGAGGCGATTGCCAGGATGGTTTGTTCTCCCTGAGCCGCCTGCGGCATCTTTCCTCGAGCAAGGGCTGGGTCGAACTCAAGCTGCCAACGGGATTGAAAGCCCATGTCAATCGCGCAGTGAAACGAAGGTGGGCAGCCCTCACCCTCGCCCTCTCCCTTTGTATAGCCGGACACATGGTGGACACCTGTTCGCAGACATGGTGGACATGTTTCAGTCTAACCGGCGGCCTGCCTGCACAGTGCCCTGATGCCGGTTGATCCGT
>JAUNTQ010000083.1 GCA_030538605.1 Pseudomonadota bacterium
ACGCTCTACACCGGCTACCCCGAAACGGTGGCCATGCGCTCGTACAACCCGGTGCGCAAGGGCCACGGCGGGCAGATCCGCAAGGCGCTGCAGCTGTTGTTGAGCGCCAAGCGCCCCTACATCTACACCGGCGGCGGCGTGCTGCTGTCCAACGCCTGCGATGAATTGCGCACGCTGGTCGATCTGCTGGGCTACCCGGTCACCAACACGCTGATGGGCCTGGGCGCCTATCCGGCCACCGACCCGCGCTTTCTGGGCATGCTTGGCATGCACGGCACCTGGGAAGCCAACAACGCGATGCAGAACTGCGACGTGCTGCTGGCCGTGGGCGCGCGTTTTGACGACCGCGTCATCGGCAACCCCAAGCACTTTGCGCAGAACGAGCGCAAGATCATCCACATCGACATCGACCCGTCGTCCATCTCCAAGCGAGTGAAGGTCGACGTGCCCATCGTCGGCGACGTGAAAGACGTGCTGACCGAGATGATCGGCATGATCCGCGAAGGCGCAGTCCGCCCCGACGCCGCCGCGCTGGCCGACTGGTGGCAGCAGATCGACACCTGGCGCGCGCGCGACTGCATGAAGTACGACCGCGCCAACCCCGACGTCATCAAGCCGCAGTACGTCATCGAGACGCTGTGGAACATGACGAAAGACGCCGACACCTACATCACCAGCGACGTCGGTCAGCACCAGATGTGGGCCGCGCAGTATTACAAGTTCGACGAGCCACGCCGCTGGATCAACTCGGGCGGCCTGGGCACCATGGGCGTGGGCATTCCGTACGCCATGGGCATCAAGCTCGCCAAGCCCGACAGCGAGGTGTTCTGCGTGACCGGCGAAGGCTCGGTACAGATGTGCATCCAGGAGCTGTCCACCTGCCTGCAATACAACACGCCGATCAAGATCCTGGCGCTCAACAACCGCTACCTGGGCATGGTGCGGCAGTGGCAGGAGATCGAATATTCAGGCCGCTACAGCCACAGCTACATGGACGCGCTGCCCAACTTCGTCAAGCTGGCCGAAGCCTACGGCCACGTCGGCATGCTGATCGAGCGCCCGCAGGACGTCGAACCAGCGCTGCGCGAAGCGCGCAAGCTGAAGGACCGCACCGTGTTCATGGACTTCCGCACCGACCCGACCGAAAACGTCTTCCCGATGGTGCAGGCCGGCAAAGGCATCACCGAGATGCTGCTGGGGCCAGAAGACCTCTGAAAACCACGAGCTTGATAAATTGATAGCTGTTTGCGCTGGTCAAGAAAAGATTTCAGATAAAAACATGCTTGAAATCGTTTATTGACGTGCGTAATCAGCTATTTCTTTAACAAAAAATCTCCCCCAAGACGAATCTATTGCCCGCCAAGCCTGCGCATTACCGTGCGCGGGGGAGGGCGGCGAAAAACGGCAGTTTGCTGCGACCACTTGTGGATCGTGCTGCCGTCGCAAAAAGAGGAATCACATGAAACACATCATTGCCGTTCTGATTGAAAACGAGGCGGGCGCGCTGTCCCGTGTGGTGGGCCTGTTCTCGGCCCGTGGCTACAACATCGAATCGCTCATCGTCGCGCCCACCGAAGACGAAAGCCTCTCGCGCATGACCATCCAGACGCGCGGCTCCGACGACACCATCGAGCAAATCACCAAGCACCTCAACCGCCTGATCGAAGTGGTGAAAGTGGTCGATCTCACCGAAGGCAGCTACATCGAGCGCGAACACATGATGGTGAAAGTGCGCGCCGTCGGCAAGGAGCGCGAAGAGATCAAGCGCACCACCGACATCTTCCGTGGCCGCGTGGTCGACGTCACCGACAAGAGCTACACCATCGAGCTGACGGGCGATCAGGGCAAGAACGATGCCTTTCTGAACGCCATCGACAAAACGGCGATCCTCGAAACCGTGCGCACCGGCGCCAGCGGCATCGGGCGCGGCGAGCGGGTGCTGCGGGTGTGAGGGCCATCAAGATGCGAACCGTCGAGAAAATCGAACACCAGATCGTCCAGCTTTCACCTGCTGAAAGGGCCGATCTGCGTGACTGGTTTCTGCAGCGAGACGCTGAGGACTGGGACACGCAGATGGCCGAGGATGCCCGGATGGGCAAGCTCGATGCGTTGGCGGCGCGGGCACTGGAGCAGCATGCCCAAGGCAAGACCCGGCCACTGTGAACCATTTCGCGTCGCCGGATTTCTGGGTGTCCTACCGCCAGCTGCCAGAGCACGTCAGAAAAGTGGCCGACCAGAACTACGAACGATTGAAAGCCGATCCGCGCCATCCCTCGCTGCATTTCAAGAAGGTGGGTCGCTTCTGGTCGGTGAGAGCGGGGCTGGGCTACCGCGCCTTGGGCGTTGAAGCTCCCGACGGCATCGTCTGGTTCTGGATCGGCTCGCACAGCGATTACGACAAGCTGATCGCCTAGGCGGTTTTCAGCGCAAGTTTTTTTCTGTTTGTTCCCATATTTCCCAAGGAGAAAACCATGAAAGTGTTCTACGACAAAGACTGCGACCTGAGCCTGATCAAGGGCAAGACCGTCGCCATCATCGGCTACGGCTCGCAGGGCCATGCGCACGCGCAGAACCTGAACGACAGCGGCGTGAAAGTCGTCGTCGGTCTGCGCAAGGGCGGCGCAAGCTGGCCCAAGGTGGAAAAGGCCGGCCTGACGGTGATGGAAGTCAACGACGCGGTGAAGGCTGCCGACGTGGTGATGATCCTGCTGCCCGACGAGCAGATTGCAGAGGTCTACACGAACAACGTCGAGCCGAACATCAAAAAAGGCGCTTCACTGGCGTTTGCCCACGGCTTCAACGTTCACTACAACCAGGTCGTGCCGCGCGAAGACCTCGACGTGTGGATGGTCGCACCCAAGGCCCCCGGCCACACCGTGCGCAACACCTACACGCAAGGCGGCGGCGTGCCCCACCTGGTGGCCGTGCACCAGGACAAAAGCGGCAAGGCGCGCGATCTGGCCCTCAGCTACGCCATGGCCAACGGCGGCGGCAAGGCCGGCATCATCGAGACCAACTTCAAGGAAGAGACCGAAACCGACCTCTTCGGCGAACAGGCCGTGCTGTGCGGCGGCGCGGTCGAGCTGGTGAAGATGGGCTTCGAGACGCTGGTCGAAGCCGGCTATGCGCCCGAGATGGCCTACTTCGAGTGCCTGCACGAGCTCAAACTCATCGTCGATCTGATCTATGAAGGCGGCATCGCCAACATGAACTACTCGATCAGCAACAACGCCGAGTTTGGCGAATACGTCACCGGCCCCGAAGTCATCAACGAACAAAGCCGCGCCGCCATGCGCCACGCGCTCAAGCGCATCCAGAACGGCGACTACGCCAAGATGTTCATCCAGGAAGGCCGCCTGAACTACCCCGCCATGACCGCGCGCCGCCGCAACATGGCCGAGCACCAAGTCGAAGTCGTGGGCGGCAAGCTGCGCGCCATGATGCCCTGGATCGCCAAGAACAAGCTGGTCGACCAGACCCGCAACTGATGACAAAAGGCCGCACGCGCCATGCCTGCGGCCCGCCTGTTGCCCTCAAAGGCCGCGCACTGCGCGGCCTTTTTTACTGGTGCAGAAGAAGATAAATAAGTAGCTGCTTGCGTATGTATTTGAATATTTTCAATTATAAAATCATATGAAAACATTTGATAATATACGCAAGAAGCTCCTGTTTTCATAGTTCACTTTTTGCTGCCCTGATGCTTCACCGGCTGCGCCTGCCCGTGGCGCGGTTCACCCGGCGCTGCCACAATGGCCTTTCGCACAACGCAGCCACTTCCTTCACCCATCACCACCCACGCCATGGCCACTTCCACCCGCAAAACCGCCGCACCCGCCCACGCTTTCGCCAACATGCGCAAGCCTTTCACCACTGCCTCGGGCAAGACCGGCCATCTCTGGTCGCTGCCCGCTTTGGCGCGCAAGTTTCCGGGCGTCAAGCGCCTGCCCGTGTCGCTGCGCATAGTGCTCGAATCGGTGCTGCGCCATTGCGATGGCAAGAAGGTGCTGCCCGTGCACGTCGAGCAGCTCGCCAACTGGCAGCCGGGCGCCGCGCGCACCGAAGAGATTCCCTTCACCGTCGCCCGCGTGGTGCTGCAGGACTTCACCGGCGTGCCGCTCTTGGCCGACCTGGCGGCCATGCGCTCGACCGCCGAGCGCCTGGGCGCCGACCCGCAAAAGATCGAGCCGCTGGTGCCGGTCGATCTGGTGGTCGATCACTCGGTGATGATTGATTACTACGGCAAGAAGAACGCGCTCGACCTGAACATGAAGCTGGAGTTTTTGCGCAACCGCGAGCGCTACGAATTCATGAAGTGGGGCATGCAGGCGTTCGACACCTTTGGCGTGGTGCCGCCGGGCTTTGGCATCGTGCACCAGGTCAACCTCGAATACCTGGCGCGCGGTGTGCACAAGGGTGCAGGCGATGTGTACTACCCCGACACCCTGGTCGGCACCGACAGCCACACCACCATGATCAACGGCATCGGCGTGGTCGGCTGGGGCGTGGGCGGCATCGAGGCCGAGGCCGCCATGCTGGGCCAGCCGGTGTATTTTTTGACGCCCGACGTGGTCGGCTTCGAGCTGACGGGCCGCCTGCGCGAAGGCTGCACCGCCACCGACCTGGTGCTCACCGTCACCGAAATCCTGCGCCAGAAAAAAGTGGTGGGCAAGTTCGTCGAATTCTTCGGCGAAGGCACACGATCCCTGAGCCTGCCCGACCGCGCCACCATCGGCAACATGGCACCCGAATACGGCGCGACGATGGGCTTCTTCCCGGTCGACGAGCGCACCATCGAATACTTCCAGGGCACGGGCCGCACCAAGGCCGAGATCGAGGCGTTCGAGGCCTACTTCCGCGCCCAGGGTCTGTTTGGCGTGCCGAAAAAGGGCGACATCGACTATTCGCAAGTCGTCACGCTCGACCTGGGCGAGGTCACCCCCAGCCTGGCCGGCCCCAAGCGCCCGCAAGACCGCATCGAGCTGGGCCGCGTGGCCACCAGGTTTGCCGAGCTGTTCAGCCTGCCGATGGGCGACAACGGCTTCAACCGCCCCGCCGATGCCCTGCACACCCGCGTCGAAGTCGTGCGCGACAACGAACCCGATGCCGACGAGCGCCCGCCCGAGGCACACCCGCTGCCCGATGGCTCGCCACGCGAAAAAGTCGAGATGGTGGCCAACCGCCCCACGCTCGAATCTGCGCTGGCCGAGGCTGACGTGATCGAGCCCTCATCGCCCACCGGCTACACGCTGGGCAATGGCGACGTGCTGATTGCCGCCATCACCAGCTGCACCAACACCAGCAACCCCAGCGTGCTGCTGGCCGCCGGCCTGCTGGCCAAGAAGGCGGTTGAGGCGGGGCTGAAAGTCAAGCCGCACATCAAGACATCGCTCGCCCCTGGCTCGCGCATCGTCACCGAATACCTGACCGAGACCGGCCTGCTGCCCTATCTTGAAAAGCTCGGCTTTGCCGTGGCCGGCTACGGCTGCACCACCTGCATCGGCAACGCGGGCGACCTGGCGCCCGAGCTGAACGAGGCCATCACCCGCAACGACCTGGTGTGCGCCGCCGTGCTGTCGGGCAACCGCAATTTCGAAGCGCGCATCCACCCCAACCTGAAGGCCAACTTTCTGGCCAGCCCGCCGCTGGTGGTGGCCTACGCCATAGCGGGCAACGTCATGGTCGACTTGATGACGCAACCCGTGGGCAAGGGCAAGCGCGGCAAAGACGTGTACCTGGGCGACATCTGGCCCACCAGCGACGAGGTGCAAAAGCTGCTGAAGTACGCCATGAAAGGCAAAGCCTTCCGCGCCAACTACGCCAAGGTCAAGACCGAGCCCGGCAAGCTGTGGGAGCGCATCGAAGGCGTCGAAGGGCAGGTCTACACCTGGCCCGCCAGCACCTACATTGCCGAACCGCCTTTCTTTACCGATTTTGCTATTGAAACAGAAGCTTCCAGCGCAGGAGGGGTGGGCGCTGGCGGCCAAAAAGGTTCAGATGCCGCCGTGCGCGGCGCGCGCGTCATGGCGCTGTTTGGCGACAGCATCACCACCGACCACATCTCGCCCGCAGGCAGCATCAAAGAGAGTTCACCCGCCGGCCAGTGGCTGCTGGCCAACGGCGTGCAGCGCGCCGACTTCAACAGCTACGGCGCGCGGCGCGGCAACCACGAAGTGATGATGCGCGGCACCTTCGCCAACGTGCGCATCAAGAATTTGATGCTGCCCGCCCTTGAAGGCGGCAGCCGCGAAGAGGGCGGCCTGACCCTCTACCAGCAACCCGGTGAATTGCAAGGCAGCAAGCAGTTCATCTACGACGCCGCCATGAAATACATCGCCGCAGGCGTGCCGACGGTGATTTTTGCGGGAGAGGAATACGGCACCGGCTCCAGCCGCGACTGGGCCGCCAAGGGCACGCAACTGCTCGGCATCAAGGCCGTCATCGCCAAGAGCTTCGAGCGCATCCACCGCAGCAACCTGGTCGGCATGGGCGTGCTGCCGCTGCAATTCAAAGGCGGCGAATCGTGGGAATCGCTGGGCCTGCAAGGCGACGAGCAGATCGACATCGTCCCCGCCGACGACCTGGCGCCCATGAGCGATGCGCGGCTGGTCATTACGCGCGCCGATGGGTCGAAGAAGGAAACCAGGCTGACGCTGCGCATCGACACGCCGATCGAGGTGGACTACTTCCGCAACGGTGGCATCCTGCCGTATGTGCTGCGGCAGTTGCTGGCGTGAATGTGGACCGGCATTACCCCTACCGGCCCGGATGGGCCGCGGTGATTTTGGGTATGGGCTTCTTCGCCCTGACGGCGGCCGTGTTGGGCTATGCGGCGGCAAGCAATGCGCGTGGCCTGACCATCCAGCGCGTGGTCGTCCTCAGCCCGGCAGACGCCACGCTGCTTTACGGGCTGCTCGCCGCGTGCAGCACGGGGTTCGTGCTGCTGGCGGCGTTCATGGCGTATCAGCGCATGGCGGGGCGCCAGCAGCGGCTGGTTTTGGGCGTTGATGCGCTCACGGTGCCAGCGTCGCGGTGGTCAGCCGACGAGCGGCTGATTGCCTATGGCGACGTGCTCAGTCTGTCCGAATCAGCGGCCAGCGGCCAGCGCCTGCTGCACATCCACCACCGTGGCGGCAAGCACATCATCGCCGCCGCCATGCTGCCGTCTCGGGCAGCTTACGAGGAGATCTGCGAATGGCTGGTCGCCAGGGTTCGCGATGCAGGTCTGGCCGTCGTCGCAGATCAGAACGGGAAGCCTGCGCCGGCCGCACATGCCGCCCATCCATCCGGGCACGGCACGGGCCAGCGCGGATAGCGCCGCGCTTTCGCGCGCAGGTTATCAGCGGTCTTCCCAGTACAGCCGGGCCGGATTGGTGCTCAGCACGGCGTTCGCCACTGCTTCATCGCTGATCCACTCATGCAGCTGCGCCAGCAGCCGGTCGTATTGCGCATGCGTCTCGTGGTTGGTGCAAGGCCAGTCGCTGCCCCACAGCAGGTGGTCGGGGCCAAGCTCGGCCAGCCATAGGCGGGCCAGCGCCGCGGGCGGCTGTCCGGCCAGCCGGTAGCTGCCGCTCAGCTTGACATGCACCTGCCCCTGCCGGGCGCGTGCCGCGAGCGCACGGACGGTGACGTCGCCCCCCGACACGTGGTCTGGCTTGCCCATGTGATCCACCACCACCGGCACGCCTTCGGGCAGCGCCGCCAGCACGGGCGGCAGCGCGCCCATGTCCGTGTGCAGCTCCACATGCCAGCCCAGGGCATGCAGCGTATCCCACAGGTGGTGGTGGGTGGTCCAGGCGCTCATGTCATGCGGGGTGCCCGGCAGGTTCAGGCGCATGCCGCGCACGCCTGCCTGGTGCAGCGCCTCCAGCGCGGTGCGGGGTGTGTCGGGCGCGATGACGGCAATCCCCCGCAGCCGGTCGGGGTGTGCGCGCAGGCAGTCCGCGAGCAGGCGGTTGTCCGTGCCGAGAAAGCTGGTCTGCACGAGTACGCCGTGGGTGATGCCCTGGCCCTGGGCCGCATCCGACCAGGATTCGAAAGAAGACGCATAGGCCGGGACATAGCGCGCGCCAGGCACGCCATCGCCGGCGCGAAACACGTGAAAGTGGGTGTCGACACGGGGAGAATTTGACGAAGAGGTGTGCATGGGTTAAATTCTAGTCATCTAGAAGACTAAATCAATGGCATCAGCTGCATTTCCTCATGCTAGGTCGGCCGCTGCGGCCGTGCCGGGGCAAAACCGCTATGGCTCGCTGGCCGCGCTGCTGCGCGAACGCATTTTGCGTGGCGAATGGCGGCCGGGCGACGCCATCCCGCCCGAGGCCGAGCTGGCACGCGCCCACGCGGTGGCGCTGGGCACCATGCGGCAGGCCATCGCCGTGCTGGTGGCAGAGGGCCTGCTGGAGCGGCGGCATGGGCGCGGCACGTTCGTGCGGCAGGGGATGAGCGGTGCATCGATGCTGCGGTTCTTCCGCTTTCGGCCACCCGGCGGGGCCGAACCGGTGCCGCAGTCGCGCGTGCTGCGCCGGCAGATCGGCGCGCCCACGCGCGATCAGGCCGAGGCCCTGGGGCTGGCACATGGGCCTGACGCCCAGGTGCTGCTGCTGGAGCGGCTGCGCAGCCTGGACGGCAAGCCCTGCCTGCTGGAAAAGATCGCCTTGCCGCTGCCCCTGTTTGCCTCTTTGGCCGACACCGATGCCGCCACCTGGGACGACCTGTTCTACCCCATGTACCAGCGCCTGTGCGGCGTGGTGGTGCACCGGGTGCAGGATCAGCTGCGCTTTGGCGCCCTGACGCCCGGCCAGGCGCGGCGCCTGGGGCTGGCGCCCAGCCACCCGTGCGTGCGCGTGCAGCGGCGTGCGTTCGATCTGGCGGGCCGCTGCGTGGAGTGGCGCACCACCTGGGGAGACGCGCTGGCTTTTGAATACACCGCGCAGATTCAGTAGCGGCCTGGCGGCCCGGCACGTGCGCCTTGTCGCAGGCGCGCGCGGTCACTTGCTTTTTCCTTTTTTCTGTCTGTTCCCATCCATCCACTGAGGAGACTTTTGTCATGACCCCATCCCACGCACGCGCCCGGCCCACTTTGTCACGGCGCATGTGCCTGCCCCTTCTGGCCTGCGGCCTGCTGACTGGCGCCGCGGCGCTGGCGCAGCCCGCCGGCTGGCCGGCCCGGCCCATCACCTTGGTCGTCACCTACCCGCCCGGCGGCGGGGCCGACATCATGGCGCGGCTGATCGCCCCCCGGCTCGGCGAGGCGCTGGGCCAGAACGTCGTCATCGACAACCGCCCCGGCGCGGGCGGGCAGATTGGCGCGGCCTACGTGGCGAAGGCCCGGCCGGACGGCCATACCCTGATGTTCGACGCCTCGTCGTTCGCCGTGAACCCCGCGCTGTACCCGCGCCTGCCCTACGACAGCGCCAGGGCGTTCCAGCCCATTGGCGTGACCGCGCTGTTTCCGAACGTGGTGCTGGTCAATGCCGGGTTCGGTGCCAACGACTTGCCTGGGCTGATCCAGCGGGCCAGGGCGGGCAAGGACGCGGTGTCCTACGCCTCGTCCGGCAACGGCTCGGCGCAGCACCTGGCCGGTGCCCTGTTCGAATCGGCCGCGGGAGTGAGCATGGTGCACGTGCCCTACCGCGGCGGCGGCCCGGCGCTGAACGACGTCATCGGCGGGCAGGTGCCGCTGTTCTTTGGCAACCTGGCGCCCACGCTGGCGCACATCCAGTCGGGCAAGCTGCGGCCGCTGGCCGTGACCTCGGCCAAGCGCTCGGCCTTGCTGCCCGACGTGCCCACGCTGGCTGAGGCGGGCATGAAAGACGCCGAGGTGTACGAGTGGAACGCGCTCTTCGCCCCCGCCGGCACGCCCGAGGCGGTGGTGCAGCGGCTGGCCGACGCGCTGCAAAAAGCCCTGGCCGCGCCTGAGGTGCAAAAGCGCATCGCCCAGCTGGGCGGCGAAGTCCAGCAGACCAGCCCCGAGCAGGCGCGCGCCTTCATCCAGCAGCAGACGGCGCGCTGGGCGGACGTCATCAAGGCCCGGAGTATCTCTGCCGACTGAAGGCGCGGGCAGCCCGTTGCAAAAAAAGGGGCGGTAGCATGTGGCATCGCTCCCGGAAGGCTGGCCCGCTGGCTCGCGCGGAGCACCTTCTTTTTTTGCCACTCACGCTCAAAGGAGTCTTTCATGCCGTCAGGAAAAGTTGCCCTGGTCACCGCCGGGGGGGCCGGCATGGGCGCCGCCGCCGCGCGCAAGCTCGCCCTTGACGGCTATGGCGTGGCGGTTCTGTCTTCTTCCGGAAAAGGCGAGGCGCTGGCGAAGGAACTGGGCGGCGTGGGGGTGACCGGATCGAACCAGTCGCCGGACGACCTCAAGCGGCTGGTCGATCTGGCAATGGCCCGGTGGGGCCGCATCGACGCGCTGGTCAGCTCCGCCGGTCATGGCCCGCGCGCGCCGATTCTGGAGATATCCGACGAAGACTGGCAGCGCGGCATGGAGGTTTACTTTCTGAACGCGGTGCGCGCGATTCGCCTGGTCACGCCGATCATGCAGGCGCAGGGCGGCGGCGCCATCGTCAACATCTCATCCGCCTGGACCTTCGAGCCAGCGCCGCTGTTTCCGACCTCTGCCGTGTTCCGCGCCGGCCTGGCGAGCTTCACCAAGATCTACGCCGACACCTACGCGCCGAAGAACATTCGCATCAACAACGTGCTGCCCGGCTGGATCGACAGCCTGCCCGCGCTGGACGAGCGCCGCGAAAGCGTGCCGATGGGGCGCTACGGCACGGTGGACGAGGTGGCAGCCACCATCGCCTTCCTGCTCTCGGACGGGGCGGCCTACATCACCGGCCAGAACATCCGGGTCGATGGCGGGCTGACGCGTGCGGTGTAGGCGCGGCTCGGTTCCGACCGCATTTGAAGTGAAGGCGTGCCATGGAAATTCTGGTTTATCCCGTCATTGCGTTGGTATTCGTCGCGATTTTCACGCGCGAGGTGATCGCGCCCGCGTCGAAGAACCTGTGTGACCGCCGCTGGCTGATTCTGGCGTCGTGCATGGGGGTCTTGACCGTTGCGACCACCTTGGGGCTGGGCTACGTCTTCAGCACGCGCATCGAGCAGATCGCGCTCTTCCGGTTCACGCGCGACATGCCCGACGTGCTGGTGGGCTTTCTCGGCTTTCTGCTGACCAGCTTTCTTTTTTACTGGTGGCACCGCGCCATGCATGCGTCCAACACGCTCTGGCGCGTCTTTCACCAGTTGCACCACAGCGCGCGTCGGCTGGAATCGCTCACGGCTTTCTTTGCGCACCCGCTGGACACGGCGGCAGCGGTGGTCATCAGCGGCGTTTCAAGCTACCTCGTTCTGGGCGCATCCCCGGCGGCAGCGGCCATCGCGCTTTTGTTGACCGCCGGGTTCAACCTGTTCATTCATGCCGACAAGGCCACACCGAAATGGGTGGGCTACATCGTCCAGCGGCCCGAGATGCACACCGTGCACCACGCCCACAACCACCACGCACAAAACTACGGCCTGCCGATCTGGGACATGCTGTTCGGCACCTGGTGCAACCCGCCAGAGCGCGCCGCGCGCCTGGGCTTTGACACTGACAAGGCGGAGAGGATTCACGACATGCTGATGCTGCGCGACGTGAATCACTGAAGGAGGTTTTTAAAAACCCATGGATTTTTGACAATTGAGTTCAGTCTTTTTTGAAGATTTCGCAAGCAGAGCATAAGCAACGTACACGCTTATCAACGCAAAAATGGGCAAGAATGTTGGCGATCCAAGTTGAATGGCCACCCCGCCGATGATTGCACCAGCAGCCATGCCAAGTTGAATTATGGACGCATAAAGGCTGAATATGATGCTGGTTGACTCCGGCGCAAGACTGATCAAGCGGATCTGTATGGCTGGCCCGGATGACCAGGCGGCAGCCGACCAGATGATGAAAAGCGTGAATACAGCAGTCATCATGTTGCTGAAAATAAAAATCATGATCAGCGTGATGGCATGAACCATGAATCCAATGAGCAGTATTGGGGCGTAGCCAGACCGATCCGTAAACCATCCGCCCAGCCGAGAACCAACAATACTTGCGCCCCCGGCCACCAATAGCATGACGCTTATCTCGTTGCCTGACATGTTTGCAACATGCGACAGATACGGAGAAATGTAAGAATAAATAATGGAGAATGCTGCGATCCAGAAAAATGTCATCACATACGTGCTGGATATCTTTTTGTTCCCAAGCAGCATCAATTGCTGCTTGAGCGGAATGTCGGTTTCTCCCCGCATTTTCGGCAGTGCGTATGCGATCGGGACAAGCGATAGCACTGAGAGAGTGCCCAGCACGCCAAAAATGAAGCGCCAGTCCATGACGCTGGAAGCCAGCCGACCCAATGGCACGCCAATCACCAATGCTGCACTGAAACCAATCACAACCATGGCAATGGCACCAGCTTTTTTCCCTGGCGCTGCCAGCGTTGCTGCCAACGTCAGCAAGATCACTTCCACAATGCCCGCGCTCAGACCTGAAACAGCTCGCGAAAAGATCAACCAACCATAGTCGGTTAAGGCCAGCGTGACTAAATTGGCGAAGGCGAACACGGTTAGTGCCGATATTAGGAGCTTTTTTCGATCAACTTGTGAGGTCAAGGCGATCACTATGGGTGTGCCAATTGCGAATGCAATTGAGAATACCGTAATCATTTGACCAGCTACTGATACAGGCAAGTCGAGATCGATGGCTATTCTGTCAAGAATTCCCGCAATGATGTATTCGGCGGTGCCAATCAAAAAGCTGATGAAAGCCAGCAGATATATTTTCAGTGAATTTTGCATGTCGATGCCTCTTCTGCGGTATGAGAATTATCAGGCTGTAGCGACCTGAATGTCTGCATCGACCGCTTCACGGACGGCTGTCACTGCCTGTTCGATGAGTTCTTCATGATGAGTCGCAATGTCGTCAATGCCCTCGGCAAGCGAGTTATATAGAAAGACGACTTTGCTGTCGGTCGCGCCGCAATAACGGGCAATGCCGTAATTGAGTACATGCGCCATGCTCTGGTCCGCAGATCGATCGACGGAAAACTCTTGATGTGTTTCTCCTACAAGCGTGACCCAGCGCCAGATCCTGGGATTGAGTTTGTGATGGCCGCCGTAGGCAATCCCGTAGTTGAATACTCTGTCAATATACCCTTTCATGATTGCCGGCAGTGAAGCCCACCAAGTGGGAAAGATGAAGATCAGAATGCTTTTTTCGTTGACCTGGGATGCCAGTTGCATAACTTCATCAGAGTAGATTTTTTTCGGGTTTCCCCATTGCGGCTCATCCTCTTCTTGCAGTCGGGGGTCAAAGCCACTTC
This sequence comes from Pseudomonadota bacterium, assembly GCA_030538605.1. Taxonomy (GTDB): domain Bacteria; phylum Pseudomonadota; class Gammaproteobacteria; order Burkholderiales; family Burkholderiaceae_C; genus Ottowia. Next base: position 13,353 of record JAUNTQ010000083.1, read on the forward strand.
GATACAAGTCCAATTCGGCGAATGGAATGTTCGATTGCTGTAGATCCTGGCGCACCGCGTC
>JAUNTQ010000008.1 GCA_030538605.1 Pseudomonadota bacterium
GCATGCCCATGCGCTCGGCAATGGCGGCAAACACCGGCACCAGCAGCGCGGCCGATGCGGTGTTGCTGGTGAACTCGGTCAGCACGATGATGAACAGCGTGACGCCGAAGATGATGGCCAGCGGCCCCGCACCCGTGAGAAACGCCGCCACCTGATCGCCCAGCACGGCAGACGCGCCCGAGCTGCGCAGCAGGCCCGACAGGGTGAGGCCGCCGCCAAACAGGAACAGCACGCCCCAGTCGGTGTTGTCCGACACCTGCTGCCACGTGGCCAGCCCCAGCGTGATGATGACGATGGCCGCGGCCACGGCCACGAAGCTGTCGGGCGAGCCCACGCCCAGCACGGCAGTGACCTTGCTGCCGAAAATCCACGCCAGCGCCGTCAGCAGAAACACCCCCATGGTCAGCATGCGGCGCTGCGTCCAGGGGATGTGCTGCATGGGCACGCTGATGCGGCGGTTGAGCCTGGGGCGAAACACCATCCACAGGGTGAGCACCATCAGCGGCATCAGCACCAGCATGATGGGCAGGCCCACCTTCATCCAGGCGGCAAAGTCCATGTCGAGGGCGCGCGCGGCAATGGCGTTGGGCGGCGAGCCGACCAGCGTGCCCAGCCCGCCGATGCTGGCCGAATAGGCAATGCCCAGCAGGATGAAGATGAAGGTGTTGCGCTCGGCCTTCTTGTCCATGTGGCTCATCATGCCCAGCGCCAGCGGCAGCATCATGGCGGCAGTCGCCGTGTTGCTGATCCACATCGACAGCGCCGCCGTCACGCCAAACAGCAAGAGCGCCGCCAGCCCCAGGTGCGAGCCCGACAGCGACATCAGCCAGAAGGCGATCTTGCGGTCAAGCTGCTGCACGTGCAGCGCCGTGGCCAGCGCAAAACCGCCGAAGAACAGAAAGATCACCGGGTCCGCAAACGAGGCAAAGGCCTGCCCCGTGGTGAAGTTGGCAAAGCCCAGCAGCAGCGCGCCCACCGGCACCATCAGCGCCGTGAGCGTGGTGTGCACGGCCTCGGTCAGCCACAGGATGGCGATGAACAGCAAGAGCGCCAGCCCCTTGCGCGGCTCCGGCTCGAAGGGCATCCACTGGTAGGCCAGCCAGCTCACCAGCAGGGCCACCGCCACCACGATCAGGCCGCGCCGCACGCGGGCGGGGGGCAATCCGGCGGCATGGTCGGCGGGGGGCACATCCTCGATCAGCACCGCATCGCGGGCAGATACATCGGGGCTCGGTTCGGACGAGTGCGAGGTATTCATGGCGCTTGGCTCCTTGTGGCGAAACACGATTAAGCCATGACTCGCGCCAGGATTGCGGCATGCACCCATGGGGAATTGCCCCATCTGGCGCACCGCCACGGGGCTTTGCTACCCTTGTCGGTTCGCGGCGGCGCCACGCGCCCTGCACCGCCCTCCAGCCCCAAGGTTCACCCATGTCCAGACCGTTCCCGATTGCCCGCGCCATGCGCGTCCTGGCGTGCACCACGCTGACGCTGGCCGGCGCTGCCGGTGCCCATGCCTTGAGCATCGTCCGCGTCACCCCGCAGGGCGAGGTGGCCCAGGTGCGGCAGATCACCGTGCGCTTCAACGAAGACGCCGTGCGCTTTGGCGATCCGCAGGCACCCGCGCCCGTGGCCGTGCAGTGCAATGACGACCGCGCCGCGCAAGGCCAGGGCCGCTGGACGGGCGCGCGCGAATGGGTGTTCGACTTTGCCGCCGACCTGCCGCCCGGCACGCGCTGCCAGACCACGCCCACGCCGGACTTCAAGTCACCCGCCGGCACCGTGATGAAAAGCGCCAGCAGCTATGCCTTCAATACCGGCGGGCCGTTCGTGCAGCACATCCTGCCCCACCCCGGCAGCCGCATCGAGGAAGAGCAGAGCTTCATCCTGCGCCTGAACGGCGATGCCACGCCCGAGAGCGTGGCCGCCAACGTCTGGTGCGCCGTGGATGGCCTGGGCGAGCGCGTGCCCATTCGCCCGCTGCCTGCCGACCAGCGCGACGCCTTGTTCAAGGCCCGCGGCATGGACAAGGCCGCCGCCAGCCAGCCGCTGCGCTTTGCCGCTTTCCAGTGCAACCGGCGGCTGACGCCCGCTGCGCGCGTGCAAGTGGTGTACGGCGCGGGGGTCAGCACACCCAGCGGCGTGGCCAACCGCATCGAGCGGCGCATCGCCTTCACCGTGCGCGAGCCGTTCACCGCCGGCATGAGCTGCGAGCGCGAAAGCGCCCAGTCAGGCTGCCTGCCCATGCGCCCCATCACCCTGCTCTTCAGCGCGCCGGTCAACGCCAGCGTGGCTGCTGGCCTGCGTTTGCAGGGCGAAGGCGTGAGCCACGCGCCCGTCATCGAAGCCGATCAACCTGGCGACGACGTGCTGCACAGCGTGAGCTTCCCCGCCCCGCTGCCTGAAAACACCGGCTTTTCCATCACCCTGCCGCCCGACTTCAAGGACGCCAGCGGCCGCCCGCTGACCAATGCCGCCAGCTTCCCTTTGAAAGTGGCCACCGGCCCCATGCCACCGCTGGCCAAGTTTGCGGCCGCGCCCTTCGGCGTGATCGAGCGCTTTGCCGAAGGCAAGAACGGCCCGGCGCTGATGCCCCTCACGGTGCGCCGGGTAGAGGCGCAGCTGCCCGCGCAGGGCCTGAACATCAGCCATTTGCAGCCGCAAAGCGACGCCGACATCATCGCCTGGTTCCGCCGCGTGCAGCGCTATGACAGCACGTGGATCGACCGCGAGGTCGCGCAGAACGACCCCGCCGTGCGCAAGCCGCTGCCCAAGGCGTTCGACGAGAACACGCGCCACGGCGTCGAAGCGCGCACGCTCTCGCTGCTGGCGCAACAAAGCGGCGTGCAGACGCTCACCGTGCCGCCGCCACCCTCCGATGCCAAAGGCCAGGCGGCGGGCCGCCCGTTCGAGGTGGTCGGCATTCCGCTTGCGCCCGGCTTTCACGTGCTGGAAGTCGCTTCGCAGCACCTGGGGCAGTCGCTGCTGAACGAGCAATACGGCGCGCCGCGCACCATGTACGTGCGCAGCTCGGCGCTGGTGACCAACCTGGGCGTGCACTTCAAGCAGGGGCGCGACGACGCGCTGGCCTGGGTCACCGCGCTGGACAGCGGCCAGCCCGTGGCAGACGCGGCGGTGCAGGTGTCCGACTGCCAGGGCAAGGTGCTCGCCAACGCGCGCACCGACGCGCGAGGCATTGCCCGTTTCGAGCGCCTGAACCCCGACGTGCCCCAGTGCGACGGCGAACTGGGCTACTGGAGCCAGCGCCCCTACTTCGTCAGCGCCCGCGCCAACGTGCAGGGCGTGCAGGACATGGCCTTCACCTGGTCCACCTGGCAGCGCGGCATCGAGCCGTGGCGCTTCAACGTGCCCACCAGCAGCGAGGCCGCGCCCGACGAGGCCGCCCACACCGTGTTCGACCGCACGCTGCTGCGCGCGGGCGAAACCGTGTCGATGAAACACTACCTGCGCACCCTCACGCGCGGCGGCTTCGGCCTGATGGACGAGGCCGCAACGCCCACCACGCTGACCATCACCCACATGGGCAGCGGGCAGGAGTTCACCCAGCCACTGAAGTGGCGCACCACCGCCACCGGCGGGCGCAGTGCCGAAAGCACGCTGGCCCTGCCGCCCAGCGCCCGGCTGGGCGTGTACACCGTGGAGATGCGCGCCGAAATCGCCCCGCCGGGGCGCGACTACCCGCTGCGGGTGCAAACCGGCCAGTTCCGCGTGGAAGAGTTCCGCCTGCCCGTGCTGCAAGGCCGCGTGGCCCCGGCCTCCGCCGACGCGCTGGTGGCCGTCACGCGCGTGCCCACGCAGGTGCAGGTGGACTACGTCTCGGGCGGCCCGGCCAGCGCGCTGCCGGTGCAGGTCTCGGCCCTGGTGCGCGACAAGGCGCTGGGCTTTGCCGACCACGACAACTTCAGCTTCGAGCCACCCCGCCCCGCACAAACGCGCAGCACCGATGCAGACACAGACGGCGAGGAAGAACCCACCGCCCGGCAAGACCAGCGCGTGGTGGCCGACAAGCTGCCCGCCACGCTCGATGCGCAAGGCCTGGGCACGGTGGAGATCACCGACATCCCCGCCTCCAACCGCGCGCGCGAGCTGCTGATCGAAGCCAGCTTTGCCGACCCCAACGGCGAGATCCAGACCCTGCGCGGCAACGCCACGCTGTGGCCCGCAGGCGTGATCGCCGGCATCCGTGCCGAGCGCTGGGCCAGCGTGAGCAGCGCGCTCAAGGTGCAGGCGCTGGCGCTGGACGTGAACGGCGCGCCCAGGGCCGGCGTGCCGCTCACCGTGCGGGCCGTGGCGCGCATCACCACCAGCAGCCGCAAGCGCATGGTGGGCGGCTTCTACACCTACGACCACCGCACCGAGGTGAAAGACCTGGGCACCGTGTGCAGCGGCAAAAGCAATGCGCGCGGCCTGCTCGACTGCGAGGCTCGCCTGAAAGAAGCAGGCGAAGTGGAGCTGGTGGCCAGCGCCGACGACGGCGCAGGCCGCAGCGCGCAGGCGGCCACCAGCGTGTGGGTCACGCGCCAGGGCGAGCTGTGGTTCGACGCCGACAACCACGACCGCATGGACGTGCTGCCCGAGAAAAAGCGCTACGAACCCGGCGACACCGCCACGCTCCAGGTGCGCATGCCCTTCCGCCAGGCCACCGCGCTGGTGGCGGTGGAGCGCGAAGGCGTGCTGCACACCGAGGTGGTGCAGCTGCGCGGCGACGACCCCACCGTGCGCCTGAGGATCGACCCCGCCTGGGGCCCCAACGTGTACGTGAGCGTGCTGGCCCTGCGCGGGCGCCTGCACGAGGTGCCGTGGTACAGCTTCTTCACCTGGGGCTACAAGACCCCCGTCACCTGGTGGCGAGCCTGGCGCGCCGACACGGGCGACACCCCCGCCCCCACGCCGCTGGTCGATTTGAGCAAGCCCGCCTTCCGCTTCGGCATGGCCGAAATCCGCGTGGGCACGCAGGCGCACACGCTGGCCGTGAGCGTGAAAGCCGACAAGGAGCGCTACCCCGTGCGCGGCAAGGCGCAAGTCACGGTGCAGGTCACCGGCCCCGACGGCCAGCCCGCCGCAAATGCCGAAGTGGCGCTGGCCGCCGTCGATGAAGCCCTGCTGGAGCTGCTGCCCAACCGCAGCTGGCAGCTGCTCGACGCCATGCTGCAACGCCGCGCCTGGGGCGTGCAGACCGCCACTGCGCAGATGGAAATCGTGGGCCGCCGCCACTATGGCCGCAAGGCCGTGCCCGCCGGCGGCGACGGCGGCGGCGCGCCCACGCGCGAGCTGCTCGACACCCTGCTGCTGTGGCAGCCCGTGGTGCAGCTCGACGCGCAAGGCCGCGCGCAGATCGAAGTGCCGCTGAACGACGCGCTCACCACCTTCCGCGTGGTGGCCGTGGCCGACGCGGGCACGGGCCTGTTCGGCACCGGCTCGGCGCGCATCCGCAGCGCGCAGGACTTGCAGATCATCAGCGGCCTGCCGCCGCTGGTGCGCGGCGGCGACACCTTCACCGCCATGCTCACGCTGCGCAACACCACCCAGCAGCCCATGCAGGTGGAAGTCAAGCCGCGCGCCACGCTGATCGAGCTGGCCGCGCAAACCGTGGAACTGCCCGCGGGCCAGGCGCGCCAGCTTGAATGGCAGGTCACGACCCCGCCTGCGCTGGCGGCCACACGCGCCGGCGAGATGCTGTGGGAGATCGAAGCCGTGGACCGCACCAGCGGCGCGCGCGATGCACTCAAGCTGAGCCAGCGCGTGCAGCCCGCCGTGCCCGTCACCGTGCGCCAGGCCATGCTGGTGCAGCTCGACGGCCTGTTCACCCAGAACGTGGCCCCGCCCGCCACCGCCCTGCCCGGCTCCGGCGGCGTGCAGATCGCGCTGCAACCGCGCCTGGCCGACGGCCTGCCCGGCGTGCGCGACTGGTTCGACCGCTACCCCTACACCTGCCTGGAGCAGCAAACCAGCAAGGCCATCGGCCTGCGCGACGCCAGCCTGTGGGCCGAGGTGGCCCGCAGCCTGCCCACCTATCTGGACGCCGACGGCCTGGTCCACTACTTCCCGCCCCGCGCGGGCCACGAGCGGCGCGGCAGCGACAGCCTCACCGCCTGGCTGCTGGCCGCCACGCACGAGGCAGAGCAGCTCAACCCCGCCTTCGTGCTGCCGCCCGAGGTGCGCACCAGCATGCTGATGGGCCTCACGGCATTCGTCGAAGGCCGCATCCAGCGCCGCTTCTGGTCGCCCCGGGCCGACCTGGACGTGCGCAAGATCGCCGCCCTCGAAGCCCTCTCGCGCCACGGCGCGGCCCGCCCCGCCATGCTGGGCAGCATCACCATCGCGCCCAACCAGTGGCCCACCAGCGCCGTGATCGACTGGATCAACGTCCTCAAGCGCGTGCAGGGCATCCCCAACCAGCCCAAGCTGCTGCAAGAAGCCGACCAGATCCTGCGCGCGCGCCTGTCCACGCAAGGCACGCGCCTCATCTTCAGCACCGAGCAAAGCGACTACTGGTGGTGGCTCATGGCCGGCGGCGACGTGAACACCGCGCGCCTGCTGCTCACCGTGATGGACGACCCCGCCTGGAAAGACGACATGGGCCGCCTCGTGAGCGGCTTCATCGGCCGGCAGGACAACGGTGCCTGGCACACCACCACCGCCAACCTGTGGGGCGGCATGGCGCTGGAGCGCTTCTCCAAAACGCACGAGGCCGACCCCGTGGCCGGCACCACCCGCGCCACGCTGGGCAGCGAAAAAGCGCAGATCGACTGGACCCAGGTCACCCGCCTGGCCGCCGACGGCCCGCAAGGCCGCCCGCACGCGCGCAGCCATTTCGGCGCGCCCGCCTCACCCAGCCAGTACGTCAACAACACCGCCCTGCTGCCCTGGCCCCAGGCCACGCCTGCGGCGGGCACGCCCCTGATCGTGGCGCATGAAGGCAGCGGCAAGCCCTGGCTCACGCTGCAATCGCTGGCCGCCGTGCCGCTCACGCAGCCCGTGGCGTCGGGCTACGCCATCCAGCGCAGCGTCACCCCCGTGGAGCAGGCCGACAAGAGCCTGCCCGCCGGCCACTACAGCCGGGGCGACATCCTGCGCGTGCGCCTGCAAGTGACCGCCAGCGCCGACATGACCTGGGTCGCCATCACCGACCCCGTGCCCGGCGGCGCCACCATCCTCGGCAGTGGCCTGGGCCGCGACAGCCAGATCGCCACCGCAGGCGAGCAATTCAACCAGGGCCGCGGCTGGCTGGCCTATGAAGAACGCGCCTTCGAAGCCTTCCGCAGCTATTACGAATACCTGCCCAAAGGCACCATCACCATGGAATACACCGTGCGCCTGAACAACCCCGGCACCTTCAGCCTGCCCCCCAGCCGGGTGGAAGCGCTGTACGCGCCCGAGATGTTTGGCGAGGCGCCCAATGGGCAGGTGACGGTGAAGTAGCGCGCCCCGAACACGGGGCACGGCTCTTGCGGTGAATGTCCGCAAAAGAACCGCAGGCTGGGCAGGGCCGAAGGCGAAACCCAACTTTCTCGCGAGCCGGTTTGCTGGGTTTCGCCTTCGGCTCTACCCTGCCTGCGGCATGCCTCTGCGAACCTCTGCGTTCTCCACCCCTCTGCGGTGAATGCATTTAAAAAAAGTGAGCTGCTCGCGTACGGTTTAAAACAATTTCAGATTGTTTTGTATTTGAAAATGTTTTAAAACGTACGCAAGCAGCTCACTTTTTATTGGACTCTCTCCCTTACCCACCACTCGACGCCACCCGCGCTTGCAGCAGCAAGGCCGTTTGCTGCGCGAGCAGCTGCAGCGTGCGCAACTGCACCGGCGTCAGCTCGCGCGGCCGGGTGTCTGCCACGCTCACCGTGCCCAGCGGCACGCCGCGGCTGGCAAAGGGCGCGCCGGCGTAAAAGCGCAGGCCGGGTGCCTGCACGACCAGCGGCATGGCGGCAAAGCGCGGGTCGCCCTGCGCGTCATGCACCACCAGCGGCTCGGGCATCTGCGCCAGCGCAAAGGGGCAAAAGGACGAGGACAGCGGCAGCCGCTCCTGCGTCAAGCCCACGGCGGCCTGCAGCCACACCGACTCGCCATCCAGCAGCGAAATGGCCGCCATGGGCGTGCCGCAGATGCGCGCGGCGGTTTCGGCGATGTACTGGTAAGCCGCCTGCCCGCGCGCCTGCAAGGCAGCCAGCCGCCGCAGCTCGGCTTCGCGCAGCGGCGCCTGCGCATCCAGTGGAACAGGGGGCGACATGGGCATCGTGACCGCCCATGACGCGGGCGCGGCGCAGGTCTCCAGCCCGGTTTCGGCCGCGTCCTCGGTCTTGCGCTCCGGCTGTGCCCGGACGCTGCGCTGGCCCCGTTTGCCCAACCATCCAAACATGTTGAAAACCACCCCGTGTCCGCGTGATGCAGAGCTGCCATTATTCCTTACTTTTTTTTACATCACCGGGCAAGGGGAGGTTCAGCGTTCAGCGTTGAGCGCTCAACCCCAAAAGAACGGCGCTGTATGCTGACTTCCACCCGCCTGGCCGCACAGCCCCCATCCACCGCCATGCCATCCCCCCTGCACCGACCACTGGCCCTGTTCGCCCTGCTGGCAGCGCTCGCCCTGCCCGCGCACGCCGCGCCCGGCTTCGATGCCGTGCGGCAAGACCACCGCCCGTCCGACACCCTGCTGCTCGACCGCGCCGGCCAACCCCTGCACCGCCTGCGCAGCGACGCCACCGTGCGACGCGGCGAATGGGTGGCGCTGGCCGACATATCGCCCGCGCTGCGGCAGGCGCTGCTGCTGTCGGAAGACCGGCGCTTTTACGAACACAGCGGCGTGGACTGGCGCGCCGTCAGCGCCGCCGCCTGGGCCAACCTGTGGAACGAGCGCACGCGCGGCGCCAGCACGCTCACCATGCAGCTGGCCGGCCTGCTCGATGACGACCTCACCCTGGGCACCGGCGGGCGCACCCTGCGCCAGAAAGTCGGCCAGGCCGTCATGGCCACGCAGCTGGAGCGCGGCTGGCGCAAGGACCAGATCCTGGAGGCCTACCTCAACCTCGTGCCCTTTCGCGGCGAGCTGGTGGGCATCGACGCGCTCTCGCGCACCCTCTTCGCCAAGGCCCCGCACGGGCTGAACGAGAGCGAAGCCGCCATCGCCGCCGCCCTGGTGCGCGCGCCCAACGCCCGCCCCGCGCTGGTGGCCCAGCGCGCCTGCGGCGTGCTGAAAACCATGCGCGAACAGGCCAGCCCCGCCGCTGCCGTGGACTGCGTGGCGCTCGACATGCAGACGGAAGCGGCTCTCACCCGCCGCGCCTTTGCCCCCAGCGAAGGCGCGGCCCCGCACCTGGCGCGCCGCCTGCTGAACACCGCGCGCGCCACCGGCCAGCCCGCCCCACCCACGCTGCCCAGCACGCTGGATGGCGCGCTGCAACGCCTGGCGCTGCAAACCCTCACGCAGCACGTGCGCGAGCTGCAAGGCCGCAACGTCGAAGACGGCGCCGTCATCGTGCTCGACAACGCCAGCGGCGAGGTGCTGGCCTGGGTCGGCTCCACCGGGCGCCTGAGCCAGGCCGCCGAAGTCGATGCCGTCACCGCCCGGCGCCAGCCCGGCAGCACGCTCAAGCCCTTTCTCTACGGCCAGGCCATCGCCGAAAAGCGCCTCACCGCCGCCAGCCTGCTGCACGACTCGCCCGCGCATCTGCAAACGGCCAGCGGCCTGTACATCCCGCAGAACTACGACCGCCGCTTCAAAGGCTGGGTGTCGGTGCGCACCGCGCTGGGCGCATCGCTCAACGTGCCCGCCGTGCGCGCGCTGGTCATGGTCTCGCCCGACGCCTTTGCGCGGCAGCTCGGGCAGCTCGGCATCGAGCTGCGCGAAGGCGGCGACTACTACGGCTACAGCCTCGCGCTGGGCAGCCCCGAAGTCAGCCTGCTGCAACTGACCAACGCCTACCGCGCGCTGGCCAATGGCGGGCGCTGGTGCGACGTGCGCCTGCAACCCGTGACCAACATCAGCACCAGCAACGCCCCCGCCTGCCGCCCCGCGCTCGACCCGCAAGCCGCCTTCATCGTCACCGACATGCTGGCCGACAACAACGCGCGCGCGCCCACCTTCGGCACCGACTCCATCCTCTCCACCCGCTTCTGGTCTGCCGTGAAAACCGGCACCAGCAAGGACATGCGTGACAACTGGGCCGTGGGCTACAGCGCCCGCTACACCGTCGGCGTGTGGCTGGGCAACGCCAGCGGCGCGCCCATGTGGGACGTGAGCGGCACCAGCGGTGCGGCACCCGTGTGGGCCACGCTCATGCGGCATCTGCACCGCCCGGCGAACACCCCGGCGCGGGCCAACATGCGCTTCGCGCCCACCCCGCCGCCCGGCCTGGTGCGCCAGCAGGTGCGCTTTGGCGGCGCGCTCGACGCCCCGCGCGACGAATGGTTTGTGCCCGGCACCGAGCAGGCGCTGTTTGCCGTTGAAAGCAGCCAGACGCCCGCCGCCGCGCACGACACGGCCCGTGCGGCCAGCGCCAACGCCGTGCCCGCGCGCATCACCGCCCCGCAAGACGGCACCATCCTCGCGCTCGACCCCGACATTCCCCCCGCCCGCCAGCGCCTCACCCTGCTGGCCGACGCCGGCGGCGCAGCGCCCGCTGCCTTGCGCTGGTACATCGGCGCGCGCGCCATCGGCCAGGGCGCGCAGGCGCAGTGGCTGCCCTGGCCCGGTCGGCACGTGGTGCAGCTGCGCGACGCCGCAGGCCGCGTACACGACGAGCGCCGCATCGAAGTGCGCGGTGCCGCCGTCAAACCCGGCGCACGCGCGCCACGCTGAACAAGCAGGCAGGCCGACGGGCAGGCAGGCAGGCGCATTGACCCTGCTGGCTTATCGCATGCATCGAACGTTAAGTTATTACGTTACCATCCCGGTTTCTCCACTTTTGCTTCAGGAACCCAGCACATGCGTTTGCCCTCTCTGCCTGGTCTTCGGTCACGTTTGTTGCCCGGCCTTCGGCCTCTTGCCTTCGCCTCTGCGCTTGCTCTGTCGGCCTGCGGCGGCTCCGGCAGCGACGACGGCCACACCGCCGACCGCATCGACTCCGCCGGTCTGCTGGTCCTGTCCGAAACCGGCAGCCCCAGCCTGCGGGTGCTTGACCTTGACACCAGCACCATCGCCCAGACGCTGACGCTGGCCGCCGCCCCTTCGGCGCTGGCCACCAGCCCCGGCGGGCGCTACGCGCTGGCCATGCAACGCGCGCAAGACCAGGTGCAAGTCATCGACGGTGGGCTTTGGCAGGAAGACCACGGCGACCACCTGCACGACTACCGCGCCGCCCCCCAGCTGCTGGCTGCCCGCATTGCCGGGCCGCGCCCCACCCACTACGAAATCGGCGGCGCGCACGGCGCGATCTTCATGGACGGCGAAGCCGCCACGCAGCGCCCCGCGTCCGTCACGCGCATCACCGACGCCAGCCTGGCGCGCACCGGCGGCGAGAGCCAGTTCGACGTCGGCCCCGCCGTGCATGGCACCGCCGAGCCGCGCGGCGACCACATGCTGGTCAGCGCCCGCAGCGCGGACGCGCCCGGCACCCTGCCCGACGTGATCGACCTCTATCACAAGGGCGCACAAGGCTGGCAGCTGGTCAGCCGGCTGGATGGCCAGTGCCCCCACATGCACGGCAGCTACTCCAGCGGGGCTTACAGCGTGTTCGGCTGCGCCGACGGCGTGCTGGTGGTCAGCCAAAGCGGCACCACATTCAGCACCCGCAAGATCGCCAACCCGCCCGACATGCCCGAAGGCAGGCGCATCGGCACCCTCATCGGCCACGCCAAGCTGACCCGCTTCGTGGGCCTGGCCTCGCCCGGCCATGTGTTCGACATCGACCCGGCCAACGCCACCATCACCTCCATCGCCTGGGCCGAAGGCCGCACCCGCCGCGCCCATGCGTTCGACCGCACGGGCCGCTACTTCGTGCTGCTGGACGACACGGGCACCACGCACTGGCTTGACGCCAGCGCCCAGTGGCGCGTGGCGCGGCAACTGCCGGTGCTCGCCCAAATGCCCACCAGCGCGCCCTTTCCCCAACTGGTGGCCAGCCGCTCGCGCAACGAGATGTTCCTGACCGACGCCAGCGCCAGGGAAGTGGCCGTGCTGGACAGCGATGCACAAGCCGTCAAGCGCCGCATCCGCCTGGACTTCGCGCCCGCCGCGCTGGCCTGGACGGGCATTGCCGCGCCATGACCATTGCCAAGGCTCTCTTCGGCGCGGCCCTGGCCGCTGCCGCGCAGTGCGCCGCCGCGCAAGCGCCTGACGCCGCCGCCAGCCCGCCGACGGGCGATGCCGCCAGCGCCCGCTGGTTTGCGCCCGAAGTCGGCCTGGTGCTCGACATCGGCTACGGCAGCCAGGCCACCGCGCTGGCCGACCGCGACAAGGGCCTGGGCCTGGGCGGTGCCGAGCTGACGCTGCAATCGCCCCTCGGCCCCTGGCTGGAAGGCCGCCTGACCGCCGCCGCCCACAGCCACGGCAAGCACATCGAAAAGCACATCGAGGAAGCCTGGCTCGGCACCACCGCCCTGCCCGCAGGCTGGCAACTGCGCGGCGGGCGCTTCATGTCGCAGGTGGGCTACCTCAACGAGCAGCACCCGCACGCCGACGACTTCAGCAGCCGCCCCCTGCTCTACCGCGCGCTGCTGGGCGGCCATTATTTCGACGACGGCCTGCGCCTGAACTGGACCGCGCCCACGCCGTTCTACTGGCGCACCGGCCTTGAAGTGCTGCACGGCAAGCAGCTCACACCGCACGCATCTCGCACATCGCGCCCCGGCGTCTGGACGCTCTCTACCAAGCTGGGCAACGACATCGGGCGCGAGCACAACTGGCAGCTTGGCCTGTCCTACCTCGGCAACCGCCGCGCCGCCCACGCCCTGCACGAAGACGATGGTCACCACGGACACGGGCACGATCACGACCACAGCCACCACGGCCACGCCCACGGCGCGCAGCTCGCGGGCCAGCACCTGTGGCTGCTCGACGGCGTGTGGAAATGGGCACCGGGCGGCAACAACCGCCACCGCCAGCTGCGCCTGGCCTTCGAGCTGGCGCGGCAAACCGGCCTTGGCCCGCACGCCAGCCGCAGCGCGCGCAACACCGCCGCCTACCTGTCCGCCGTGTACCGCTTCCACCCCTCATGGGAAACCGGCGTGCGCACCGACTGGCTGCAAGGCCAGCTGCCGCACGGCGACCACTTCCACGCCGCGCGCCTGCGCGAACACAGCCTCATGCTGGCCTGGAAACCCTCGCACGAGCAAGCCCTGCGCCTGCAATACACCCACCAAAGCGGCGCACGCGGCTTCAACAAGGCCAACGCCATCTACCTGCAATACGTCATCAGCTTTGGCGCACATGCCGCGCACGGATTTTGATCCCCCCTGATTCGCCTTCGGCACCTTCCCCCCCCCAAGGGGGACGCCGCAAGTCGCCGGGGGAACCCCGGCTCGGGCGACCTGGAACGGCGGCCGCTGCGCGGCCTTTTGTTCGTGGCCGTTTCGCGCGTGGCGGGTGGTTGTTCGCGAAAGCGCCGGGTTTCGCTGGCGCTCTACCCAGCCGACAAGACTGCCCCACCGTTGGCAGGTTTGGACAACCGACATGAAGCCCTTCTTGAAACACACCCCACCCGTCCGCTTCAAATCCCCCGGCTGGCGCGCCGCCTGGCTGGCGCTGGTGAAGCGCGCCGCGATATTTGCGCCCTCAGCGCCGCGATATTTGCGCCTTGGGCGGTTTGCCGCTGGCGCAAAGCAATTGCTGTCGGCGCAAGTCTAGCGGGGCTGGCTGGCCGTGATCTCGGCCATCAGGTGCTGGGCGATCCACTTGGCCACGGGTACGGCGACTGCGTTGCCGGCTGCGCGAGCCTCTGCGTGATCGGTCGCATCCAGTCCGGCGGGAAGCCCTGCAACCTCAGAGACTCTGGCCCGCTCAACCATCGCACGCCGTCCGCCTCGGTGACAGACAAGAGTTTCTGCACCGATGGGGATGATGCTGGGGGCGGACTTGGCAAGCAGACAATAGGCAGCCCATCCATCCGCTGGCCGTAACTGCTGCTGCGGGCCAAGCGTGCGAGGTACTGGCTCCACTGGCGCGGCGTCAGCCAGCAGCCCAGCGGGGGGCTGGCGTCCAAGACCTGCGACCAGGTAAACGCGGCGGCGGCCCTGGGCGACTCCGAAATACTGAGAATCAAGCACCCGCCAGCATCCCACATACCCGCGCTCGGCGAGGGCCTGGATGACCGTGCCAAAGTCTCGCCCAGCCTGGCTGTTGAGCAGGCCCACGACGTTTTCAAGCACCAGCCACTGGGGCCGTATTTCGACGGCGATGCGGCAGACCTCCCAGAAGAGGCCCGTTCGCGCCCCGGCAAGCCCGGCGCGCGCGCCCATGCTGCTGACGTCCTGGCAGGGAAAGCCCCCGACGAGCACGTCGACGGGGGTGAGGTTGTGGGCACCGACGGTGCGCACGTCGGCATGCCGCTGGGCATGGGGGAAGCGCAGGGCGAGGACTTCGCGCAGCAAGGGGTCGATCTCGACTTGCCAGGCGGTGGCAAAGCCGGCTTGCTCGAAGCCGAGGTCAATGCCGCCGATGCCGGCGAAGAGGCTGCCGACGCGGGGCGCGGCGCACGGGACAAAGGGGTCAGGTTTTTTCGGGGCATTCATGGTTCTCGATTGAATGGCCCTCACGGGGCTCGGGTGTGGGGCGATCGGCCCTCAGGTGATTCAGCGTGCCGCAGCGCGGGCACTTGATTTGCAGGCTCAGGAATTGGCCGACGGCCAGCTTTTTCGAGCAATGGCCGCAGCGAACGTCATGGGTGTTTTGCATCTCACGCAAGTCTTTTGCATCTGATAGCCTTGGCCCCGCCTGTGCACAGGTGGCGGGCCTTGGCCTGACTTGCAGGCTTGTTCTGCGGGAAGGGGGCTGGCGGCGGTGCTCGTAACACCGTCGTCAGCCGCTCGTCTTTTATGAGGCCATAGGCGCATCACCACTCCATCGACGGCGGCCCCAGCGACAGCCGCAGCTCGGCCAGCGGGTTGCCACCGCGCCAGGCGCGTGCGCTCAGGCTGCCGCCGCTGCTGACCTCGTTGCCCGCCAGGCGCACGGTGACCACGGCCTCATCGGCGCGCGCCCTGTCACCATGGGCAGACACAACCCAGCCGTCTGCGGCCAGCGCGGGCGGCGCGTCGGCGGGCATGTCCCACTCCAGCGTCCAGCGCACGTCCGTGCTGTCACCCAGCAGCACGCCGAAATACACCGAGCCGGATGAGCGGCACACGGCGTCCACGCAGCGCCAGCGCCGCCCAGGCACGCCCAGCAGCGGGCCGTCAGGGCGCGGCGGCGTGCCCTCCCAAATGGTGTGTAAAAACTCCCAGCCCCATGGGTGACTCACCCTGAAACGCCCATCGTCCAGCGGCTCCAGCTGCACGTCCTCGGGCGACCAGAACATCTCCGAGGCGAAAGACGAGAGCATCCAGCTCGCCCCATGCACCGGCCCATACGCCGGCACCGGCTCGGGCGCTTCAGGCCGCAGCTGCATCTCCAGCGCCACCGTGCGCCCCGGCACCTGCTGCACCGGGGTGGCGGGAAAGAACCTGCGCCGCCCGCTCATACCACCACCACCGCCTCGGCCGGCGGATAGCCATCGGCCTCGATCAGCAGCGCGTGCCGCCCCCGCTGCACGGGGA
This sequence comes from Pseudomonadota bacterium, assembly GCA_030538605.1. Classification (GTDB taxonomy): domain Bacteria; phylum Pseudomonadota; class Gammaproteobacteria; order Burkholderiales; family Burkholderiaceae_C; genus Ottowia. Next base: position 15,709 of record JAUNTQ010000008.1, read on the forward strand.
AAGACACGCGCCCCGCGCTGTCGGCGACGCGCGTGGCGCTGCCGTTGAGCGTGATGCGCGCGCCCGGCAGCACGCGCCCCTGCTCGTCGCGCGCCGTGAAAATGATCTCGCTGCCCGCCACCTCCACCGTGATGCCCGGCTGCACCAGCGGGTCAAACGCCGCGCTCAGCCGCTCCGTCTCGATCACCGGCACCGCCCCCACGGGCGCCTCTGCCGTCGCCTCCAGGCTGGCCGCCGCCATGTCCAGGCGCGCGGCCAGCAGGCGGTGACGCCCGGCAATGGGGGCCAGCGGATGCGCCACGTCCACCCACGCGCCCGTGGCCACGTCGGCAAACGGCTGCTGCCACGTCATGCGCCAGCGCGGGCGCGCCAGCCAGGCCAGCATGCGCTGGCCCAGCGCCTCGGCCTGGCGCGGCGTGCGCAGCCAGGGCGCGGGCCACTCCATCGCCAGCTCGCCGTAGTCGCGCACCGCATCCGGCGCACGCAGCTGGATCGCGCGGCGGTAGCGCGCCGCCGCGTGGTCGTAGTCGTACAGCACGCGCAGCACCGTCACCAGCCCCGTGGCCGCGCAGGCCGCCTGCACGCTGCTGGCCGTCAGGCGATCGGCGCGCAGCGCCGGCGCAGCCGCATCCGGCAGCGGCGGCCAGGTCATCGCCACGCCCGGCATGGCTGCGCTCCAGGCACTGCCGGCCGACTGCATCAGCCCGTCCACCGCCGCGCGAATGCTGATCGTGTTGTCCGCCAGCAGCCCGCCCAGCACCAGCTCGGCCGTCTCGGTGCGGTAGTCGTCAAAGTCCGCCCAGCGCACCGGCGCGCGCGCCAGGTGCGCCAGCACGTCGTGCAGGATCTCCGCCGGCGTTTGCAGCAGGCGGCCCGTGTCCGGGTGCATGCGCCCGCGCAAGCTGACCGCCAGGCGCTCGCCCTCGGCCAGCGGCTCGGCCAGCTCGACAAAGCTGCACGCCCGGCCCGTGCTGTCCACCGCGTTGCGCCAGGCATAGGCGGGCGTGGCCACGTCATCGCGCCGCACCTCGTCCACGCCCGCAATCGGGTGATCCAGCAGAAAAAACACCCGCTGATCGCCGCTGTACTGGATGGGTGCCACCGTCACCTGCCCCCAGCCCCAGGGCAGCACCCGCACCTCGCGCCAACCGCCCCAGGCCGCGCTCGTGCGCAGCGGCACGTTGTCCGACAGCGGCCTGTCCAGCCCCGCCTCCAGCAGCAGGCGCACGCGCGCACCCATCTGCACGCGCGTCACGATGCCCTCGAACACCCGCGCCGCCCCCATGGTCACGCGCGCCGCGCGCCGCAGCGGCGGGCGCTCGCCCCACAGGCGCGTCAGCTCGCCCCCGGCGTTGTCCGCCTCCACATCCATGTGGCTCGTCGGCGCGGCCTCGATGCCCGGGATCGACAGCGGCCGCTCGATCGGCGGCAGCGCCGCCAGCAGCGGCAGGCTCAGCCCCTCGGTCGGCGCGCCCGCCGCGCCGCCCGCAGGCAGCAGATTGACCTGCACGCCATCGGCCCCGCCGTCGATCGCCAGCCAGGCGATCATGCGAACACCGGCTCCAGCTGCAACTCGGCCGACAGCAGGCGCGCGCTCGCGTCATCGGGCTGCCACTCGTGCACGTCGGTCAGCTCCAGCGCATCCGCCGCCACGCGCACCAGCGCCGCGTCCTGCGGGTGCAAGTGGTGCGGCACGAACAGCAGCGGCTCGTCATGCTGCTGCGCCCAGTCCATCAGCCCCACCAGGCGCGCCACGTCCGCGTCCAGCAGCATGCTCGCCAGCTCCTCGCCCGGCTGCCAGGCCAGCCGCCAGCCATCGCCCAGCCCCGCATACAGGCTGGCCGGGTTGACCCCCTCGCCGCGCTGCGCCGCCCACTGCCTGCGCCGCTGGCAGCTGCTCGCGTGGTGGTCGGTCGCCATCGGCTCGCCCACCCACACCCAGCCCATGCGCCCGCCCGCCGCGCCGCTCACCGACAGCCGCACGTGACGCGCCTCGGCCCGCAGAAAATGCACACACACCGCGCCCGACACATCCAGCGCCACGGGCGCCCCCCAGACCACGCCATCGTCCGACAGCTCCGCCGTCACCACCGCCCCGGCAGGCAGCGCATAGCGCGCCAGCGCCAGCGCCCCCAGCGCACGCACCGCGCCCAGGTCCAGCACCATCTGCGCCGCATCGCCCGCCCAGCCCCAGCCGCTGGCCGCAGCGCTCTGCACATGGCTGGCCGCCCACGGCTGGTGCACCTCAAACACATACGCATCCTCCGGCACGAACGACGGCGCCGCCCCCGCGTCGAAATGCACGCTCAGCCCATCGGCCAGCGCCGCCTGGCCACTGGCCGGAATATCGGCCACCGCCGACCACGCGCCGCCGCCGCGCCGCCACTGAAACTGCCCCGCCTCCACCGCCAGCGTGAAGGTGTCCCCCAGCGCAAACGCAATCCCCCCCGGCTGCATGCCCAGCGTGACGCCCGCCGCGCCGTAAGCGGGCACCGGCGCGCCATCGGTCGGCACCTCGTAATCGGGCAGCACGCCCGACACATCGCCCACCACGCGCCAGGTCTGCACATCCGTGCCATCCACCCCGCCCGCCAGCCAGGCCGGCCCTGCGCCAACCGTCTGGATCACCGCCTCATCGCCCACGCGGTAGGGCCGCTCGCCGTCCACGCTCTCGATGCGCAGCCGGATCTCGTCGCCCACGCGCAGCCGCTCCGGGCAGGCCACCACCAGGCCAAAGCCGAACTCCATCGTCGAATAAGGCTTGCCCGTGTCCGTGTCGCGCCGCGCGCTCACGTAAGCCTCGTTGGTGAATGCGGGCAGGTAATAGCCATCGGCGTCCACCCACCAGTGGGTGCCGCCGTGGTCAATCCAGCAGCCGCCCGCGTCACCGCTGCTGGAGTCAGATTTTGGGACGATGCCCGCCAGGGTGCGCACATAGTCCATGCGCGCCAGGTAGCGGCGCGGCAGATCGCTCAGCACCCGCGCAGCCATCTCCGGAGCCACGTCGCGGCGCACGGCGATCGAGCCGACCGGGCGGCCTCGCACGTAGTCGAACGCCCACTCCACCCCCTGCACCGTCACGGTGATGGTGAATGGCGTGTCGTCCGTCGTCCACACCGGCGAGTAGGCGTCGGTAAAACCCTCATCGCCCTCATCCATCGTCGGGCCCAGCGCCGCCGCCACCCCGTTGCGGCGCACCGCCTCCAGCCGGTAGCTGCGGTCCATCGCGTTGTTCTGGTAGGCATCGCCCACGCGCCCGCCCTGCACTGTGCGGTACGAACCGGGGCTGCCCACACCGTCGCTAAAGCCCTTGAGCCATTCCAGCTCATCGCGCATGTCGGTCAACGCCGCGTCCCATTCGGTGGCCGCTGTCGGCACCGTGTAAATCTGCGCCAGCGCCTCGACAAACTCCGCCACCACCGCATCGGCCAGATCCATGTCCTGCGGCGCCAGCCGCGGCACGCTCGGGCCGGGCAGCGCGTTCGCCGCCATGAAGCCGGCGCGCCACTCGTACAGCGCCTCCAGCCGCTGTTGGTATTCGGCATCCAGTGCCATGTCCGCTCCTTCCGTCAGCCCCAGGCATTTCAGCGACAGCCGGGGCGCGGGCACGTCACTGCACCGGCAGTCCGCCGGTGGTCGTTTCTGATAGCGGAACGTCACCGTGCGCGGCACCGCGTTGCGCCCCAGGCGAAAAGGCCGCAGGCACACGCTCGGCACGCCCTCGTCCTCGCCGCGCGGCGCAGGCTCGTACTTGAACGCCCAGCGCCCGCTGTTCGGGGCCGTGGGGTCCAGGCGCGGCACCGTGAACGCCGCCGCCTCGCTCTCGTAGGGCTGCCCCGTCACCGCCACCGCCAGCGCGCCCGACACATCGCCAGCCACGCTCCAGCGCTCCGCACCCACCACGTCGTCGTTGATGCAGCGCACCCTGAGCGCCTGCGTCGGCGCGCCCGGCGGCACACGCACATCCGCCAGATCCACCTTGCCCGCCAGCGCCAGCAGCCACGCCTGGGTGCGCAGCGGCACGTCGATCGCCGCCTGCCCGCCCACCGTGCGGTCGGCCACCACCACGCCCGCCACCTCCACCAGCGCCGACGCGGCCAGCGCCAGCAGCAGCTCGTGAAAACTGCGAATCACCGCCTGGCCCGCGCCCTCATCGCCATAGGTCTCGGTGGCCACGCCATCCGTCACCGTCACCACATAGCCGCCCGTCACGCCATACACCGGCGTGCCCGCCGCCGCCGTGCGCTCCAGCGCCGGCGACAGGCCAAAGCGCCACGCCCCATCCTTGAACTCGCGCCAGGGCCGGTACACCTGCGGGTCGTGCCCGAACGCAATGCGCGGGCTGTCCTCGGCCAGCGTCTGCTGCGCGCTCAAGGGCAGCCCGCCAAAGTCCCACTGAGGCCCCGTCTGCACCGCCGTGCCCGCCGGCCAGTCCGCCAGCAGCGCCCACGGTGTCGGCGTGCGCACAAGGCGCGGGGCCACGCTCACCCGCACCGCATTGCCCGCCGCCCCCGGCGTGCGCGCGCGCAGCTGCACCTCGCGCACATCCAGCGCCGCATGCGCGGTGGCCACGCCCAGATCGGCCAGCGTCAGCGTCAGCTGCTGCAAGGGCGCGCCCGCATCCACCGCCGCCACCGCCAGCCGCCCATTTCCCACCCCCACGAACTGCGGCACCGACGCGCGCGGCACCCCGCCCGCAGACATGACCTGCACCTGCACCTCGGCCGCCTCGTGCCCCGTGTAAGCCCCCGCCAGCCGCACCCGCCCGCCGCCGCTGCGGTGCGCCGCCACCCGCTCGATGGCCGTGCTCGCCCGCACGCTGCTGGCCGCCAGCACGGCCGTGCGCGCGAGGTTGTCGCGGCCCGAGAGAAAGCGCTGTACGGAAGGCATGCCCAGCATCGTGCCGACGCGGCGGCGGCAGCGCCAAGCAAAGCGCTTTAAAGATGACTTCGCTGCGCTCCATGATCGGCGCTTGCGCGCCATGACAAATGACAAAGCGACCGCAGGGCAGGCACGAATGCCCGCGCACACCGCCCCTTCAAGCCGTCGCTTTCAGCGGCCGCCCGAGCCGGGGTTCCCCCGGCGACCAGTGGCGTCCCCCTCAGGGGGAAGGCGACACAGGGGGAGGGTCATCTCGCCAGCCGCGCCAGCTTGCGCATCTCCGGCTCGATCAGGCGCGCCAGCCGCGCCGGGTCGTTGACGCCATTGGCCGTCAGGTTGATCGTCACCGGGCCCGCGCCGCCACCCGCGCGGCCCGCGCCACCGCCCTCGCTGCCGCCGCGCCCGCCGCCCTCGCCACGCCCGCCGCGCTCAGGCTCACGCTCACACTCACGCACCTGCTCGCGCCGGCGCTTGCCCTCGGCGGCGGTGATCTGTTCCAGCAGCCCCAGCTGCTCTTGCAGCAGCGCGATCTCCCGCTGAAACTGCTCCACCGCCGCGCCATCGCCGCGCAGCGTGGCGCGCTCGGCCTCCAGCTGCGCCAGCTGCACCTGCCGCTCGATCTCGGCACGGTCACGCGCCGCCCGCGCGCGCGCAATCTCCTCCTCGGTGCCATTCAGCTCCAGCAGCCGCAGGCGCAAATCCTCCACCCCCTTGCCCGCGCCGCTGTTGCGCTGCTCCAGCGCTCGCTGGCGCGCGTCAATGTCCTCGAGCGACTTCGCATACGCATCGGCCAGCCGCCGCAACTCGCCGTAATAGTTGTTCCAGGCATTGATATACATGCCCCAGCTCATGCCCGCGCTGAAATACTTTTGCAGCGACCCCGCCATCTCCTCGGCATGGCGCGCCGCCTCATCGCGGTACTTGCTCGCCTGCGCTGTCGCCGACAGCCAGGTGAACTCGATTGCCTTGGCCGCCTCCTCGTGGGCTTCCTTCGTGTCGCCCGCAGCCTTGGCCACCTCTTTTTCGGTGTTCGCCAAATCGCGCATCCTCTGCGCCATCACCTCGGCAATCTCTGCCTCCTTCGCCTTGGCCTCGGCCGCCTTGAGCGCCGCGTCCGCCTCCTCCTTCTTGGCTCCGCTGTACTCACCCAGCGCGATCAGCTCCTGCCGGCGCAGCTCGGCCATCGTCAGCGCCGCATCCGCTTCGGCGCGCTTGGCTTCGGCCGCCAGCTGCGCCAGCTCGATCTCCAGTGAGCGCATCTGCTGCTGCGCGCGCATCGCCGCCGCCTCATCGCCGCGCGCCTTGGCCACCTCGTGAATCGCCCGCTGCTGCTCCAGTGCCAGGCGCACGCCCGCGCTTTGCAGATCAATATCGGCCTGCGCATGGCGCTGGCGCGCCACTGCCACCTGCGCCTGCTTTTGCAGCGCATCGGTATAGCGCTTCGTGGCCGCCTCGGCCTCGGCCATGCTCTTGACAACGGCCTTGCCCGTCTTGTCCGCCTCAACCACGAAGCCGTTCTGCGCCGCCTGCGCCTTCAGCGCCGCATCGGCCACGCCGCCGCTGGCGGCAATCTGCGCCTCGGCCATGGCCTGCCAGCTTTGCGCCAGCTCGCGCGCCGTGGCCGCGCCGCTGGCCCGCACCGCGTCGAACGCCTCGCGCGCCACACGCGCGGCCTGCGCCAGCTCGCGCTGCGGCGTCACCCCCAGCTGCCGCAGCGCCTCCTCCAGCCGCTGGATGCCCGGCAGCTGCCCCTCGATCGCCTGGCGCTGGCGCTCCAGCGCGGCGCGGATGCGCTCCACGCCCTCGGCACCCACGCGCCCCGCATCCGCCATGCCGTGCAGGCGCTGCGCCAGCAGCTCGATGGCTTGCAGGCTGTCCGCCTTGGGCACCGCCGCCGCAAACGCCATCTCGATCGCGCGCGCAGCCGTCTCGGCATCCGCACCTGCGGCCTGCACCCCTGCCGCCACCACATCAATCGCATCCGCCGCATCCTGCGCGCCCTCGCTCACCCGCCCCAGCGCCTGCGCCGCGTTCACCCCCACACGCGCAAACGCCGCCGACAGGATGCGGTCATTGGCATCGGCCAGCTGCTGCGCCGACAACACCCCTTCGCGCGCCGCCTCGGCCAGGCCCGCGCGCAACTCGCCCAGCTGCGTGCCGCCCAGCCTGTCCAGCGCCAACTGCCAGGCCTGGCCCACCTGCTCGGCCGTGGCCACGCCCGTGGCCCGCAAGGCCTCCAGCGCGCGCACAAAACCCGCCGCCCCGGCCGCGTCATCAAAGCGCAGGCTCTCGGCCAGTTTTTTCACCGCGTCTTCGGCCTTGCCCCCCTCGTCGGTGATGGCCCTGAACGCATCCACCGCCTGCGTGGCCTGCAAGCTCGCCAACTGCTCGGCCGTCTGCCCCACCGCCCCCGCCAGTTGCTGCTGCGCCTGCGCCGCAGACAGCCACTTGCCCTGCGCCTCATCAAACACCAGCGTGCCCGCCGCCTGCGCGGCGTTGAGTGCTTCCATGCTGTCCACCGCCACGCCCGTGGCCGTGGCAATCTCGCGCAACCGTTCGGCAATACGTGCGTCTTGCTTTTCCACGCTCGCTGCCAGCTTCGCTTGAAGCTGCTGCTGGCGGTGAATCTCCATGAACCCCGCGCCAATCTGGGCGAGCTGTGCAATGATCGCCCCATACCCCGCCCCGCGCATCAGCCCCCCCGCGCGCTGCATGGCCAGCCCCATCGCGCTCACCGCCGTGCCCGCGCGCGTGGCGCTGCCCGCCACCGCATCCTGCGCCTGCACCGTGCTCAAGAGCGCTGCCGCATAGCCACGCACCGCCGCCAGCGCCCGCAGCCCGAACACCGACACCATCGTCGCCCCCACCGCACCCGCCACGCCCACCAGCGAGTCCAGGTTCTGGCTCAGCAAGTCGGTCAAGCCCACCAGCATGCGCGTCGCCCCACTCGACTCGTTGGCATTGCGCAGCCACTCGCCCCAGGTGTTGGACAGGCGCGTCAGCGCATCCGCCAGCGTCGTGCTCATGCCCTCCACGGCATCGCGGTTGGCGTCCACCGTCTGGCGCAGCCCCTCGTTCAGATCGCGCACCGACAGCTTGCCCGTGATGCCCAGCTGCCGCACCTGCTCGGTCGTCTTGCCCGTGGCCGTGGCAATCGCGTCCACCAGCGTCGGCGTGGCCGCCAGCATCGACTGCCAGCCCTGCGAGTCCAGGCGACCCGACTGGATCGACTTGGTGTACGCATCCACCGCGCTCGCCGCCTTGTCCGCGCTCGCCGCGTTGGTCGCCAGCAGATAGCTGTAGCTGTCGGTGATGTCCAGCACCTCGCCCGTGCTGTAGCCCAGCGCCCGCAGTGCCTCGGCGCTGCGGATGTACATCTCCTGCTGCTCGCCCAGCGCGCGGTACGTCGTGTTGGCGGTGGCCAGCAGGCGCGACTGCACCAGGTCGAACTCCTCCTCGTCGCGGGTCGCCATGCGGATGCGCTCGGCCATCTGCCCGAAGGCATCGGCCGTGGCGATGGCACTGCCCGCCATCGCCTTGAGCTTGGCCACTGCAAACAGCGACGCCACCGCCCCCTGCACCACCGTCAGCTTGTTGGCCATGTCGCCCCAGGCCGCGCCCGACTCGCGCGCGGCCTGCCCGGACTGCTGCGCCGACTCTGCCGCCGCCTCGCCCACGCCGCCATACAGCACCGCCACGCTGCGCAGCTTGTCGTTGGCCGCGTCCATGCGCTGGTTGACGCGCTCTTGCGCCTGCTGCAACTGCGTGCTCGACAGGCCCGCCGCCTGCATCGCCTGGCGGTTGTCATCCAGCGCGCGGTTCTGCTCGCCCAGGCGCGCGCTCACCCGGCCCGCCGCCGCCACGCTGCGCTCGTACTCGCCCGTCACGGTCTTTTGCGCCGTGGCCGCCTCGCGCGTGGCATCGGCGCTGCGCTTGTGCTCGCCCCCCAGCGCCTTCACCTGCGCGCCGGCATCGCGGTAGCCCGCCTCCAGCGCCGTGATCTGCGCGCGCGCATCGCCCATGCGCTCGCGCAGCAGCGCCGTGTCGCCCCCCGCCTGTTTCGACGCCTCGCCCAGCTCCTTCAGCTCCGCGCGCGCCGCCCCCAGCACATCCTTGTACTGCTGCTGCACGTCGCGCGCCGCGTCCAGGCGCGCATCGGCAGCGGCCTCGGCCGCCTCGGCCGCGCGCGCCTGCTCGGCCGCCAGGCGCTCCACGTCGTCGGCGGCGCCCGCCATCTGCTGCTGCAAGTCGGCCGTGGCGCGCTTGGCCTCGCGAAAGCCGTCAATCAGCGCCTGCTGCTCGGCCAGCTGATCCAGCTCATCGGCCAACACCTTGAACTGCGGCGCCGAAGCGTTCGCGCCCTCGCCCAGCTTGCGCACCTCGTCGGCCACCTGGCGCAGGCTGTCCTGCCCGCTGGCCTCGGCCTCGAGCGTGAGTTTGGCCGTCAGATCGGTTGCCATGCCCGCGTTCTCCCGTTAAATTCGGCCCATGCCTTTTTTCGACATCGTCGTCACCCTGCTGCTAGGCGGCCTGCTGCTCACCCTGAGCGGCGCAGCCGTAGTCGGCGTGCCCCTGGTGCTGCTGGGCTTCGCCGTGGCTTACGCCCGCATCTTCTGGCGGCTCTGGCAAGCCTTCCGCTGACCGCAGGCGGGCAGCACCGCCCCAAAAAAAACCGCGCCCGGCCCAATGCCCGGCGCGGTTTTTTCATGGGCGCTGAGCCAGCGGTCGGCTAATCCAGCTCAGGCATCGTGTCGATGCGCATGAACGGCCCGAAGTCCGCATCCGCCTGCAACTGCGGCACATACAGCGCCTGCCCGCCCAGCGTCAGCGCGCTGGCCGAATCGCTGATCCAGCCAAAGTCGCCGCTCATGGCCAGGCTGATGCGCGGGATGATCACGCGCACTTTCTGCCCGTCGCCGTTGATGCCGCTGAACACGATGCCCCGCTCCACATTGCTGCGGCTGAAGGCGGCAATGTTCACGTAGCCCTGGTAGGCATAGTCCACCTTCAGGGGCTCCTCGTGCGCGGCCGGATGCGCCAGCAGGCGGTAGCGCCCGTGGTCGGCATCGCTCACCTCATAGTGCGTGTCCTCCACGTAGACCACCGGCGTGCCCGCCGTGCTGTCCTCGATCACCACCGAGCCGGTGCGCGGGTGCTTCAGAAAGAAGTAGTCCCCCGGTGCCAACTCGGGCAGCTGCTCGTCCGTCACCGTGCCGTCGGCCTTGACCACCGCCTGGCCGAAGAAAGCCTGCGCCAGCGTGCGGCTGTCGAACTGCACCATCTCCAGGCTCACCGCCAGGCTCTTGCTGGTCTCGATCTCTTTCAGCGTCAGGCGCTGGCCCGAGCAGCTTTCCTTCAGCGTTTCCGTCTCGCGGCTGGGCGTGGCCGTCAGCGTGCGGTTGCCGCAGCCCACGCTGTACACGTCCACCAGGTAGCCGTTTTCCGGCCGCCCGCGCTGCGGGTCGAACGTGCCGATGTGCACCGGCCCCTGGCCGTTCCAGATGAGGGAAGTGGCAGCTTGCGTCATGGTCATTTACTCCTTGGCCTTCTTGGCCGTTTCGGGTGGCGGGGCCGGCACGGGCGAGGCATCGCGCGCGCTGCCGACGCCGATCAGCCAGTCGGCCTTGTGCGCCGGCAGCGACAGCAGCGCGCCGGGCTTGTAGTCGCGCCCCGCGTGGCGGTGCGGGCGCGTGAGTTCGACGGGTTTGGTTTTTTCCATGAGGTGCTCCAGTTGAAAAGGTGAAAACACAGATGCCTGGCGTGGGTGGGGTGGCGCGCCCGTTACTCGTACCACCAGATGCGCACGAAGCCGGAACCGCCCTCGCCGCCATAGACGGACGACCCGGCCCCGCCGCCACCGCCGCCGCCGCTGTTCGCGCGGCCTGGCGTGGCAGCGGTGTTAGGGCTGTTGTAAGCACCATTGCCGCCACCCGAAGACCCGCCGCCGCCGGCGATGTGGCCCGCTGCGCCACCCCCGCCGCCGCCGCCAAAGCCGCAGAGCCCCGCGCCGCCATGCCCCAGCGTCGTTGATGCGGCGCTTGCGGCACCCGCACCGCCCGCACAGCCGTGCGTGCCCAAACCGGCCCTGCTGCCCGTCGACGCGGCTGCCACGGCGCTGGTGCCACAAGCGCCCGCACCGCCCCCACCGCCGCCGTAGTAACCGGCCCCGGAGCCGCTGCCGCCGCCGCCGCCGCTGCCCCCGTTGCCACCGGCCCGCGTGACCGCACTCGACGCGTGGGACTCTCCGCCCCCACCCCCACCGGGGGCGCTTGCCAGCGCACCGATGCGCGACTCGCCGCCCGGTACGGTGGACGGAGTGCCGCTGACACCGCCCGCACCGCCCGCACCCACCGTGACGGCGACCGCCTGGGTGATCGTGAGCGGCACCACCACGACCGCGCCGCCACCACCACCGCCGCCCGAAGCATTGGTGTTGCCGCGACCACCGCCGCCGCCGCCGCCCACCAGCAAGGCCCAGCAGCCCCCGCCAGCGGCCACCAGGGCCGGGGGCGGCGTAAACGTGCCGCTGAAGGTGAACTCCTGAAACCGCAGCGCGCCACCGCCGCCACCGCCCCCGAGCTTGAAGATTTCCGTCCAGCCCATGGCGTCAGCCCAGCACGTACACCGAGCCGTCGCCGGTGTCCAGATACAGATCGCCCGCCTGCGCGCCGCTCACCACGCCGGGCGCGCCCGTGCCGGTGTACCAGCGCGTGCCGTCGCGGCCTGCGGCACCGGCCGGGCCGGCGTCACCCGCATCGCCCTTCGCGCCGGGGGTGCCGTCCGCGCCGGTGTTGCCGGTGTCGCCCTTGGGGCCGGGCACGCCCTGCAAGCCCTGCGGCCCTTGCGGGCCGGCGGGGCCGGCGTCGCCGCGCTCGCCCTTGAAGGCCACGCCCTCGCCATCGGGCGGAAACGCGGTGCCGCTCCAGATGTAGAGCAGGCCGTCGGCCTGCACCAGGTAGCCGCTGCCCGCGTCGGCCGCGCCCAGGCCCGCCGGCAGCGCGGCGTAGGTCGCCACGCTGCCCGCGATGCGGATGCCCTTGCCGTCCTCGCCAGGGTCGCCCTTCGGCCCCTGCGCGCCTTGCAGGCCCTGCGGGCCACGAATGTTGCCTTGCTGTTGCCAAGCCATTTGGATACTCCTAAAGCAGTTTGAAAACGTTGCCGGTGTCCAGGTCGAGGTAGGTGTCCCCCGGCTCGGCCCCGACGATCACGGCGGGCGGCTCGCCCCGGCCCGTGAAGCGGATTTGCCCGTCCTTGCCGGGCGGCCCCGGTGGCCCCGCCTGGCCGCCGCCTGGCCCGCAAGGGCCGGGCACGCCGACGACGGTGACGTTGACGCTGCTGCCCTGGTGCACCAGCGTGGTGACCAGCTCGCAGCCGTTGTGGAGGGTGGTGGTGCTCATGTGCTCAAGGCTCCGGTGTGGTGATGGCGTCCAGCACCCGCACCGCGAACGTGCAGGTGTGCATGACGCGCCCGTCCGTGTCGCGGTAACGCACGTCGGCGGCCAGCTCGCCCAGCGGCCAGCCGTGCGTGTGCGCCGGCTCGGCACGCAGCTCGTAGCGGCCCTCGGGCGCGCCAAGCGGCGTCACCGCCAGCGCCGCCACCAGCCGCCCCTGCGCCGTGCGCAGCCAGCAGTCGATCTGCCAGTCGCTCACCGGCACGCCCACGCCGCCCGCCTGCAACTGGCACAGCAGCCGCAGCGAGCCGCCGCGCTTGAGGGTGATCACGGGCCGCGTCATGGCGCGTCAACTCCTTGCCGCACAGGGGGCCACCTCTGCGCCGCGCTGCATCACGTGGTGCAGCTCGTAATAGTCGGCAAACAGCAGCACGCCCGCGTCGTAGTCCAGCACGCCCCCGCGCTGCCAGCCCAGCACGCGCGCGCCGGGGTAGGCCGGCTTGTGGCCGATCAGCGCCGCGCGCACCTGGCCGATCAGCGCGCGCGCCTCGCCCTGCATCTGCTCGCCGCGCGCCTCGCGGTAATGGCGCAGCGCCAGCACCACGCCAAACTCGGCATGCGCCTCTTGCGCGCACACGCCCACGCTGTGCGGCACCTTGCCCGTGTTGCGCTCCTCGGCAAAGATCACGTAGGCGCTGGGCGTGCGAAAGCCGCGCAGCTCTTTCACGGCGGCATAGTCGGCCGCGCCGCCAATGGTCTGCAACGCGGGCACCGCGCGCGCCAGGTGATCGACGATCAGCCGGGTGTCGAAAGGTGCAAAGCCCATCGCCATCACCGCCAGTGCCGCAGCTGCTTGCGGCCGAAGACCAAGGGAGCGCTGTCGAAGATGGCCTGCGTCTTGTGCACCGCCACCGCGTCCTGCGCGCCCAGCGAAAACTTGCCATCGGCCACTTGCTGCAACAGCCGCAGCGCATCGCGCCAGGCGCGCTCGATGGGGTCTTTGCCATCGGGCGCAAGGCGGTTCTTGTGCAGGCGGTGGCGCGCAATGTCGCGCGCCCACGCGGCCACCAGACGGTGCACCGGCGCGCGCAGCGGCAGCGCATAGCCACGCTTGGCCAGATACCCGTCAATCACCGCCCCCGCGTCGGCCACCGCATCGTCGATGCGCGCCAGCGCGCGCTGCGCAGCGGCCACTTCGTCGGTGGGCCACGCCGCCACGTCCTGCCCACGCAGCAGCGCATCGAGCAGCTCGGCCGCCACGGGGCGTGCGTGCTCGTCGCTGGCCACCTCGGACAGCTCCAGCGCGCCGGGGTTTTCAGCAAGTTCGGCGTGGGTGACGTACATGACAGGTTGGGGGCTGGGCGTTGAGCGGGTGGGCTTTCGCGCTGAACGCCGAACGCCCAACGCTCAACCTCTTTCAGAGCCAGTCGGCGATCAGCAGGTCAACCGCGCCGCGCACGTCGTTGCTCACCACGGCCGTGCCGGCGTCGTTTTCCACCAGCTCGTTGTTGAGCAGCTTTTGCGCCGTGAAGCGCAGCGCCTTGGGCACCACCAGCAGGTTGGGGCTGATGCCCAGCGGGCGGCCGTGGTCGCCCGTCTGGGTTTCCATGGCCGTGATCGCGTCCTTCAGGTTGGCAGCGGTCAGCGGCTTGTTGCTGGCGTGCGCCAGCTGCCAGAAACCGAAGCCCGCATTGCGGCGGCAGTCCACGCCATAGACGTACTGGCTGCGGTTGAACACGTTCTCGTCCGTCTCGCCGACCATGCTGACAAACTGCGGTGCCTTGCGCGCCTGGAAGATCAGGGGCTTGAGCGCGCGGCGCGTCTCCAGCAAATACCAGCTGGGGCCAGAGCCACCCACGTCCGAGACGTTGGACACGTTGACAACCTTGCCCTTGTCATTGAGCACCGGGTGCGCCGCGCTGAAGAAGGGCTGGCCGTCGTAACACAGCGCGGTGCGCCCGTCTTTCAGCAGGCCAAACACCAGCTGATCGGGGTGCGCCTCCACGGCGCGGCCCATCTCGGTCATGAGCGGGGTATAGACGCCATAGTTGTCGTCTTCGATGGCCGTGCGCGGCACGCCCACCGTCAGCTCGAAAGGCTTGTTGCGGATGGTGTAGCCGTGGTTGCCGATGGCGTGCACCACGCGGTCGCCCAGCCATTCGCGCAGGCCCGGCAGCTGGCCCAGCCAGCCATATTCCTCCGCCGCCGTGGTGCTGGGCACCGTGGTGGCGATCTGGCTGTACTGGCTGGCCGCCTGGCCCAGGCCCGCCTTGAAGGCGGCATTGAACGCGATGTAAAGCGTTTTCAGGTTGGCGTTGTTGATGAGCATGTTGAAACTCCGGTTGAGCGTTGAGCGTTTGGCGTTGAGCGTCGAAGCCGATCAGCCGCCGATGCGAATCCACACGCCGCGCTCGTCCACGTCGAACACGGTGCCCGCCACGCAGTCGCCGGGCGTCTTGGTGACGGTCTGGTCATCGACCACGTAGGCGGCGGCACCAATGTCAGCACGCGTGATCTCGCCCGCGCCCGTGCCGCCGTCAAAACAGAACACGCCCACGGCCCCGTCCACGTGCTCGTCGCCCGCGCCATCGCTGGCGCGGCGCAGCGCCACCGCGCGCACCGGCCTGGCCGACGCAGCGGTGGCAGGCGCGGCCTTGCCATCGGCATCCAGCACATACAAAGCACCGGCAAAAATCACGGCATCGGTGGCGAGCGGGTCGCTCACCAGTCGCCCCTCACGCTCGGGCGTGGGGCGGTCTTGGGTCAGGGCAGGCATGGTCGGTTTGCTCCAGATGGAAAAGGGTTGCGGGGCGTGCCGTATCGCGCGGGCGTCAAGCGCGGCCCGTGGCGTACTGCTCGGGCGTCAGGCCGCAGGCAGCGGCCACGGCCAGCTCGTCGGCACTCAGGGCCGGCGTGCAGGGCTTGTCACCACCAGGTGCCTTGCCCTGCGTCTGCGTGGCCGTCAGCGCCGCAATCGGCTGCGCGGTTTGCAGGTAGGCGGTGAGTGCGGCCAGGTTGCTCTTGCCCAGCTCGCGCGCCCACGCCTCTTGCGCGGGCAGCAGGCGGCCATCGGCCAGCGCGGGCACCACCTGGTCATCCACCGCGCGCGCAGCCTGCGCCGCCGTGAGCGCGGCCACGTTGGTTTGCAGCTCCTTGACCACCGCAATCGGCACGTACTGCGCCGGGTCAGGCGCGGCGGGCGTGGCCGGTGTGGCCTGCGCAGCGCAGGCAGCGGTCACCGCGTCGGGCGCGGCGGCGGCGTCGAGCTTGAGGGCGGCCAGCGCCGCATCGGCCTGCGCCTTGCGCGCGGTGCACGCGGCCAGGGCGGCGTCTTCGGTGGTGTCGGCAGGCAGGCCCAGGGCCGCCAGCAGTTTTTCAAGCAGGGTCACATCGGTCTCCGGTTGAGAGGGGTTGAAACGGGCGGTCGCGGCCACGGCCAGGTCAAGCGCCTGCATGCCCGAGATCGCGGGGTGGTTGGTCAGCGCGCCCATCAAGATGCGCTGCACCTCGCCCGTGGCGCGGCTGTACTCGAAGACGGGCGAGAAATAGCGGTATTCGCCCGCCGCAATCAGCTCGCGGGCGCGCGCCGTCAGCTCGGCCTCGGCAAACAGGCCGCGCCCGTCGATCCAGCGCAAGGCATGCATCCAGCCCGCCGCAGGTGCAGGTTGGCCGTTGGTTTCCTTGTGCAGTGTCTGGTGCTCGTAGTCGATCACCGGCGGCTGCGCCGCATCGAACGCAGCGGCCACGCGCGCCGCCACATCGGCGCTCATGCGCCAGGCCGGCACATCCAGCGTGCGCCCATCGTTGGGGCCAAAATCCTGCGCGGGCATCAGCTGCAACAGCACCCGCTGCGCGCCCGCGCTCTCCGGCGTGGTAGGCACGGCAGCAAAGCAGGCCGCCACCGCCACCGCGCCAAAGGCGGCGGCTTTCAGCTTGCGGTGAGAAAGCGCTTGAGATGCCATGGGCGGCATCGTCGCGCCGGGGGTGCGGCGGCGCGAACTAAAACGCTTTAGAAAATGCAGCGCCTGCCCACCGGTATGGCTCCCTCTGCCTCTGGGAGAGGGCGGGGGTGAGGGCAGCCACCCTCGCTTGCGCCGTGCCGCAGCCATGCAGGGCAGACATTCATGCCCGCGCGCACCCCGCTCCGCCAGCCCTGCGCCTCAATCCTCGCCATCCAGATCAAGCCGCCCCTGCCGCCGCGCAAACCGCTCACGCTGCCACGCATCCACAATCTGCCGCACCCGCATCTCCGTCAGCCCATAGGCGGCGGCCAGCTCGCGGTAATTGTTCCCGCGAAAGCGCCCGCACATCTCGCGGTCGCGCGCCGACAAGTGCACCGCCACCCCCTTGGCCAGATACGTCGCGCGCCCACCCAACTGCTCGGCCAGGTGCTGCAACTGCATGCACGCCTGCCGCGCCCAGCCTTGCAGCTGCGCCAGCCAGTCCCCCACCGGCGCGCGGCAGCCCGCGCGCGCATCGTGCAGCACCAGCGCTTCATACAGGCACGTGGCCACCGTCCGCATGTCGGGCGTCAGCTCCGTGGGCAGCAGCGCGTCCAGCACGGCGGCTTCGGCGGGGGACATGTAACTCCCACGCTGCACCGCTGCGCGTGTTTCGCTGCCCCCCGAGAGGGCTTGCCCGTCTTGGGACGGCCCGGCGGCGGGCATGTGGCGCTCGGCGCTCATGACATCACCGCCCCTGCCAGAGCTTGAGGCTCTCGATCAACGTGTGCAGCTGCGCGTCGCTGCAAAAGCGCACATGGTCTGGCCCCACCTGCCGCTTGACCCATGCCTGCAAGCCCGCCGGGCCGGGCTGGCTCAGCTTGCCCGCACGGCCAAGCGCATCCCACAGCGCCCACACCTTGCGCTCCAGCGGGCGCGCGGCCTGCTTGTATTTAGGCTGCTGGTCGGCGCGCACGGGCCTGGCAGGGGCCAGGTCCAGCGTCTCGGCCAGGCGCTGCATGTGCTCGCGCACGCGCGCGCGCTCAGGCTCTGTCATGGCCTTGCTGCTGGCCTTGCCGGTGCGCGCGATCAGCAGCGCGCGATAGTCTTCGTCACTCAGACGCAGCTTGGCCTTGAGCACGTGAATGGCGGCGATGTGGTTGGCGCTCATGGGCGCAGCTCCAGCGGCAGCCGCTCGGCGGGTATCTCCAGCGTCTGCGCCAGCAGCTCGCCGCCGGGCATGCGCGCCACCGCCACCAGCTCACCCACGCGCCGCGCCAGGCCCACGCCCGTCCATTCGCGCCCGGCATGCAGCACGCAGCCGCCTGCGCGCACGCGCCGCAAGAACCACGACGAGCTGATGCGCCCCGTGCGGCCCTTGTAATCAGCCCACGCGCGCAGAATGCGGCGCGCATCGTCGGGCCAGTAACCCGCGCGCAACTGGTGGATGGTGCCCAACGACAGGCGCAGTGCGTTTGCCGCCTCGCGCACCGAACCATCGCAGGCAAACGCCAGCAAATCGGGCGGCGGCGTTTGGGGGCCGCTGGCGGGCCTGGAAGGGGCAGGACGCCCCGATGCTGCACCCCGCGTGCTGTCGGGCCGTGTACCCCTGTCAAAAGTGTTCCCTTGGCCCACTGGCCGTCCTTCGGTCGATGCATCGGTCACGACGCCATCCCTTATCAGATTCTTGAACATGGGGAGAGTCCTTTTTTGAGGTTTGGCGCGCCACGCAGGACTCGAACCCGCATCTGACCAGGTTCAGCAGCCCAGCCCGCCTTGTCCGTTAGACCAATGGCGCTCATTTGTTCAGCCCTCCAGGCGGTGCCGCACGGAGGTGGGAAAGGGGTTGTGCGCCGCAGGCCCGTCAACCCTGGGCAGGTTCACACCTGTCGGCTCTTCCAGGAACGGGCTGCGGTCTTGCCCGCTCAGCTT
Source organism: Pseudomonadota bacterium (assembly GCA_030538605.1). GTDB lineage: Bacteria > Pseudomonadota > Gammaproteobacteria > Burkholderiales > Burkholderiaceae_C > Ottowia. The sequence continues at coordinate 33,854 of JAUNTQ010000008.1, forward strand.
CAGGTAGTCGTTTTCCACCTTGGCGCTGTCCACCAGCACGGTGGCCACCTGCGCCACGGCGCGGGCGCGCTCCACTTCCATGGGGTTGTCGCGGTCGCGCAGCGCGCGCAGTGTCTGCATCAGCTCGCTGCGCACGTCGTTGATGTGGGGGGTGTTCATGGCCTGGCCTGCTGCCCGCTGCTGCGGGCCTCGCGGTTGATGCGGTTGACCTGGCGGGTGATGGCACCCTTGAGCTGCACCAGGCGGGCCAGCTCGGGGCTTTTGTTGCGCGGGTGGTTGCTCCTCGCGTTGTCGGCGCGGCTGATGCACGCCAGCCGGTCTGCGGTGATCTCGGCCTCCACCGCCGTGAAGCGGCCAGGCAGAAACACCACGATGTGCCCCGGCGGCACAGGGCCGTTGGCAGCCTCCCACACCAGGCGGTGCACGCGCTGCCAGCGGCGCACGGGTGTCAGCGCGGGGTCATCGGTGAGCTTGCGCTCCAGGTAGCCTTCAGCGTTCACGCGCAGGCTGCCAATGGGCAGGTAGTTGCGTGCGGCATGGGCGGGTCGGCCCGGCTTGAACTGCGTGGCGCGCGTGTTCGGGTGGGTGCCGGCAACGCCTGTCTTGCCCTTGTTCCACGGCACCATGCCCGGCCTGAACTGCGTGGCCACCCTGCGCGGGTGGGTGCGCCCGCGCTGCATGCGGCCAGCCTGCTCGGCGGCCAGAAAAGCCGCGCTCTTGCGCAAGCCCAGTGCGGCGGCCTTGCGGTACACCGCCGCAACAGGCACGCCCAGCACGCGCGCCATGTCGTCGGTGCGGCTGTCGTGGTAGTGCAGGCGCAGCAGTTCAATGTCTGCGCGCGACCATCTTTGGCCGACGGTGTGTCTGCCTGCCATGTCACTGCACCTCGGCCAGCTCGGCAGCGGCCTGCCGGGCGGCGGCGATCCAGCACGCGCGGTCTTCGGCGCACATGCTGTCCCAGCCATAAAGCTCGGGAGGAAACCCGTCATCCTCGGTGGCCGCCTGCTGGATGAAGGCCGCATGCATGGCCCGCGCAATCTGTTCAAAGCTCTTCATCTCAAGCCCCCGCCGCCACGTCCAGGCTGATGAGCTGGTACTTGTCCGACGCGCCCACGCGCTCGTAAAGGCGGATGTAGCTTTTTGACCCCACCACCTGCAAGCTCTCGCCAATGGCCTGCATGGCGCGCGCCCAGCGCGCGTCATCAATGTCCAGCCGGCGCAGCGCCAGCACGGCATTGGTGTTGAGGTTGCCGGCCTTGTCGGTCTCGAAGGCGCGGCCCACGATGGCGCGCAGCTCGGGCCGCGCGCCTTGCGTCCATTCGCTCAGGCACTCCTCGATCAGCGCCTTGGCCGCTTGCAGGCGCTCGTCGAAAGACAGCGTTTCGGCAATGGCGCGCAGCACCTTGTACTGGCCGTCGTAGCTGACCAGCGTGACGTTGCCCTTGTGGCCGCCCAGCTTGGCGTCGTACTGCTCGGCGCTGAGCTGCACGAAGCTGGCAATGTCGCCCAGGGCTTTTTCGCGGTAGCGGGCCACGTCGCCGCTTAAGGACTTGGCACCGGCAATCAGCTCGCGCACCAGCTCGTCGCGGGCGCGGTCGATGGGCTTGATGGCTTCTACGGGGTCAAGGCCGCCGCGCGCGTTGCGCCAGTAGCCTGCGGGGATGTGTGAGTCGGTCATGGCAAGGTTTCTCCGTTCAAGTGCAGGGCGGGCATTCATGCCCGCCATCCGTGGCTGGGGTGGTTGAGGAAGTCCATCGCCCCCGCGCGCAGCGGCGCGGCAGGCGGCGGCACATAAGGCGCGGGCGGCGTGGGCCTGCGCGGCGCGGGGCAAGGTGCCAGCGGCACGGCAGGCGGCGGGCGCGCTGCCACGGGCGTGCGCGGCATCACGGGCGTGCGCGGCAGTGGGCGCGTGAGAAAGGCGGGGATAGGCCCTGGCACCCGCGGCAGGCGCTCGTCACACCACAGGTGGGGCAGCGCAGGCTCGGTCACGGCCCAGGCCGGTGCGCCGGGGGTGTGCGCGTCGGGCACGGGCTCCAGCCAGCCGCGCGCGGCCAGCGTGCGCAGCAGTGCTCGCAAGCTGCCGGCGCGCACGCCGCTGGCGCGCGGCAGATCGCCCTCGCGTGCCGTGCCCAGCGTGTAGATCAGGCGCACCATGCTTTCCTGCAAAGGGGTGAGTCCGCTCATGCCGCGCCCCCCTCGCATGCCAGATGCACGGGCTGCACAGGCGGCACGGTGTGGCCCTGCGCCTGGCGCGCCAGGCCAATGGCACCCAGCAGCACGATCAGCACACAGCCCCATTGCGTCAGGCGCCAGGCCCAGCGCAGGCCGGTGCGGGCGGCGCGCTGCCAGCGCGGCGCGGCCCGCATGCGCGCGGCGATCACGCCGGGGGCGAAGTAGTGTTGGCGGTGTGGCGTACACATGCCCGCCGCCGGGCCGCTCCCAAGGCGGGCAGCGGCCCCCTCGGGGGGCAGCGAAACACGCGAAGCGGTGGAGCGTGGGGGCTTCATGCCTAGCACCCCGCCACCACTTGCGCATCCACCTTGGCGTAACCCACGGCAGCCGCCGCGTTGAAGGCCCGCGCCAGCAGGTTGTTCACCGCCAGCGGGTGGCACACGCTGATGGCGTCGCTGGCCTTGCCGCCGCGCGGCACGCTGATGAGGCGCGCGCGAATGGCCTCCACCGCGTCAGCGGCCAGCACGTCGGCCAGCTTGACGCCTGCGCGCGCCAGCTTGTGCGCCACGTAGTCGCCCAGGTCAGCGTCCAGCGCGCCCAGGGTGATCTGCTCGCAGCGCTGCACGATCTCGCGCACCTCGGGGTCGCGGTCGTTGAGCAGCGCGCGCATTTCCCGCGCCTGGCCGATCAGCACCACGCCCAGCAGGCGGCGGCGGCGGTCTTTCAGCTCCATGAAGTTTTTCAGCTGCTTGAGCGTGTCCACCGGCAGGCGGTGGGCCTCTTCCATCAGCAGCAGGTGGGCGTAGCCGCTGGCGCGGCTGCTTTTGAGCAGCTCGTGGATTTGCGCGGTGCGGTCATCGGGGTCGCTGGCGCGCGTGGCACCGAGGGCCAGCGCGCGCAGCAGGGCCGCCTCGATCTGGCCCGGTTGCAGCACCTTGCCGCCGCCGCGCCTGGGCTGGCGCGGGTAGGGCTTGATGACGATCACCTTGCGCTGCTCTTGCTCCAGGCGCTCTTGCAGGTCTTCGGCCAGCGTGGTCTTGCCTGAGCCGGATTCGCCCAGCACGGCGGCAAAGCCCGCGTGCAGGGCCGCGTCCAGCAGCGCGGCGCGCACGTAGCGGGTGTGGGGCGTGCTGAATACGTCTTCGGCGCACTGCACGTCGTCCAACGCCAGCAGGCTGCGCGGCAGGCCAAACGCCTGGCGCGCGGCGGGGGTAATGGTTTCGCGGTGTAGCATCGACTCGTTCTCCTTGTCCTGATTGGTTTCGGGGGACACGGCCTCGCCGGGCGGCAACCCGGCGGGGCCAACTTCTTGGGGCGCAGGCAAGGCCAGCGCCCGCAGCTCATGCGTGCTGGCACCGGCGCGGCGCAGCGCGGCCAGCACGGCGGCGCGCGCGGCAGCCGTGCCCCGCTTGGGCCACTGGCCGCGCGCGGCAATGGCGTTGACGGCGGCCACGCTCAGGCCCGCCGCGCGGGCGAGCTGGCGCTGGCTGATGCCGTGGGCGGCCAGCACAGGAGCGAGGGCGGGGGCGAACGTGGTCATGCCCTGAACTCCATCGCCTTGCCTTCGGCCATGAGCGTCGCCACCTCCATCAGGTAAGCCGCCGTGGCGCGGTTCTCGTCGGCGGCGTCTGCCACTCTGATGAGCGCAAACACGAGGGCGGAGATATAGATTCGCGCGCCACAATCGTTGTCAAGCAGCGCGGTCATGATCTGCCGGTAAACGGCGTTGACCTCTGGCAGCCTGGTGGCAAGTTCCTGGCTCATGTTTCAGCTCCTGTTGTGGTGATTCATTGCCCGCCCACCACGCGCAGCGCGGCGCGCACCGCCAGGCGTTGGGCCAGACCATCGATGGCGTCTTCAGGCACGCCCTCGGGGTGCCAGGCGCGCAGCTGCGCATGGCGCTCGGGCGTCATTGGCACGCCCAGCCGTTGCAGCGCCTGCGCGGCCTGGAAGTGGTTGAGCACGGGTGCCACTGGCTGGCTGCGCAGCGCGGCCACATCAGCCGTTTGCAAGGGCTGCGCCTTGGGCAGCAGGCGCGCGGGCAGCTCGGCAGCGCCCAGGTGGCTGTGCGCCACCGCGCCTTTGCCGCCGTTGAGGTGGGCAAAGGGCCGTGCGCCCTTGGCGCGCTGGGCTTCGGCGTCGGCCAGGCTGCTGCCCTTGCCCCAGGTGGCCTCGGCCAGGCGCTTGGCCGCGTGCTGCGCGGCGCTGTGCGGGGCGCTGCGGTGTTCTTCGCCCCACACGGGGTTGTCTTGCGGACGGCCAAACGCGTCAAACGCGCGCACCGGCTCCACATCAATATGCCGGTCCGCGCCTGTGGCCGATGGCAGGTGTACGCGCAAGGCACCATCGCCCAGTAGCAGGGGCGAGACCGTCAGGCGCTGGCCGTTGTGGATCTCTGCGGCCCAGGGCGTCAGGTCGTACAGCAGGCTGCGCCCGGCCTGCGGGTGCACGAAGGTGATGCGACTGTCGCGCACCTGGCGCGTTTCGTCCTTGCCGCGCATGAACCAGGCGCACACGCTGCGCGCGGGCATCTCCACCAGCGCGCCGGGGGTCTGCAAGATCAGCGCCCACATGTCATCGCGCACGCGGCGCTGGCCGTCGTCGCAGCGCACGCGGGCATCCACGTGTTCAATCTGGTCGGCGTTGTAGTCGCGCACCCAGGCAGCGGCCGCTGCATTGAGCTGCTCCACGCTGTCCACCGGCTCGGCGCGCAGGCGGCTTTCAAAGTGGCGCTCGACGATGTAGTTGGCGCTTTCCACCCCGCCCTTGACCCAGGCGTGGTGCGTGGCATGCGTGCGGTGCTGCACGCCCAGTGCATCCAGCAGGCGGCGAATGCCCGCGCTGGTGTTGGCGCTGCCCTTGTCCCACAGCAGCATCTGCGGCACGCCGTGCGACAGGCGGTGCTCGGCCTGGCCCCAGGTGTGCAGCAAAAATTCAAACAGGCTGCGCTGGTTCTCGCCCGCCGCCTCGTAATAGCACACGTCCACGCTGCGGCTGGCGTGGTCGTAGCGGGTGTAGCGCCACACTTTGAGCTTCACCTGCTCCAGCGCCACGGGCTTGTTCTTGTTGAACTGCTCGGCGGTCATGGCGTATTGCTTGCCGCCGATGTAATAGATCAGGCACAGCGAGGGGTCGATCTCATGCACGTGGTTGGGGTGCAGGCTGCGCATGCGAAGGTGGTTGCGCGCGCTCGCCTGGCTTTGCATGTCCAGCTTTTGCTGGCGCAGCAGCGCGGCCACGCGGGCCTCGCTCACGTTCACGGCAAAGCCGTTTTGCGCGGCCACGTTCATGGCCACGGCAATGGGCTGGCTGGCGTGGGCGCTGCCGTTTTGCCGCTGGCTGGCCTGGCGGCTGGCGGCAATGAATTCAAGCGTGCCCGCATCCAGCCGCGTGCGGCCCTTGTCGGTGCGGGTCTTGCGCGCGGGGGCATAACCCGCATGGCGCTTGAGCCAGGCGTGAATGGTCTGCGGCGCGCGGCCCACGCGCTGGGCAAAGGCGGCCACCAGCGCGCCGCGCCCGCCCTTGGGCGCGGCGGCGGCAAGCTGATCGCGCAGGGCAAACAGCTCGGCCAGCATGTCGGGCTCCAGCCTGGGCATGGCTTATTCGGGCTGCGCCTGGGCAAAGGCACCCAGCGTCTTGTCGAAGACGCCCCGCTCGCGCTCCACCTGGCGCTCGGCGCGGGCCAGCGCCTGCTCGTACACCTCGGCCACATGGGCCAGCGCGGCCTCGAACGCGGGGCGCTCATCGCCCGCCAGCGCCTCGGCGGCTTCAAAAATGGCGATGCGGCAGCTTTGCAGCTCGCTCACCGCCGTGGCCAGCTTGCGCCCGGCAGCGGCCACCTGCTCGCTGACGGGCGCCAGCGCGTCGGGCCAGTCGGTGTGCGCCAGCACCTTCTTGTCCAGGCGCAGGCGCACCAGCTCGGCGTTGAGTTCGCCGTTCACGGCCTCTTGCCGCTTGCTGACCGTGCGCTCCTTGCGCACGGCGGCGCGCAGTTCTTTGATCGACATGCGGGCCACGTCGTCGAGCGCCAGTTCGCCTGTCTGCCCCAAGTCGGCCAATTCGTCGATCTGCTCGTCAGCCAAGGGCAAAAGCTCAGCGGCTTTGCAGAAGCCCAACCCCTCCAAAACGGGCGACGTCGCCCGTTTTGCGAACCGACGGGCCAGCGCCATATAAGTGCGCGCGGTGTCCGGCACGATCTCCAACTCCACCAGAGCCCGGCCGAATTCACCATGCGCGCAACCCGCCTTGATCAGCAGCAAGTAGGCGCCGAACTCCATGATGGCCATGCCCACGCGGCGCTTGGCCGAACGCGCGCCGTCCATCAAGGCCGGGGCGCCCAGCGGGCCGTCGTAGCCCAGCTCGCGCGCCAAGGCGCGCACGGCGCTGGCGCTCTCGGTTTCGATCACGGCCAACTGGTTGACCGCATCGAACTCGCGCGCCACTACGGCGGTGGCCATGGGCTTTTCTTTGCTGACAACAGCGGGGGTCGGTTTGCGGGCCATGTGTTTCTCGAAGGTTTCAGGGTTTGACAGGCACGGCGTAGCGCTGCGCAATCTCATCGAGCTGCGCGCGGGCCGCGTTCAGGTTGGTGCTCACCGTGGTGGCGATGCGCACAAAGGCCACGCCCAGCCGCCAGCGGCCAGTGCCGGGCACTTGCTCCACAAAGCCGGTGCCCGCCAGCGCAGGCAAGGTGCGGCTGACCCAGCTGGGCTGCACGCTCAAGGCACTGGCAATCTCGCCGGGCGCCAGGCCCAGCACTTCGTGCCCGGCCAGCAGCCGGAACAGGTCGCAGGTCTTGCGGATCGGCTCGGGCAGCGCGGGGGTGGTGTCGGGCGCGCTCATGCCCGCACCTCGCGCGCCTTGGCGTTCAGCGCCGCGCGCGCGGCGCGCAATTGCGCGCAAGCGGCGCGCATCTGCTGATCGAACTCGGCGGCGGCGCGCAATTGATCGGCCAGCGCCAGCGCTTGGCTGGGCGTCAGGTCGCAAACCCCGCCGGGGTCCACCAGCAGGCCCGGCACTTTGCAGGGCCTGCAGTTCACGCACAGCTTCAATGCAAGGCTTGCGTTCATGACTGCGCCCCCGCGTGGTGCGCCGCCGCCGCGCGGCCATAGGGCTGGCGCTCGGCCACGGGCGCGGCGCTGCGGCTGCGCAGGGCGGCGCACGCCAGTGCGCAGCGCACGGCGGCGGCGGGGATGGTGCGGGCGCTCATGCCGATGCTCCGGCCCGTGCAGCCGCCACGGCAGCGCGACTGCGGCGCAGCGTGGGGCGGGCGTTGGCGCGGGGCCACAGCGCGTCGACGCTGTAGCCGGTGATCTGCGCAATGCGTGCGCGGATGCGTGCCGACACGCTACGGCCGCTGATGACTTGACTGACGGTGCTGTTGGCTACGCCCAACTCGTCAGCCAGCGCCGTGGGCGTGACGCCCTTCATGCGCATGGCCGCTTTGATTTGCTCGGGGTGCATCTGGTAACCTTTCGCCTAACTTTTGAGGTTCGACCGCTACGGGAGCGATTGAGGCGAATTATGGGAAAGAATTCTTTCCCTTGTCAATAGGCGATGGGAAATATTTCATGACCTTTGGAGCCAGACTGCGAGAGGAGCGCGAGCGGCTCGGCATGAGCCAGCCGGCCTTTGCCGCTATTGCGGGGACGACAAAGCAGACACTGTTCTCGTGGGAGAGCGGGAAGACTGCACCGGATGGGTTCCAGTTGGCCGCCTTGGCCGACGGCGGAACTGACGTGCTTTACGTGGTGACCGGACAGACCGACCCGGCCGCGCCCCGACTGAGCGCCGACGAGCAGGAGCTGCTCGACCTCTTTCGCGCCGCGCCCCTCTTGATCAAGGCCGCCGCCATTCGCGCACTGCAACACGAGGGCGGGCAAGGCTCGGGCATGGGTGGCATGCAATTCACCCAGCACGGCAGCGGCATGCAGGTGGGCCATGTCAGCGCCCCGGTCACCGTGGGCGCGCCCGCGCCGCGCAGACGAAAAGCGGGCTGACATGCGCGCGCAGCACAACGCTCTCATGGCGCTGCTGCGGCGGATGCTGGCGCGCATGGGCTGGCGCTTCGAGCAAACTGGCAGCGGCACGCAGTTCGGGCAGGTAAGCGGCGACGTGCTTCACGACCGGTCGGTCACCATTCACCATCACTACACGACTGCGCCCCCGTCAAAAGAGCAGACTGCCGATGCAGACCGGCCAGCGCCGCCCGTGCGCGATGTGGTGCATGTGTACAAGCGCAGGCTGACCCGCGAAGAGCGTCGTGGCACCGACCGGTTCATGGCGCGAGAGTTTCAAACCACCACCATCATCAGCTTGTCGCCCGATGACAGGCGCAGGCTATGGGCCTACATGCAAGCCTGCCTGCGCAACCGTGTGACGTGCGGCGATAGCAGAAGGCCCGCGCGGCAAAGCCGCCCCCACGAATAATTTCACTACCAACAGAGGACAGAGGATGGAAGGCTTTAACGACCGCATGCGCAAGCACGCCGAGCACGTGAAGAACGTGGCGGTGCATTGCGTGACCGAAGAGACCACCAAGCAGGCGCTCATCCTGCCCCTGCTGGACATACTGGGGTTCTCGCCTTTCGACCCCACCAAGGTGAAGGCCGAATACGGCTCCGACTTTCCTGGCGTCAAGATCAGCGAGCGCGTGGACTACGCGCTGTTTTGCCACGGCGTGCCGGTGATGTTCATCGAGGCGAAGAATCACAGCGAAAAGCTCACCAACCATTGCCCGCAGCTGTCGCGCTACTTCAACGCCACGCCCGAGGTGACGATTGCCGCCATCACCAACGGTGAAGAGTGGCGCTTTTTCACCGACCTGAACAACAAGAACGTGATGGATACGGCACCGTTTCTGACGGTGGACTTTGGTGACATGGATGCCACGCTGCTGCAGCGCCTGCGCCGGTTCCGTCATGACGAATTCCAGCCCGAGGCGCTGCGCACGCTGGCCGAAGAGACGGTGTACCTCAACGCCTTCACCGGGGTCATTAGCCGCAGCCTGCGCGAGCCTGATGCCGAGTTCGTGCGCTACGTGGCCGGGCGTGCCGACATTCAGCGCCAGTTCAACGCCAAGTTTCTCGAAAGCATTGCGCCGCTGGTCAAGCTGGCGGTCGAGCGCGCCGTGAGCAACATGGTGGTGTCGGGCCTGTCCATGCAGACGCCGCCGCCTGCCGCCAGCAGCCAGGCACCGGCAGAAGCACCCGCCGCCGACGAAGCGGGCCATGCGATGGCCGACATTGTTGACCCCGACAACCCGCGCATCGTGACCACCTATGCCGAGCGGCGGCTGATGGAGGTGGTGACCGAGATTCTGGGCGAGCAGGCCGACATTTCCGCGAAGGACACCGAGAGCTACTACTCCATCTTGTACCAGGGCAAGAACAACCGCTGGCTGTTGCGCTACCAGGCCGAGCGGCGTCAGCCCTGCATCTTCGTGTGCGTGCCGTTGACCGACCAGCGCAAGCGCGAGATCGAACGCGCGGGGCTGCAACTGGGCGCGGGCGACAGCATCCTGCTGAGCCAGCCCGAGCACCTGGCCCGCATCACGGGCATCGTTTTCGACGCGCTGGAGCACTGCCGCGACGACAACAATTTCAAGCGGGCAAGAGCGGAGTGAGTCAAACCGGACCGCTCGTGGTGGCCAGAGAAACGGCGGTGAAGGTGGTACCGGTGGGTGGGCGGTGAAGCCGAAACGAACACATCTCAGAAGGAGGGTGCATGAAAACTCGAGAGCGCGTCGTCCATTTCTATGACCTGATCCTCAGCTCGCACACGCGAACGTCTGACGTGAAGTCGCCCTCGTGCGCGCGACTGTCAGACGTGCTGACGGCGCTCAAGAAACAAGCTTCCCTGCCGGTTGAGGTTCAAAGACAGAAGACGTCGCTGAGCACGCTCGACGATTGGGACCATGACCGTGTGGCAGGGGTGCATGCACTGCTTTTCAACTGTGCCGACACCGCTGTTTCTGACGTATCGTTTCGCCACGTCAAATCCCGCGCATTGCGCAAGGGAAACAAGGTCAAGGACGAGGGAATCGAAATCTCGATGCACGCATTGGTGCGGCCCAATGCTGACGGAAGAACCGCACTCGTCGTTGTGACCATGGGCGCGGGTGTCTCAGCGGGTGCCATCGAAATGGCGCTGGGTCGTTTGTCGCGCCAGCTCGCGCAGGACGCGCGCAACAAGGCCCTGTTCAACTTTCCTCATCCATCTGGAGAAAAGGATGGCAAAGGCAAAGCGGTCACTTATTCGGTCAGGTACGAGTTCGAGTGCGTCGCCCACAAAGGCATGCTGCTGGAGCGTGCGCTGCGCACCGGCGAATTCGTGGAGATGGAGTTGATTGAGCACGCAACCTCCAAATTCGATCAAGGCGGCAACTTGCAGGTCAAGGAAAAATCACTCCTGGTGACAGCAGGCGTGCCTTCGACTGTGACTGCGGCCGGACTTCGTAACGCCATTGCCTGGCACAAACGGCAGGGTACGGGACCGAAATACGATGAGGCGCGTATCCGGTTCAAGTCACCTTCGGGCCGCCAGCAGGATGCGCGGCTCGCATTGAACGATCTGGACGCGGCCTTCACGAAGAAGGAGAAAATCGAGTTCGATTCCGACGTGGAGGCTCAACAGACAAGGTTAAGCCCGACGATCATTGCTGAGCTGAAGAAGCTCATTTAGGATTTCTGGTCCAGGCAAGGACCCGTGTGCTTTCGTATTTGGCGCGCCCATTCGCTTACCTCACCATTCGCCACCCCGACCGTCTCCCGGTCATGGTGAATTGGGTGGTGCCGGCCGTGGTCGCTGCAGCCGTGATCGCGGCGACAGCCAAGTTTGCCGGGGCGGCAAGTCTGTTGGGTGATTCTGGTGTTATTGCGCGCGTGCTCGGATTCGTTCAGAGTCTCGCGGGGTTCTACGTGGCGGCATTAGCTGCGGTGGCTACGTTTCCCAGCGTCGGCATGGATCAACTGATGCCAGGCACGCCGCCAACGATGACGATCGTTTACAACGGCACCACGACGCGTGTTCAACTGACCAGGCGCAGGTTTCTTTGTTCGATGTTCGCGTTTCTGACGGCGGTAAGCCTGCTGATCACGCTGATCGCGCTGACTGCACTGGCGCTTGGGCCGACCATTGCAAGCACCCTCGTTGAGCCAGCGCGCACGGCGGTGCGGGTGGTGTTTGGGGGTGCTTTCATTTTTGTACTGCTACAAATGATCAGCGTGACTTTCTGGGGCCTGTTTTACCTCGGCGAGCGCATGCACACGCCTGATTGAGCCTTGCCAAACGTGCACTTCAAGCAAATCTAAAACGTTTTACTTCTCCCCGCGCCGCCGCCCCCGGCACCATGCCGCATGGCCGATTCTCAGGCGCGAGCAGGCAAGCACTGCGCCAGCTGCACCCACTTCTCGCGCGAGCGCTCGCACCTCGCCCACCTGGGTTTCGGTCACTGCGTGTACATGCCCACCTGGCGTGCCATGAGCGCCGTGGCCGTGTGCAGTTTCCACCCCTCGCGCTGGAGCCCTGGCCGTGCAAAACCCCCTGACCCTTTTTCAGCGCCGCTGGCGCATGACCGACTGGCTGCTGATCGCCCTCGCACTGATGGCCCTCGTGTGGCTGATGGCCCCGCAGCAGCTGCCGGTGAGCGTGTACAAGCTCAGCCTGGTGACGATGGCGGCGGTGGCGGGCTACTGGATTGACCGCGCGCTGTTTCCCTACGCGCGCCCGCACCAGTTTCTGGCCGACGACGACAAGGCGGACGCAACCCTAGCGCCCGTGTCACCAACCGCCGAATGTGGCACGGACGATGTGTGCGTGCTGGGCGTGATGAGTGATGCCAGCCCGCGCCTGATGGCCGCGTCGATGCTGCGGCGCGCCATCATCGTGGCCGCCGCCATGCTGGCGATGGGGCTGGGAGCATGATGCGGCGCGAGTGGCTTGCTACCGCCGCGCTGGCCGTGGTCTCGGTGGCGCTCGCTGTTGTGCTTGGCCTGCTGCTGGCCCTGCTCACCTCACCAGTAGCCCACGCCCAGGTGCCCGCCGATGCCGCGCGCTACCAGCGCCTGCTGGTGCGCGAGGCACACAGCCAGTGGGGCCTGGATGCACCCATCGCCGCCATGGCCGCGCAGGTGCATCAAGAAAGCAGCTGGCGGCCCGATGCCGTCAGCCACGTCGGCGCACGCGGCATGTCGCAATTCATGCCCGCCACCGCGCGCTGGTGGTGCGAGCGCAGCGGCACGTCCGCGCGTGACTGCCTCCCGCACAACCCCGCCTGGGCGTTGCGCGCCATGGTGGGCTACGACAAGCATTTGTACGACCGCACGCCTCCCCACATGCATCGGTTTGACCGCCTCTGGCTCACCCTGCGCGGCTACAACGGCGGTGAGGGCCATTGGCGTGCCGAGGGCCGCGCCACGGGCCTTGCCCACCCCACGCGCCAGCAGATCGATGCCGCCTGCGGCCAGGCCCGCCGCGCCGCTTTCCATTGCCGCGAGAACCTGGGCTACCCCCGCCGCATCCTGCACGTGCTTCAGCCGCGCTATGCCGCGTGGGGGCCGGTCTGGAGCGAGCCATGAGCCGCGCCGCCCTTGGCCTGCTCGCCCTGTGTACGGCCCTGGCTGGTGTGCTGGGCGGCTACCTGTGGGGCCGCGTGGATGGCCGCGCAGGCGCGCTGGCTCGCCACAACGCGCAGGCCGTGCAGCAGATGCAGGGCCTGCTGGCCGAGCACACCGAGCTGGTCGCGCAGTCGCAAGCCGCCAGCCAAAGCCTGCGCCGCACCACCGCCGCGCGCCAGGTGGCCGATCAAAAGAGCACAAGGGAGCTTCAAAGTGTCCTCGCCCAAACCGCGCATGAGCGCGCTCATTGCGTGCTGCCTGCTGACGGCGTGCGCCAGCTCGGTGCCGCCCGTGCGCGCGCCGCTGCCGCCGCTGCCAGCGGCCTTGCTGACCCACTGCCCACCGCCGCCCGAGAGGCAGGGCAATGACATGGATGCACTCGTGATCGAACTCAAGCGCAGCTACGACGCCTATGGCTTGTGCGCGGGCCTGCACGCGGAGCTGGTGCGCGCGCTGGAGGGCCGCTAAAGCCATGCAGATCACGCTTGACCTGTGGCACCTCATCTCGCTGCTCATCACCGTGCTGGGTGCCAGCGCGGCGGGCGGCAAGCTGCTGCTGGCGCAAACGCAGCGCCACCTGGACCACCGTTTCGACGTGCAGGAAAAAGCCCGCGCCGACAACCACGACACGCTCAGCCGCCGCCTGGACGGCATCGAAGCGCTGCGCCAGCAAGAGGCATCCAACTGGCAGCGCATTGAGCGCGAGGTGCTGGAGCTGAAAGCCGCGCTGCCCGAGAACTATGTGCGCCGCGAAGACCACGTGCACGGCCAGAGCGTCATCATGGCCAAGCTCGACGCACTCGCGGGCAAGGTCGAAGTGGTGCAGATTTCCATCGCCGCACAAGGAGCCAACCGCGATGCAAACCCCAAACGTTGACCTGGCGCGCGTGCGCCGCGAATCCCTGCGCTGGCTCATCATGCTGACCCTCAACAACGCCCGCCCCCTGGGCGCGATGGAGGGGCTTGTGCTGTCCGTGGCCCAAAGCGAATACCCCGACGCCACGCCGCTGGAGCTGCGCCGCGAGCTGGACTACCTGCACGGGCGCGAGCTGCTGCGCGTGGACAAGCGCCCCGATGGCCGTTGGCATGCCGAGCTCACGCGCCACGGCGTGGACGTGGCCGAGTACACGGTCGACTGCGAGCCCGGCATCGCCCGCCCCGCGAAGTATTGGTGACCCGGCATGGCCCGCAAGAGCACCATCAGCCGCCTGCCGGCCGAGGTCAAGAGCTGCATCGAGGCCATGCTCGCCACCGGCGCGCAAACACTCGATGAGCTGATCGCCGACCTGCAGGCGCGCTTCCCCGCCGAGGCCAGCGCCGGCACCTTGCCCAGCCGCAGCGCGGTGCACCGCTACGGCCAGAAACTGGATCGCCGCCTGGCCGCCATCAAGGCCAGCACCGAAGCCGCGCGCCTCATCAGCGAGCAGGCCGGCGACAGCAAGGACGCGCGCAGCGAAGCCCTGACGGCCCTCGTGCAGACCGAGCTGTTCGAGGCCATCCTGGCGCTGCAAGAAGTGGACGAGCCGCCGCCCGAAGGCTCCACCGCCGAAGAGGTCGCCGCCTCGCGCGTGGACTTGCTCAGCAAGGCCGCCAAGAACATCGCCACCTTGAGCCGCAGCTCCGTCAACCTCAAGCTGTTTCAGGCCAGGGTGGAGGACGAAGCCCGCAAGCGCCTGCTGGCCGAGCAGCGCAAAAAACTCGACGAGCTGGGCAAGACCGGCGAGGTGCCGCCCGATGTGCTGGCCCGCGTCATCAAGGCCGCGTATGACCTCTGAGCAGCCGCCCCCGCCCGCCTTGCAGCTCTATGGCTATCAGCGCCGCTGGGTGCAAGACGACGCGCGTTTCAAGATCGCCATGTTCGCGCGCCAGTGCGGCAAGACCTTCACCAGTACGCTGGAGCTGGTGCTCGACTGCCTGCGGGCTGAAAGCCAGGGCCAGCGCCGCCGCTGGGTCATCTTGAGCCGTGGCGAGCGCCAGGCGCGCGAAGCCATGAACGAGGGTGTCAAGCTGCACCTGCGCGCCATGCAGGCGGGCTTTGCCGAGTACGAAACCGCGTTCGACGCCAGCGTGCGCAGCCTCGAAGTCGAGCTGCCCGGCGGCAGCAAGATCACCGCGCTGCCCGCCAACCCCGACACCGCGCGCGGCTTTTCCGCCAACGTGCTGCTGGACGAATTCGCTTTCCACCAGGACAGTCGCGCCATCTGGCGCGCGCTGTTTCCCGTCATCAGCAAGCCCGGCCTCAAGCTGCGCGTCATCAGCACGCCCAACGGCAAAGGCAACAAGTTTTTCGAGCTGATGACGGGCAAGGATGACGGGTGGTCAAGGCACTCCACCGACATTTACCAGGCCGTGGCCGATGGCTTGCCGCGCGACATTGAAGAGCTGTGCCGGGGCGCGGGTGATCAAGACCTGTGGGCGCAGGAATTCGAGCTGCAATGGCTGGACGAAGCCAGCGCCTGGCTCAGCTACGAGCTGATCAACGCCTGCGAGGATGACCGGGCGGGCTTGGCCGCGCACTACACGGGCGGCCCCTGCTATGTGGGTGTGGACATTGGCGCGCGCAACGACCTGTTCGTGATCTGGGTGGTCGAGCTGGTAGGCGACGTGTTCTGGACGCGCGAGATCATCGCGAAGAAGCGCGTGAGCTTTGCCGAGCAAGACGCACTGCTGGCCGGCGTGTTCGAGCGCTACCGCGTGCTGCGCGCGTGCATGGACCAAACGGGCATGGGCGAGAAGCCCGTGGAAGACGCGCAGCGCAAGCATGGCACCAGCCGCGTGGAGGGCGTGCTCTTCACCGCGCCCAACAAGCTCACCCTGGCCACCATCGGAAAGGAAGCGTTTGAAGACCGCCGCATCCGCATCCCGGCGGGCGACAACGCCCTGCGCGCCGATTTGCACAAGCTGCGCAAGGAAACCGGCCCCACCGGCGCGCCGCGCTTCGTGGCCGAAAGCGACAGCACCGGCCACGCCGACCGCACCTGGGCGGCCTTCCTCGCACTCAATGCAGGCACGGGCACCAGCGGCCCCATCGAATGGCGCGCCGTGCCCACCCACCCGCGCGGCTTCGACAACCTCTCAAGCGCCACCACCCGCTTGTCGCTGACTGCCGCTGACGCCTACAGAGCGGACGATCTTGCGCCCCCTGAAAACGCCGCCACCTGGTAAACCGACATGGCCACCTCCCGCATCCTCGGCCCCGACGGCCAGCCCATCCAGACACCCGATCTGCACACCCCGCAGACCGCGCACCTCACCGCATTGCAGCGTGAGCTGCAATCGCACCCCACGCGCGGCCTCACGCCCAGCCGCCTGGCCAGCATCCTTGACGCCGCCGAAAACGGCGACCTCGCCGCGCAGTTCGAGCTGTTCGAAGACATGGAGGAAAAAGACGGCCACATCGCCAGCGAAATGAACAAGCGCCGCCGCGCCTGCATCCTGGAATGGGAGGTGGTGCCGCCGCAAAAGTCCCCCACGCCCGCCGAACAAAAAGCCGCCGCCCAGCTCGACGAGCTGCTGCAAGAAGTGCCCGACTTCGAAGACGTGCTGTTTGATGTGACCGACGCCATCGGCAAGGGCTTTGCGTGTCTGGAAATCGAGTGGCACCGCGTCGAAGGCTTCTGGCTGCCCAAGACCATCACGCACCGCCCCCAAAGCTGGTTCCAGCTGCACCGCGGCTACCGGCAAGAGCTGCGCCTGCGCACCTACGCCATGCAAGACGGCGTGCCGGGCGAGGCGCTGCAAGCCTTCGGCTGGGTCACCCACGTGCACAAGGCCAAGAGCGGTTACCTGGAGCGCGCGGCGCTGTTCCGGCAACTCGTGTGGACCTACCTTTTCAAGAACTACAGCGTGGGCGACCTGGCCGAGTTCCTGGAGATTTACGGCATCCCCCTGCGCGTGGGCCGCTACCCCACCAGCGCCAGCGAGGTCGAAAAACTCACCCTGCTGCGCGCCCTGGCCAGCATCGGCCACAACGCCGCCGGCATCATCCCCGAAGGCATGCTGATGGAGTTCCACGACGCCGCCACCGGCGACCCCAAAGCCTTCGAGCTGATGATGAGCTGGTGCGAGCGCAACCAGAGCAAGGTCATCCTCGGCGCCACGCTCACCAGCGGCGCCGACGGCCAGGCCAGCACCAACGCCCTCGGCCAGATCCACAACGAGGTGCGCAAGGACTTGCGCGACGCCGACGTGCGCCAGCTCAACGCCACGCTCACGCGCGATCTGGTTTATGCCGTCGCCGCCTTGAACGGCCTGGCCCCCGATGGCCCGCGCCGCAGCCCGCAGTTCCAGCTCAACGCGCAAGAGACCGAGGACTTGACCGCCTACGCGCAAGCCCTGCCGCAGCTCGTCAGCATCGGCGTGCAGCCCACCGTCAAGTGGGCACACGAAAAACTAGGCATCCCCATGCCGCAAGACGGCGAGGCCATCTTGCAAGCCGCCCAGCCCCCCGCCTGGCCCGGCCTGGCGGCCACCACCGGGCGCTATCTCGGACACGCCGGACGCGGCCTTGTGGCTGCCACCGGGCGATCCAGCGTCACCGCCCCCTGGGGCGTCGATCAGCTCGCCTCCGCAGGCGCGGCCGTGGTGGCCGACTGGATGCAGCGCATCGCCCAAGTGGTGCAAAACATGCAGGACGTGGCCGAGCTGCCGCAAGCCATCTCGTCCGCCTTCGACGAGCTGCCCGAAGACGAGCTGGTCGAAGTCATGTCCCTTGCCTTCGCCGCCGCTCGCCTGCGCGGCATGGACGAAGTGGCGCGCGAAGCCCGCGAGGGCGACACTTGAAACCGGAAGTCGACGCCGCGCGCCTGGCCTTCGAGGAGGCCATTGCCGCCTTCGCCCAGCGCCAGCGCCTGGTGGGCACCGCGCGCTACGACGACATCCGTTCCGAAGAGCACTATCGCGGCTTCGCCGTCGCCGGTGCCATGAAAGCCGACCTGCTGGCCGATCTGCGCGAGGCCGTGCGCCAGGCCGTGGAAGACGGCGTGGGCCTGGAAGCCTTTCGCACCCAGTTCTTTCAAGTCGTCAAAAAACACGGCTGGCACGGTTGGACAGGCGAAGGCACCGAGGCGGGTGAGGCCTGGCGCACCCGCGTCATCTACACCACCAACGTGCGCAAGAGCTGGTCAACCGGGCGCTACGCACAACTGACCGACCCTGAATTCGTCGCTGAGTACCCGTATTGGCAATGGGTACACAGCGGCCTCGCGCGCGAGCCCCGCACCCAGCACCTGGCCTGGGGCGCGCAGGGCTTGACACTGCACCACAGCGACCCGTTCTGGCGCACCTACTACCCCCCGCGCATCCCGCCCGACTACGGCTGCACCTGCCGCGTCAAGGCCGTGCGCCGCCCCGCCGAAGGTGCCCAGACCCAACCGCCCGCCGGGTGGAACCAGGACACCGACGCCGGCGCGGGCGCACCGCCCGACTTCGTGGCCGAGTCGATCCGCTACTTTGTTGACGCCAAGACCCAGAAGCTGCCCCTGCCCGAAGGCCAGGCCCTGCGCGAAGCCGTGGCCGCCTACCAGGCCGCGCGACAAGCCCGCGCCGCTGCCGCGCCGGCCGTGGTCGCGCAGTTTGCAGCGCATGCTGCAGACACACGCGGGCGCACGGTGCAGATGGTGGTCGCGCCGGTAGACAACGGGCCAGCCCTCAAGGAAAAGCTGCACGCCGCAGGGCAGAACCACGCACCGGACTTGAGCGGCTACGCCATCACCCTGGACAACAATGGCGTGCAGCACGCCATCAACACGCACGGAACGCCCGGCATCGAAGCCAAGCGTGGGCAGATCGCAGTGGGTATCGACGACTTCCAGTCCTTGTCATCCATCCTGGCGAGCCCTGACGCCGTCAGCATGGACGAAGACAAAAGCCGTTCCGGTCGCGACGTGCTGCTGTTTGACAAAGAGGTCGATGGCATCGGCTACCGCGTCGCGATGGAGATTCGGCCCGGACGCCGTACCCTGGCCTTCAACTCGATGCGCAAGAAACGAGGAGGCTGGAACTGATGCTGAAAGAGGTTGCCCGGCCACCGACGAGTCATGCTGCACACCTTTCGATGCGCCCCTTCTCAGAACGTCCGAAACGCTTTCGGGGTAGCGGGCAAAGACAATTGTAGGAGCGGCCATGCTGAAGATCAACTTCGAAGGTGAAAACGCGGTCAGCGCCCTGCTGCGCATCGAGCGCACCATGGCACAGCCGCGCGTGCTGCTTGAGCGCCTCGGCATGGGCCTGGCCGAGGCCACCATGCAGCGCTTCCCGCGTGGCATGTCCCCCGGCGGCCAGCAGTGGGCACCCAAGAGCGAGATCACCCGGCGGCTCTACCCCCGCAGCGGCACCCGTCCCCTGATCGGCGAGAGCAAAGACCTTGCCACGACGATCACCCACCAGGTCACCGGCAAGGCCGTCCACGTCGGCAGCCGCCAGAAGTACGCCGCCATCCACCAGTTCGGCGGCGTCATCAAGCCCAAAAGCGCCAGAATGCTGGCCCTGGGCGGCTACACAAGGGCCAAGGCGCACGGCACCTGGGCCAAGTCCGTCACCATCCCCGCCCGCCCATATCTCGGCATCGGCCCCAGCGAGATCGAGGAGATCAACACCATCGTGCGCGACTGGGCCGCCGAAATGGGCTTCAAGTGATCCCCCCGCCCATTTGCGCCACACGCAACCCCTTTGCACCCACCCATCCCACCCCGTTCCACCCCATCCCCGTATTTCCCGATTTATCGCATCCTCGACCGCTGAAATATCTCAGTCGTGTTCACGCTGGCCAGCCTGTGCCTGTCCACGTCCGCCGTCGCCCAAGGGCACAGCCTGCGCGTGTTTGCGTGCGAGCCTGAATGGGCCGCGCTGACACGGGCGTTGGCACCGCAAGCGCAGGTGAGCAGCGCCACCCACGCGCGGCAAGACCCGCACCACATCGAAGCCCGCCCGGCCCTGATCGCCTCGCTGCGGCGCGCGCACCTGGCCGTGTGTACCGGGGCATCGCTTGAAGCGGGCTGGCTGCCCATGCTGCAACAGCGCGCAGGCAACGGTGCCGTGCGCGACGGCCAGCCGGGCATGTTCTACGCGGCGCAACACGTCACGCTGACCGACCAGCGCGAGCAGGTCGGCTGGGGTGAGGGCGATGTCCACCCCGAGGGCAACCCGCACTTTCACCTCGACCCCGACCGCATGGCCCAGGTGGCGCGCGCGCTGTCGGCGCGGCTGGCCCACATCGACCCGGCCCAGGCCGCCGCCTACGAAGCCCGCCACACCGCCTGGCAAGCCGAGTGGGCCGCGCGCACCGCCCGGCTGCGCCAGCGCGCCGCACCGCTGGCAGGCCAGGGCGTGGTGGCGCAGCACAGCACCTTTGCCTACTTGTGGGGCTGGCTGGGCATGCGGCAAGTGGCCGACATGGAGCCCAAGCCCGGCGTGCCGCCCACCCCATCGCACCTGCAAGCCGTGCTGCGCCAAACCCGCGCCGCGCCGCCCATCGCCGTGGTGCATGCGCTGTACCAGGAGCCGCAGCCCGCCCGCTGGCTGGTGCAGCAGCTGGGCAATGAGCACACCGCCCTGCTGGCGCTGCCCAGCACCGTGGACGACACCGGCCCCGCCGCTACGCTGACCGGTTGGCTGGACACGCTGGTGGACAGCCTGCTGCGCGCATCGCCCAGGCCATGACCCCGCGATGACCGACCTCGCCCTGCTGCTGCCCCCGCTGGCCGCTGGCCTGCTGGCGCTGTTCAGCCACGTGCCGCTGGGGCGGCAGGTGCTGCGGCGCGGCATCGTCTTCATCGACCTGGCCATTGCGCAGGTGGCCAGCCTGGGCGTGCTGGCGGGCCAGTATCTGGCGCACCGCCTTTACCACCTGCACGACGACGCCCTGCACGGCGCGCACCACCATGCCGCCCATGCCCACGACGCGCCGGGCTGGCTGCTGGCGCTGTCTGCCGCTGCGGCGGCACTCGTCGGTGCAGCCATCGTTGCCGCGCTGGCGCGCGCATGGCCCAGGCAGCAAGAGGCGCTGATCGGCCTGCTCTACGTGGGTGCCGCCTCGCTGGCGGTGGTGGCACTCAGTGCCGACCCGCATGGCGCGCACCGGCTGGCCGCGCTGCTCTCGGGCGACGTGCTGTGGGTCACCTGGGCCGACCTGCTGCCCTTGGCGGGTGCCACCGCCTTGTTTCTCGCGCTGCTGCGCTGGCGACCGGGCCTGCTGGCGCACAGCGCCGTGTTCTACGGCAGCTTTGCGCTGCTGGTCAGCCTGAGCCTGCCGCTGCTGGGCCTGTACCTGGTGTTCGCCACCTTGATCGTGCCTGCCGTGGTGGCCCAGTGGCAGCCCCGCCACCCCGTGCGCCACGCCCTGGCGGTGGGTGCGCTGGGCTATGCGGGCGGCCTGCTGCTGTCGTGGTATCTGGATTGGCCCAGCGGCCCGGCCATCGTGCTGCTGCTGATCGCACTGGGGCTGGCGTGGATGGTGCGCAGCCGCAGCCGCGCCAGACGGCCCGCCGATAATGGGCCATGAGCCCGGCCCGCCACTCGTCCACCTCCACGCCCACCCCCAAAGGCGCAGACGCCACCTTGCGCCAACGCCTGTCCAGCGCCGCCGCACATTGCGCGCACCGGGGCGCGCAGCTCACCGCCCAGCGCGCCGAAGTGCTGGAGCTTTTGCTGCGCCGGGGCGGCCAGGCCAAGGCTTATGACCTGCAACAGGACATGCAGGCGCGCCACGACGGCCGCACCGCCCCCACCACCGTCTATCGCGCACTCGAATTCCTGCAAGCGCAGCACCTCGTACACAAGGTGGACGCCACCAACACCTTCGTGGCCTGCAACCACGCCGACCACGGCTACCCCGCCGTGATGCTCATCTGCCTGCAATGCGAGCGCATTGACGAAATCCACGACGACAAAGCCGCCGCCAGCCTGCTGGCCCAGGCCCGGCAACACGGCTTCGTCCCCCAGGCCGTGGAAGTCAAAAGCCTGTGCAGCGCCTGCCAGCCAGCGCGCTGACCCCCCTCTCACTCACCCGCCCCAACCACCTGGAGAACCCCCGCATGCACGCCCACGACTTCGACCTTTTCGTCATTGGTGGCGGCTCCGGCGGCGTGCGCGCCGCGCGCTTTGCCGCCCAGCGCGGCGCGCGCGTGGCGCTGGCCGAAAGCGCCCGCATGGGCGGCACCTGCGTCAACGTGGGCTGCATCCCCAAGAAGCTCTACAGCCACGCCGCGCACTACGCCGAAGGCTTTGCGGAAGCCGCTGGCTACGGCTGGCAAATGCCCCACGCGCCTCAGCTCGACTGGGCTGCGCTGAAAGCCAACCGCGCCCGCGAAATCGCCCACCTGAACGGCATCTACGAAGGGCTGATGGTCAACTCTGGTGTCCATCGCCTGCAAGGCCACGCGCGCCTGATCGACGCGCACACCGTCGAAGTGCAAGCCGATGGCGGCAGCGCCACGCGCCACACTGCCACGCACATCCTCATCGCCACCGGCGGCAAGCCCTTCAAACCCGACATCGAAGGCGCCCAGTTGGCCATCACCTCCGACGACGTGTTCGACCTGCCCCGCTTTCCCGCCCGGCTGGTGGTGGTGGGCGGCGGCTACATCGGCTGCGAAATGGCCAGCATCTTCTGCGGCCTGGGCGCGCACACCACGCTGCTCTACCGGGGCGAACAAGTGCTGCGCGGCTTCGACGACGAAGTGCGCGCCTTTGCCGAAAGCGAAATGCGCAAGCACGGCGTGGACGTGCGCCTGCGCGCCGACCCCTGCCGCATCGAGCGCGCTGCCGATGGCAGCCTCACCGTCACCCTGTCCGACGGCCACACCGTGCCCGCCGACACCGTGCTCTACGCCACCGGCCGCCGCCCCAATGTCGACGGCCTGGGCCTGGCCGACGTGGGCGTGCGGCAAAAGGGCAACGGCGCCATCGAGGTGGGCGACGACTTCCAGACCAGCGTGCCCGGCATCTACGCGCTGGGCGACGTGGTGGGCCGCCTGGAACTCACCCCCGTCGCCCTGGCCGAAGCCATGACGCTGGTGGACGCACTGTTCGGCCCCGCGCCGGGCAAGCCCGCCCACACCATGCGCTATGACGACATCCCCACCGCCGTCTTCACCCACCCGCCCATCGGCACCGTGGGCCTGACCGAGGCCCAGGCGCGCGAAAAATGCAACGCCATCCGCGTGTTCCGCAGCGATTTCAAACCCCTCAAGCACACCCTCAGCGGCAGCAGCGAACGCACGCTCATCAAGCTCATCGTCGACGCCGCCAGCGACCGCGTGGTCGGCCTGCACATGGTCGGCCCCGATGCCGGCGAAATCGTGCAAGGCTTTGCCGTGGCCCTGCAATGCGGCGCAACCAAGGCGCAGTTCGACGCCACCATCGGCATTCACCCCACCATCGCCGAAGAGTTCGTCACCCTGCGCGAAATCAGTCGAACATAAAAATAATAGCTGCTTGCGTATGTATTTAAACAATTTCATATTGTTTTATATGAAAACTCAATAAATACATACGCAAGCAGCTATTCTTTTATTCACCCCTTGATCTGCCTGCACCTCATCGCCACAGCTGCCCGATCGTGGCCGCCACACCGCTAACATCTGCCAGCCACAAGAGACACCGCCATGACCGACCTCGCCAAAATCACCTGCATCGAAGACCTGCGCCTGCTCGCCAAACGCCGCGTGCCCCGCATGTTCTATGACTACGCCGACTCCGGCAGCTGGACGGAGCACACCTACCGCGCCAACCAGGCCGACTTTCAGGACATCCTGTTCAAGCAGCGCGTGGCCATCAACATGGAAGGCCGCAGCACCGCCACCACCATGATCGGCCAGCCCGTCAGCATGCCCGTGGCCATCGCGCCCACCGGCCTCACCGGCATGCAGCACGCCGATGGCGAAATCGCCGCCGCCCGCGCCGCGCGCAAGTTCGGCATCCCCTTCACGCTCTCGACCATGAGCATCTGCTCCATCGAAGACGTGGCCCAGCACGCCGCGCCCGGCTTCTGGTTTCAGCTCTACGTGATGCGCGACCGCGACTTCATCGAGCGCCTGATCGACCGCGCCAAGGCCGCCGAATGTGGCGCACTCGTCATCACGCTCGACCTGCAAATCCTGGGGCAGCGCCACAAGGACATCAAGAACGGCCTGTCCACCCCGCCCAAGCCGACGCTTGCCAACCTCATCAACCTGGCCACCAAGCCGCGCTGGTGTCTGGGCATGCTCGGCACCCCGCGCCGCCAGTTTGGCAACATCCACGGCCACGTCAAAGGCGTCACCGACATGAGCAACCTGGGCGCGTGGACGGCCGACCAGTTCGACCCGCGCCTCAATTGGGGCGACGTGGAATGGATCAAGAAACGCTGGGGCGGCAAGGTCATCATCAAGGGCATCATGGAAGCCGAAGACGCCCGCCTGGCCGTGGACAGCGGTGCCGACGCCCTCATCGTCAGCAACCACGGCGGCCGCCAGCTCGACGGCGCGCCCTCGGCCATCGCCGCCCTGCCTTCAATAGTCGATGCCGTGGGCAGCCAGATCGAAGTGCACATGGACTCGGGCATCCGCAGCGGCCAGGACGTGCTGAAAGCCTGGGCACTGGGCGCACGCGGCACCTACATCGGCCGCGCCTTCCTGTGGGGCCTGGGCGCGGCAGGCGAAGCGGGCGTGACCAAGGCACTGGAGATCATCCACAAGGAGCTGGACACCACCATGGCCTTCTGCGGGCACACGCAGATTGGGACGGTGGACAAGGCAATCTTCAGGCCCGGCACCTACCCCGTCTGAGCGCGGGATCGCACGGTCACACGCTGTCCGACACCACCGACTCCCACGCCGGTTGGCCGGCGCGCTGCGCGTCGGCACTCGCAAACACCCGCAGACGATCACCCTCGCGCACCGCCACCGGCGCCGTCCAGCGTTGATCATGGGGCGGAAGCACCTGCTGCTCGGTGCGTCGTTCAGCGTCGCACAGCAGCATGCCGTGCAAACGGCCCAGCGCATCAAACGTGCCATCGGTGCGCTCATCGAACATCGGGTGCCTGAACAAGCCACCCGTTTCCAACGCATAGAAACGCTCGTCCAGCCACCGACCTGCTCCGCACAGCAGGCTTTCTCCATCTTCGTCGCGCGGCACCGCCACCGGCCGCCCGTCGATCCACAGCACCGGCCCGCCCATCCACGGCTCGCCCCGCTGCCATTGCCGGGTGAGCAGCAGCGCCTGGTGTTGAAAGCCAGGGGAATAATCCAGCCACAAGCTGAAACCCTTCCATTCGGTGTGGGCAGAAACCGGAGGGTTCACATCGAAAAAGCGAAACCCCGTCACCAGAAAATCCTCGGGGCGCGCGCTGACGATCAGTGGATCCAGCGGCTCCACATGCAGCCCCTGATCCGAGCGCAAGGCCGCACTTTCCGGCCTCGCCAGCCGAAGCTGCCACGCATCGAGCGCGTCCGACGCGGGGGTTGCAGGGTATGCATGACGGGGAGCGGATCTCGGCAGCATTCGCCATTCCTTTGAACGTGCGCGGCAAGGTGCGTTGTGCCGCTTTGCACCAGCGCGCAGTGGCCTCGTCAGAACCAGCTCTTGATGCGGCTGATGGCCCCGCCCACCTTGTCGGCCACCCAGTCACGCGCACCACTGATTTCCGCACCGTAGGCTACACCCACCCCGACGGCCAGGCCCACCACAGCGCCCACTGCTGTGCCCGCCACCGGCACCACGCTGCCAACGGCCGCACCTACCGCGGCAGCCGAGGCAATCGAGGTCACAGCCACGGCGGCGTCGGCCGTGACATTGCCGATGGCCTGCGCATCACCTCTGGCCAAACCTGCGCGGTTCTCGTAGGCCGAGACACCCGTTGCCACGACGGCGCCCACCCCGGTGGCACCCATCGCGCGCGATGCCACGGTACGGACAGCAAAACCAGTGCTGGCTGCAGAGGCCGTGCCCTGCACCGTTCCGGCAAGCGCAGGGGTCACGCGCGAGGCAGCCATCGCGGTCACGCGCCTTTCAATGGCCGGACCAAGCGCACGGTCGATCGCAGGCGCGACTATGCGCTCACCCGCTGCCGTCAACGCACCCGCGCCAGCGCCGATACCGGCCTGAGCCAAGACCTGCCGACCCTCGTCCGCCGTAAGTCGGCCATCGCCCAAGGCCACGGCAGCCGACACGCCACCGGCTACGGCACCGCCCCACAGGCCACCCTGCGATGCCGTCGGCATGCTGGCACGCGGCAGTGCGCCAAGCGGTGGTTCAGCCTGGCCGACCTGCATGTTCACCCGCTCCATGGTGGACAGTGGGGTCTGCATGTGCTCATTGACGTACGCACCATAGGGCGCCTTGAAGCTTTCGGGCGAGCGGCCAGCCGCGAGGTGCGCCTGCTTGGCACCATCCACATGGCGCTGCATGTCCGCTTTGGCCGCCGCGTTCAAGGCGTCCAGGTCATTGATGGAATAGGCACGTTCACCCAGCACGATGCTGCGGCCATCGGCATCGGCCATGGTTTTGCGAAGTTCACCCAGATTCCGGCCGTCCATGAGATGACCGAAACCAGCGCTGTCATCACCCGCATATACCGACACCCGCCTGGGTTCGTCCGGGGTGCCTGCGCGTTGCCAGGCCGCTTGACGGCCCAGTTGTGCTCGCTCGCCCTCAGCGCTGCCCCTGAGTTCGCTTGCCAGCGTTGTGACCCCTGCCTTGACGCTCTCTACATGCAGCACGCCGTCGCGGGTCTTGAAGTACAGGTCGGCATCCAGGTCAGGCACATCCAGCAGCGGCAGCCGGGCATCGGCCAGATTGGCTCCGCTCTTGGGGTCGAACGCCATGGATGTGCCCTGCGCCAGCGTGACGCGATCCAGCACCTCGGCGGCGCGCGTCATGTGAGCCATGGCCCCGTTGAACCTGCTGGAGTTTGGCTCTGCAGTGGCCAGATCGTAGAGTTTCTGCCGAAACTCGTTGTTCATCTGCGGCGCAATGCGTCCATCAATCACTTCGTTGCCCAGCCGCTCTACCACGACGCGAAGCTTGGCTGCCTGATCGGACGGCAGGTCAGTGCGCGCCAGCGCCGTGCGGGCATTGGCCGGTGCATCCGCCAACGCCTGCGCAACTGGCCCCGCGCTCGCCTGCGACGTGCCGGCGGCAATCTGATAGCCAGCCAGCGC
Source organism: Pseudomonadota bacterium (assembly GCA_030538605.1). GTDB lineage: Bacteria > Pseudomonadota > Gammaproteobacteria > Burkholderiales > Burkholderiaceae_C > Ottowia. The sequence goes on from JAUNTQ010000008.1 coordinate 60,780, forward strand.
CCTCTCGCGCGGGGGCAAGGGCTGGGCAAGCTGCAACGCGGCGACGGTTGCCGCACCTACGGTAGCGGCACGGGCCTGAGGGTCGTTTTCTTGCGGGCGCGTGGCAGTGCCAAGGCTTGGGGTAACGGAAGATCCACTCATATTTATGCAGCCGCCAGATGATGTCAATTCGATGACAGGTTGTACCGCCGACTTGCTGCAGCGCACAAGCTGGTATCGATACCAGCTAGTAACGTTACCTATGCCACTAACGAATCACGACATCTACACCCATCGCCGCACCCGCGCCGCATAGCGCGTGAACGCCTCGCCAAAGCGCTCGCGCAGCGCGCGCTCCTCGGGCTGGATTTGCAGGGCGTTGATCGTCAGCACGAACAGCGGCAGCGCCACCCACGCCGCTGCGTTGCCCAGCCACACGCCCCAGCCTGCCAGCACCAGCCACATGCCCAGGTACATGGGGTTGCGGGTGATGCCGAACACGCCGGTGGTGACCAGGGTGCTGGCCTTTTGCGGGGCCAGAGGGTTGACGGTGGTGCGCGCGCGGCGGAACTCGACCACGCCTGCCAGCGCGATGACGCCGCCCGCCAGCGCCAGCGCCACGCCCAGCGCCGCGCCCAGCACCAGCACGGACGCGCCGCGCGGCCACAGTTGCGCCTGCGGCAGGGCGCGGGCGATGAGCCACATCAGCAGCACAAAGGCCGCGTCGATGACGGGCGGCGGAATGCGGTGTTCGAGCCAGCGGGGCATGGGCGGCATTATGGGTTTGGCATGAAAAGCTCTTTTTTTGATAGCTTTTTCGCCTCGGTTACGCTTGAACTCCCCGTCTCCACCAGCGCACTCGCACCGCATGACCCAAGCCCCCGCCCTCGCGGCACCATCGGCCTATCGCGCCCGACGCGTGGCGGTGTCGGCGCTCTCGGTGGCCGAGCGCTCGGCCATGTCGGCGCTGTACCTGTCGTGCTACGCAGGCACGTCGGATGCGCTGTTTCAGCACGACCTGAACGCCAAGGACGAGGCCATCGTGCTAAGGCACGACACGCACGGGCTGGTGGGCTTTACCACCGTGCAGGTCTACCCGTGGCGCTGGCGCGGCGAGCCGGTTCGCGTGGTGTATTCGGGCGACACGGTGGTGCAGCCCGCGCACTGGGGGCAGCAAACGCTGGCGCTGGCCTGGGTGGAGAACATGGGCCGCCTGCTGGCCGAGCCGGGCGCGCCGCCGCTGTATTGGCTGCTGCTGGTCAAGGGCCACCGCACTTACCGCTATCTGTCGGCCTTCACGCACCGCTTTCACCCGCATTGGGCGCAGGCGCACCCCGACTGGCGTGCGTTGGCCGACGAGCTGGCGCAGGCGCGCTTTGGCGGCAGCTACCTGCCCGCGCAGGGCGTGGTGCGCTTTGCGCAGTCGCACGGGCATTTGCGCCCGCATTTGGCCGAGCCTTCGGACGCCGAGCGGGCCAAGGACGCCACGGCCCACTTTCTGGCGCGCAACCCCGGCTTTCGGCAGGGCGACGAGCTGGTGTGCCTGTGCCCGCTGGCGCTGGACAACCTCAAGCCCCTGGCCGCCCGCGTGGCGCGCCGCGTGCAGGGGGGTGGCGCGCGCCACTTCTTGCATGGCTGAGGCTGGCTGGGCCACGCTGCCCGATCTGGCGCGCCGCCTGCCGCCCGCACCCAGCCACGCGCAATGGCTGACCGAGATGCTGGCGCGCAACCGGCACTGCGCCTGGCTGCGCGCCTTCGGCAGCCCCGCCACGCTGGCCGACTACCGCGCCCGCGTGCCGCTGTGCAGCCATGACGACATGGCGCCGTGGATCGCCCGCGCGCTGGCCCCCGGCGCACGCGACGTGCTGTTTGCCGGTGCGCCGGTGGGCTGCGAGCGCACGGGCGGCAGCACCAGCGGCCCCAAGCTCATTGCCTACTCCGCCGCTGGCCTGCAAGACGCACAACGCGCCCTGCTGCCCTGGCTGGCCGATCTGGCGCAACGCCACGCCTTGAGCGGCACGGCGTACTTCGCCACCAGCCCCGCCACGCGCGCGCCCGAGCGCGTGGGCGCGCTGCCGCTGGGCCTGCCCGATGGCGCTTGGCTGGGGCCGCAGGCAGGCGCGGTGCTGGCCGCGCGCAGCGCCGTGCCGTTGGAGGTGGGCGCACTCACCGACGTGGCCGAGTGGCGGCACCAAACACTGGCGCACCTGCGCGCCGCGCAAGACCTGGAGCTGATCTCGGTCTGGAGCCCCACCTTCCTGCTCACCCTGCTGGATGACTTGCCCGACGCCGCCGCGCTCTGGCCGCGCCTGAAGCTCGTCAGCTGCTGGGCCAGCGGTGCGTCGGCGCGCTACATCCCCGCGCTGGCCGAGCGCCTGCCGCATGCGCGCATCCAGCCCAAGGGCTTGCTGGCGACCGAGGGCGTGGTCACCGTGCCCGATGCCCATGACCTGCCCGTGCTCACGCGGCACGGCTTTTTCGAGTTCGCGCAGGGCGACAGCCTTTACCTGGCAGACGAATTGCGCGTGGGCGAGTCTTACGAGGTGGTACTGACCAACGCCAACGGCCTGTACCGCTACCGCCTGGGCGACCACCTGCGCTGCACCGGCTTTACGCTGGCGGGCGACCCCCTTCTGGAACTGCAAGGTCGGCTGTCTCTCGCCAGCGATCTGGTGGGAGAAAAGCTCACCGAAAGCTTTGCCGCCGATTGCCTGCACCCCATTCAAGGATTCGCCATGCTGATTGCCGATGCCGACGCCACCCCGCCCGCCTACCGCCTGGTGTGCGAACACCCACCCGCGCCCACCGCGCTGGCCGCGGTAGAAGCCGCCTTGCAGCGCAACCCCCAATACGCCTACGCCCGCCGCATGGGCCAGTTGCAAGCCACCACCGCCTGGCACCGCCCGCGCGCCTGGGCGCAACTCACGCAAACCCTGCTGGCCCGTGGCACGCGTCTGGCCGACGTAAAGCCCCTCGCCTTGCGCGGCGAAGCGGCGTGGGCGATGCTGTTTCGTGACGCTGGCTGACCACGGAGAACACCCGCCATGACCAAGCCCCTGAAGATCGCCCTGATGTCGCCCAAAGGCCCGCTGTACCGCGCGCGCGGCGGCATCTTCAAGAAATCGCTGCGCTACCAGCCGCTCACGCTCACCACGCTGGCCGCGCTGATCCCGCCTGAGCTGCATGCGCAGGTCTCGCTGCACGACGAGGGCATCGAGCCCATCGACGGCACGCCCGATGCCGACCTGATCGGCCTCACCGTCATCACCGGCACCGCGCCGCGCGCGTATGAGCTGGCCGCGCGCTTTCGCGCCGAAGGCAAAACCGTGGTGCTGGGCGGCCCGCACGTCACCCTCATGCCGCACGAAGCAGCAGAGCACGCCGACGCCATCTGCGTGGGCTACGCCGAAGATTCATGGCCCGCGCTGCTGCGCGACTACGTGCGCGGCGCGCTCCAGCCCGCCTACCACCAGGCGGCGGACTTCAGCCTCGACCGGCCGGGCATGCCCTTTGCCCAGCGCGATCTGTTCAACCCGCGCCAGTTCCTCACGCAAGCCGTGTTCGAGGCCACGCGCTCATGCGTGCACACCTGCGAGTTCTGCGTCGCGCCCGCCGCCTGGGGGCAAAAGCAATACGCCAAGCCGGTGTCCTGGGTCATCGAGGACATCCGCCGCGTGGGGCAGAAGAAGATTCTGTTCATCGACCTCAACCTGATCTCCAACCGCGACTACGCGCGCGAGCTGTTCACCGCGCTCATCCCGCTCAAGGTGCAGTGGTTTGGCCTGTCCACCGTGCTGCTGGCGCACGACCGCGAGCTGATGGAACTGGTGGCCAAGAGCGGCTGCAAGGGCCTGCTGCTGGGCCTGGAAACCGTCACGCCCGCATCCTTGAGCGACGCGCGCAAGAAGTTCAACGGCTCGGTCGACTACAAGCAGGTGATTGCCGACCTGCACGCGCTGGGCGTGGCCGTGCAGGGCTGCTTCGTCTTCGGGCTGGACCACGACACGCCCGACGTGTTCGACGCCACGGTGCAGTTCGCCATCGACGCCGGGGTGGATTTGCCGCGCTTTGCCGTGCTCACGCCCTTTCCCGGCACGCCGCTGTTTCGTCGCATGCAAGGCGAAGGCCGCATCCTCACGCAAGACTGGGAGCTGTACGACGGCCAGCACGTCGTGTTTCAGCCCCGGCACATGAGCGTTCAGCAGCTCGCCCACGGCCACGAGCGCGCGTGGAAGCAGGTCTACGGCTATTCAGCGATGGCGCGGCGGCTGTGGAAGGCGGGCAACTTCACCTCGCTCGCGCTCACGGCCAACCTGGGCTACCGCTTTTACGCGCACAACCTGCACCGCTTCTACACCTGCGACTGGCCCATCGAATCGCTCGCGCGCCCTGCGCCCAAGGTCATCGCCCTGCAACCCGACAACGCCCCCAAAACCGTATGCGGCTGACCCTCATCCAACCGGCCATCGGCCACCGCCTGGGCCGCCGCCCGGGAGACGCCTACATCCGCACCTGGCAGATGGAGCCGCTCACCATCGCCACGCTCACGGGCCTGACGCCACCGGGCATTGACCTGACGTTCTACGACGACCGGCTGGAAGCGATCCATTACGACGCGCCCACCGATGCGGTGGCCATGCCGGTCGAGACCTACACCGCCGCCCGCGCTTACCAGATCGCCAGCGAATACCGCCGCCGGGGCGTGCCCGTTATCCTGGGCGGCTTTCACGTCACCCTGCGGCCCGAAGAGGCCGCGCGCCACGGCGAAACCATCGTCACCGGCGAAGCCGAAGGCGCCTGGCCGCAGGTGATGGACGACCTGCGCCACGGCACGCTGCAAGCGCGCTACGACAGCCAGCGCACGCCCTTGAGCGAGGTGCGCACCGACCGGCGTCTGTTCACCGGCAAGCGCTACCTGCCGCTGGGCCTGGTGGAGACCGGGCGCGGCTGCCGCTTTCCGTGCGAGTTCTGCGCCATCCAGACCTTCTTCGACCGCACCCACCGCGCCCGCCCGGCGGATGCCGTGGTGGCCGAGCTGCGCGAACTCATGCCGCGCAAGAAGCTGTTCTTTTTCGTCGACGACAACTTTGCGGGCGACCTGAAAGCCGGGCGCGAGCTGCTGCCCGCGCTGGCGCAGTTGAAGGGCCTGCGCTGGATCACGCAACTGAGCATCAACGCCGCGCACGACGAAGACTTCGTGCGCCTGCTCAAAGCCGGTGGCTGCAAGGGCGTGCTGATCGGCTTCGAGACGCTGGAGCCGGCCAACCTGCGCCTGATGGGCAAGCGCTTCAACACCATGAAAAGCGGCTACACCGGCGCGCTGGACAACCTGCGGCGGCACGGCATTGCCGTGTACGGCACCTTCATCTTCGGCTACGACCACGACCGCGAAGACTCGTTTGAGCGCGCGGTCGACTTCGCCATCGACCAGGGCCTGTACATCGCCGCCTTCAACCACATCACCCCCTTCCCCGGCACGCCGCTGTACAAGCGCCTGCAAGCCGAAGGCCGCCTGCGCTACGACGCCTGGTGGCTGGACGCGCGCTACCGCTACAACGAACTGCCCTTCACCCCGCACGGCCTCACCGCGCAACAAGTGACCGACGGCTGCGTGCAGGCGCGCCGGCGCTTCTACGGCTGGCCCAGCATCGCCAAGCGCCTGTGGCGCAACCTGGGCGACGGCGTGCTGGGCCGCAACTTCGTGCCCATCAACGCCATGCACCGCGGCGAAGTCAGCCAGCGCAACGGCTACCCGCTGGGCGACGAGGCGCTGCTGGGCCAGCCGCTGCTGGAAGTGGGGTAAAAGCGCCGCACCACGCCGAAAGCCCCAGTGCACCAAACATCAAAAAAGTGAGCTTCTTGCGCACGGTATACCTTGTTTTCAGACACTTTTATATCTTAAAACAAGGTATACCGTGCGCAAGCAGATACCATAAACATAGTAACTCACTTGACCACGCAGGGCCATCGCATCCAGGTCATGAGCGCAAACCGCAAAGCTGTCACCGCATCGCTCCCTCTCCCGCCAGCGGGTGGAGAGGGAGCACAGAAGGTGCTTTTTCAATGCGATGACCCACCTCGCCACGCCCCGCATCACCTATAGCCTGGCCGAGCCACGGCACGACGCCGACTTGCGCGCGCTGCTGCGCGAGCTGGACATGCCCGGCTGGGCGCGCATGACGATGACGCGCGAGCCGAGCTACTTCATCGGCCAGCACCGCTTCGGGCAAGACCGCACCGTCATCGGCCATGCGCCGGACGGCCAGGCCGCGGGCATGTTCGCCAGCGCCGTGCACCCGGTGCATGTCGATGGGCAGGCCGTGCAGGCGGGCTATCTGGGCGCGCTGCGCATACGCCCGGCGTGGCGGCACCGCGCCCGCCTGCTGCGCGAGGGCTTTGCGCTGGTGCGCGAGCACCATCCGCCCAACGCGCTGCCGCTTTGGTACACGGCGATTGCCAGCGACAACCTGCCCGCCCGTCGTGTGCTGGAAGCCGGCTTGCCCGGCCTGCCGCGCTACCGCCATCTGAACGAACTCGTCAGCCTGGCGCTGCCCGCGCGCCGCGCGCGGCGGCTGGGCCTGTGGCAGCCCGTGCCTGCGGGCGACATACATCGTGTCTGTGCATTCCATGACGCGCAGGCCAATGCACACCAATTCGCGCCGCAGTTGCCCCCCGCACTGGCTGCGCGGCCCGAGCTGAACCTGCACTGGCTGCCCGACGACAGCGGCAACGTGGCCGCCTGCGTGGCCTTGTGGCATCGCCAGGGCGAGCAGCAAATCCGCGCCCTGGGCTACCGCCAGCCGCTGGCCGCGCTGCGCCCGCTCGTCAACGCCGCTGCGTGGCTCACGCGCCGCGTGCCGCTGCCCGCACCGGGCCAGCCGCTTGACCACGCCTACGCCGCCTTTCTGGCCGTGGCCCCCGCGTGGCAGCCGCGCCTGCCCGATCTGCTGCGCGACGCGCTGGCGCTGTGCCCGGCGGGCGCGCTCAGCCTGGGGCTACACGCGGCGCACCCGGCGCTGCCCGCGCTGGTGCGCGCCTTCGCGCCGCTGACTTACCGCACGCGCATCTATGCCGTGGCCTTTGGCGACGAAGCACCGCAGGGCAACCGCCCCGCGCAGCCCGAGATCGCGGTGATGTAGGCTTTCGCCGCCCACCCTTGCCCTTACAGGAGCCGCCATGCCTGCCTTCATGTCCATCGTCCGCCTCATGTTCATGTCCGTGCTGATGCTGCTCACCCTGTGGCTGCCCGCGCGCGCCGACACACCCGCGCCGATGAGCGCCGCCGAGCAGGAGGTGCTGCACGACGAGCTGCGCGCCGTCAAGCGGCACATGCAGGACGCGCTCAACCACCAGAACCTCGACGCGCTGCTGGCCCACGTCACGCCCGACGTCGTGTTCACCACCATGAACGGCGACCGCGTGATCGGCCAGGACGCCATTCGCCGCTATTACGCGCAAATGCTGCAAGGCCCGGACGCCCTCGTCGAAAGCGTGGTCACCGCCTTCGAGGCCGACGCGCTGTCGCACCTGCTCGCGCCCGACGTCGCCATTGCCTACGGCCACAGCCAGGACCGCTACCGCCTGCGCGGCGGCGCCGCCTTCGAGGTGCGTCCGCTGTGGACCAGCACCCTCGTCAAGCGCGATGGCCGCTGGCTCATCGCCAGCTTCGACTACTCGGTCAACATGTTCGACAACCCCGTGCTCGCCGAGCAGCGCCGCGTGATGATGGGGGTGGGCGCGGGCGTGGCCGTCGTGCTGGCGGCGCTGGCCTTTTTCATCGGCTGGCGCCGTGGCCGCGCACGCCAGGGCTGATGCCTTGCGCCAACCCAGCGCCCCCGAACACGCCGCGTTGAGCGGCGACACACCTGCCGCGTTGAGCGGCGGCACACCTGCCGCCCCGAGCGGCAACGCGCCCGCCGACCTGCCCCACTGGCCACGCGGCTGGTACGTGGTGGCGCGCGCCGCCGACCTGCGCCCCGGCGCCGTGCGGCAAGGCCAGCTTGGCCCCCTGCCCTACGTGCTGTACCGCGGCCACGACGGCCAGCCGCGCGCCATGCACGCCTTTTGCCCGCACATGGGCGCACACCTGCGCACCGCGCGCGTGGTGGGCGACGGCCTGCAATGCGCGCTGCACCACCGCGTGGTGCGCCCGCTGGCCGAGCCGCTGCCGCCCGGCACAACGCCTTGCGCGCTGCATCAGCCCGCGTGGCCGTGTGAAGAGCGCCTGGGCCTCATCTTTCTGCACCCGCCCGGCGAAGCGCCCGCGCCCCTGCTGCCCACGCTGGCCGACGACTGCGGCTGGCTGCCCGCCGCGCCGCTCGTCATCCGCGCCGACTGGCGCGCCATGATCTGCAACGGCTTCGACATCGCCCACCTGCGCGCCGTGCACCAGCGCGAGCTGGTGGGCGAGCCGCTGTTCGAGCGCCTGCCCACAGGCGGTCTGCGCATGAGCTACCAGACCCGCGTGCTGCCCGGCGGCGGCCCGGCCAGTTGGCTGATGAATCAGCTCGCGGGCAGCGGCGAGGGTGCCCGCACGCTGCGCCTGCGCCACACCTGCCACGGCACCAGCATGCTGGTGGAGTGCCAGCTCGGGCGCTTTGCCTCCAAGGCCGTGTTCGGCGTGCTGCCGCAAGACGCGCCCGACAGCGCCGCCGACGCCGCGCCCGAGCAGCGCCGCACCCGCGCCTTCGCCAGCATCGGCCTGCCGCGCGGCGGCGCGCTGCACAGCTTGCGCCTGCGGCTGGCGCGCCACCTGTATCTGGCCTTTCTGCGCAAGGACTTCGGCGTGGTCGAAGGCATGCGCCTGCGCCTGGGCGGCGTGGACGACCCTGGCGTGCAGGCCGTGGCGGCCTACCTGTCAAGCCTGCCGCCCATCGCCCGCGCGCCCGACCATGCCGACTGAAAACCCCGCGCCGCCCACGCGGCTGAACCTGCTGCTGCTGGCCGCCGCCAGCGCTGGCAGCTTCGCCTTGCTGTGGCTGGCCACGCAAGCCCTGGGCAACGGCAGCAGCAGCGGCCCCTGGCGCTGGCCCGTGGCACTGCTGGCCGCGCTGGGCTTTTCCTTTTCCGCCAACACCTTGTTCGCGCTGCTGCACGAAGCGGTGCACGGCAGCTTCGCGCGCCAGCGCACGCTCAACCGCTGGGCCGGGCGCTGGGCGGCGCTGTGGTTTCCCACCAGCTTCCTCGTTCAGCAGGCTTATCACCTCACGCACCACCGGCACAACCGCTCGCCGGCCGAGCAGTTCGACGTGCTGCGCCCCGGCGACGCGCGCTGGCTCAAATACGCGCAGTGGTACGCCATCTACACCGGCCTGTACTGGCTGGTGGCCTTGGCTGGCCTGCTGGCCTACGCCCTCACCCCGCGCGCAGCGCGGCGCTGGCTGCTGCGCCGCATGGGCCAGCCCGCCGCCGCGCAAACCAGCGCCAACCACTACGCCGAAGCGCTGGAGCGCGTGCCCGCCCTGGCCAGTCGGCTGGAGATTGCCGCCGCCATCGGCCTGCACGCCGCGCTGCTCACCTGGGGCGGCATCGCCCCGCTGGCCTGGGTGCTGTGCTACGCCGCCTTTGCGCTGCAATGGAGCTGGCTGCAATACACCGACCACGCCTTCTCGCCCCTCAACGACCGCCACGGCGCGTGGAACCTGCGCGTCAACCGCTTCACGCGGGCCATGTTCCTGAACTACCACCTGCACCTGGCCCACCACCAGCGGCCCGAGCTGCCCTGGAACGCGCTGCCGCGCCACGCCACGCCCGGCCCGCGCTTCATCGACGTGTGGCTGGCCTGCTGGCGCGGCCCGCGCCCGGCGCACCGCTTCCCCCGGTTCGCGCAAGGGCCGGTGTGCTGACGCTGCCCGCGCCCCGCGCCTTCAAGTGGACGCTGGCCGCGCTGTACGCCACGCTGTTCGCCCTGCTCTACGTGGGCGCCAACGCGCTCAGCGCCGGGGTGCCCTGGCGCGTGCCGGTGGCGCTGCCCTGGGAGCCGGTGCTGCCCTTTCACCCCGCCTGGGCGCTGCCCTACCTGAGCCTGCCGCTGCTGCTGCTGGCGCTGCCGCTCAAGCTCAAGCCCACCGGGCTGTGGGTCGTGTTCGCGGCGCTGATGGTGCAAACCGGGGTGGCCGCCTTGTGCTTCGTGCTGCTGCCGGTGCGCGTGGACTTTCCGCCGCGCGTGGCCGATGGCGTGTGGCACCTGCCCTTCATGCTGGCCGACACGCTCAACCTGACGCGCAACCACCTGCCCTCGTTGCATGTGGCGCTGGCATGCACCGCCGCCTGGGCACTGGCACCACACGCCGCCCCTGCCATGCGCTGGCTGCCGTGGGCCTGGGCCGCCGCCATCGCCCTCAGCACCGTGGGCCTGCACGAGCACCACCTGCTCGACGTGGCCGCCGGCGTGCTGCTGGCCGCAGGGGCCGTGCGCTGGGTGGGGCGCTGGGCCGTGCAGCCGCGCGTGCTGGCGGCGGTGCGGCTCGAATGGCTGCTGGCGCGCAACCAGTGGCTGTTTGCCCGCCGCCACCTGCGCTACGGCTGGATCGCCCTGCTGCTGGGTGTGCAACGCCTGCGCCACCCGCGCCAGGGCCGCCTGCTGGTGCTGGGCTTTTGCCTGCTGCAAGCCGCCGACGACCTGCTGGACGGCGACCGCCCCAGCCCGCACGAAGACCCGCTGCACCTGGCCGACGCGCTCAACACCGCCCTGCGCAGCCACCGCTTCGCGCCCACCGGCCAGCCCGTGCACGACGAGCTGATGCACCTGGCCGAACCCTTTGCCACCGCCCTGCGCGCGCAAGCGGGCGACACAGCCGTGGCGCAGACAGCCGATCTCATCGCGGTGATGCGCCGCGACCGCGAACGCGCCCTGCAAGCCGCCGCCTGGCCCGCCGCGCGGCTGGCGGCCCACCACCGCGCCACCTTCACCCATTCGCTCGATCTGCTGCTGGCCGCCAGCGGCTCGTGCCTGCGCGCGCGCGACGTGCCCGAACTGCTGCACGCGCTGGCGTGGTGTTCCACCGCGCGCGATCTGCGCGAAGACTGGGCGGCAGGCATCGTCAACGTGCCCGCCGAAGTGCTGCACGCCGCCCACCTGACCGCGCCCTGGCCGCCGATGGACACCGTGCTGACCGCCCCCGCCGTGCGCCAATGGCTGCACACCGAACGCCAGCAGGCCATGCAGCAGCTCGATCAACTGGCGCAGCGCGCCCTGCCCCATGCCGACCGCGTGGGCGAGCGCATCGTGCGCCTCTTTGCCCGCTCGGTACGCGGGTTCGCCGGGCGGCGGTTTGCGCGGCTGTACCCGGGGGTGTGATCTTTTTTGCCGCCCGCAAGGCACATGGGGCTGACCTCAAAAACAATCAGACGTTTCTTGCTCCCTCCCCCGCTGGGGGAGGGTTGGGGTGGGGGCCAA